>NZ_CAXUGK010000079.1:0-730 GCF_964250605.1 Bacteroides sp. AR20 | reverse complement strand
TTGGAGGATTTTATGGCTCAGATGAAGGATCTGAAGGCTCAGGTGTCCTCTATGGAATCGAAACATGCTGACCTTGAGAATCGGTTGTCAGAAGAGCATAAACTTCGCAAATCGGCTGAACGTAAGATTAAATCACTTCAGGAAAGACTTGATTATGCCCATCAGGAACGTTTTGGTGATCGACGTCAAAAGATCAAATCTAAAGCTAAGACGGGTGATTCAGACCGGAACAAGGAGAAGGATGATTATGATGGAACCGATGATACGCTTCGCACGGATTCGGTTGGTCATGTCCAATCACCGGAGGTTAAAGAGCCTTCCGGGAAAGGCCGTGATTTGTCCAATCGTCCTGACGGTTATAAAACGACGGGAGTATCCGGAGAAGTAATAGAGCATCCTTCTGACTTGACAAAGGTTCCCGGTCGCATCATTGAAAGGAGAATGGTACGGGTGTTCAGTTTCCGTACTTTCCTTACGGAAGAATGTTTTGAGATGGTTCATTATGCAGAGCCTGGTAAAAAGCCCAGGTGGGGTTATTTCCCTTCTGAAGGCCATCCGGAGGTGGTGACCAGATTCGAGGGTACTAAAGCTACTCCTGAATTTCTGCAGGCTATCGCCTATGAAGTTTATGTGAAGAATGTGACTTTCGGTCTTCTTCACCAATGGCTGACAGATATGGGCATGACCGTTTCTAAAAACACATTGCGCAACTGGCTTAAGAAAGGCAAGA
>NZ_CAXUGK010000078.1:0-742 GCF_964250605.1 Bacteroides sp. AR20 | reverse complement strand
TTGTGAGTGGAAACGAGTGTCTATTCCTTTCTACATCTTTTTTCCTTGCACTACTGCATGACGGTTCAGTTCCGATTATAGTCGGAACAATGAACAATTATGTACATTTCCTCTTCGAGATTAAAACTCAACCGGGTGTCCTACTCCGTCCGAAACGATAGCCACTTTGCGAAAACGGGATATAATCACCACAAATATATTGACCTTGTAACGGACGGTTGTATCATTATACGGCAGTCATATCGGTTGCCGTATAATGATCTGTTGGTTTGATATACTGAGTTCCCTGACTAAGTACATACCATACTGCAACAAGTATTTTTCTCGCAATAGCTACTTGCACCTTCATCTTGTTCTTTCTTCTTTCGATACATTGCCTGTATGAGAATTCTGCGAAAAATGAATCTTTCATACGTGCAGCTCCCCATGAACATTCAATCATGGTTTTTCTTACAAACCTGTTACCATGTGTGATACCTCGTGCCTTGATTTTGCCAGCGCTTTCCTCGTTACGGGGTCTTAGCCCCACCCATGACACCAATTTCTTTGGTGTCTGGAAATGTGTCATGTCTGTTCCTATTTCTGCTATTATTGAGGTCGAACTACGTTCTTTCACTCCCGGTATAGTCTGAAGGTTTTCAACTTCTTGAGGAAACCACTCCATGCATAGTGCAGTCATCTTTTCCTGTGCTTCGTCCTTGTGTCGTTGCTGCAATTCAATCTCTTCTACAAGCTGGTTTAT
>NZ_CAXUGK010000077.1:0-772 GCF_964250605.1 Bacteroides sp. AR20 | reverse complement strand
AAAAAACAGATTTTTTACGCCCGGTAAATAAGAAAGTCAAGACCGCGACTATCTTTGTGGTAAAAACGAGGTCATAGGGTTTCCCCATCCTCATATGTCCAACGGGCTTGATGTCCCAATAAAAAAATACTTCTATGAAGGTAGTCTGCGGTCTTGACGTACACAAAGATAGTGTTTTTTGCTGTATTCTGTGTGCTAATGGAGAAAAAATCCAGCATAAATTCGGAGTTCTTACCGAAGAGTTGGTCACACTTCGCGACCTTATGGTCTCTGAAGGTGTTGAAGAGTGTGCAATGGAGAGTACCAGTATCTACTGGATACCCATATGGCGAGTGCTTGAAGGGTCAGTGAAACTTCATCTGGTAAACCCTTATTTTATAAAACAGCTTCCTGGCAAAAAGAGTGATGTGAATGATGCCGAATGGATAGCTACTTGTCTGAGTAAAGAACTGATAGCATCAAGCTTTGTTCCTGATGATAAAATTCAACGTCTGCGTCAATATGACAGAAGGATATTTGACCTGAATGTTTCCATAAGCCGCAATTTAGTCAAACTTGACCAATGCATCCAGAGGTGCAACATCAGAATCAGTAATTATATATCCACAACAGATTCCAAAGGGTACCGTTCAATAGTTAAACTTATATCCCAAGGTGTGACAGATGCGGAAGTCCTTGTGAAGGAACTGCATGGAAGAACAATCAACAGGCATGGCAGAGAAACATTGGTGAAAGCACTTACCGGAGTTGTCAGCGAGACCGACATAGACAT
>NZ_CAXUGK010000076.1:0-798 GCF_964250605.1 Bacteroides sp. AR20 | reverse complement strand
AAAAATAAAAAAAACTTCCGAAAATATTTGGAAGATATGCTTTAAAGTTCTTACCTTTGCATCCGCTTTCTGAAAAGAACAGCAATCGTGAAACAAGCGATCTTTGAACAGATTTACATAAACAATACAAGTAGTACAAGAGCAGGTGCTTCGCAAATTAATAATTGGAAACTAATGATTAAGGCGCGTCGTACCTGGGTAAAACAAAAGAACCGTCAATACTTATTCTATATAGATTAGGTAAAGATAAACTTTTTGAATTCGAGCGTCCTGAACAGATAATTAAGCTGTCGCACTTTAATTTTTAATTTGCGCAGTCAAGATACTTTTACAATGAAGAGTTTGATCCTGGCTCAGGATGAACGCTAGCTACAGGCTTAACACATGCAAGTCGAGGGGCAGCATGAACTTAGCTTGCTAAGTTTGATGGCGACCGGCGCACGGGTGAGTAACACGTATCCAACCTGCCGATGACTCGGGGATAGCCTTTCGAAAGAAAGATTAATACCCGATGGCATAGTTCTTCCGCATGGTAGAACTATTAAAGAATTTCGGTCATCGATGGGGATGCGTTCCATTAGGTTGTTGGCGGGGTAACGGCCCACCAAGCCTTCGATGGATAGGGGTTCTGAGAGGAAGGTCCCCCACATTGGAACTGAGACACGGTCCAAACTCCTACGGGAGGCAGCAGTGAGGAATATTGGTCAATGGACGAGAGTCTGAACCAGCCAAGTAGCGTGAAGGATGACTGCCCTATGGGTTGTAAACTTCTTTTATACGGGAATAAAGTGAGGCACG
>NZ_CAXUGK010000075.1:0-938 GCF_964250605.1 Bacteroides sp. AR20 | reverse complement strand
AATTAAGAGAAAAGCTAACATAAAGTAAAGCTTTTCTCTTGATTTATTAGAAAGAGGAACATTTACTGAATATCCCTAAAGTTTATCACCGAAAAACAATGTATTTTGATGTAACTCTCTAAAGATTAGAAAAATATAGAGAGTCTAAAAGATGCAGGTAACGATTTGGAGACGGAAGTCCTGCTTCGGGTTACACTGCTTTGCATAGTCTCAAATAACTCGTATACAAATGTAGTCAATATTTGGAATATAGCAAAATATTCTGCTATTTATTTTTGTATAAATCTGATTATTAACATATTAAGCATTTAAAGTATTACTTTGAATGTCTGCTCATTATAGAATAGCCGGGGAAAGTGCCTCGGCTATTTTTTTGTCCTCATTTGGCGTTTTCTGTCTTTTTTTGACGGTTGCTCAACGGTTGAGTAACCAATGACCTTAAAACAACTTCGTAATATTGCACCATAAACGATAAAATCAAGGTCATTATGAATAATAGAAGAACTCTTTCCGGTGCCGGAGTTACCCACATGCTCAGCACCATACTTGCCAAAGTGAACAACATCGAGAAGCTACTTTGTCCTTCGGTTGAGAACATACCGGATAGTGAGATACTGGACTCGAAAGGCGTGCGTCTACTGACAAAGATGTCGGACAGGACACTGCTTAGAAGACGTAACGACGGTACGCTTCCTTTTTATCGGGATAAAGGGAAAATCTATTATCGCCGCTCGGATGTCCTTCGTGCCGTATTATTGGAAAAAACAGAAAACTCTAAAAAATAAGCGTTATGAAAAAGATGGTCAAGATTGAAAGCAGTTCTTTCGCTGCACTTGTGAGAAGTTATAAGAAGTCATTGAATGTAGCTAACACTTGAAAAGGGACCCGGGTAGCATTTGAAACGTGCCCCACCCATGGGTATGTTTAACCGAACAAAA
>NZ_CAXUGK010000074.1:0-952 GCF_964250605.1 Bacteroides sp. AR20 | reverse complement strand
TGTAGCTAACACTTGAAAAGGGACCCGGGTAGCATTTGAAACGTGTACCACCCGATAGGTTTTGCAAAGTTAATTAAATTTGTTTATTTATCATATCTTGTGTTTCTTTCATTCTGTACGATTTTCCCGTCATGTTCAGTAGAATCGCCTTGTGCGTTAGCCTGTCTACCATTGCTGTAACTAGTACTTTGTCTGCAATAATCTCGTCCCATCTGTTGAATGCGAGATTTGTTGTAATGACGGTTGTTTTCTTGTCAGTTCTGAGTGACAGATGGTTGAACAACATCTCCGCTCCCGCCTTGTCACAAGAAACGTATCCGAACTCGTCGCAGATGACCATGTCGTATCGTTCGAACTTGTTCTCGAGTGCCCTTAGTGTCATTGCGTTCCGGCATTCCCTTATCTGCGTAAGCAGTCTGGGCACGGAAGTGAACAGTACGGAGTATCCCGCGTTACAGGCCGCAATCCCCAAGGCTGTAGCCAGATGGGTCTTTCCGGTACCGGGATTCCCGTATAGTATAAGGTTGCGCCCTTCCTTGATGAAATCAAGTGTCTCAAGGTTTGGCAAGGCCTTCCGCGCTTCTGGCGGAAGCGCGTCCGTGTCTATTTCGTTGAGGTATCGCAACTGTGGGAACGCGGCATTTTTGATGCGATGCCGACGCTGGTTCTCCGAGCGGTTTTCTTTTTCCTGACGCAGGAGTTCGGCCGTGAACATCCACAGGTTCCATCGTTCATCAAGTCCTTGCTGTATAAGCAGGTCGATGTCGCGTCGTACCAGAGGGAGTTTGAGGTCGAAGGCATACGCACGTATCCGTTCGCGTATGGAGTCTTGATTTTCGTTTTGTTCCATTGCTATGCAATTTTTATGTTGTTAGACGGTAACTTTGTTTACAGGTTGTTGTGTGGCGCCACATCCGATCATCGCCGAAAGTGTGTCCAATGTCTGTGAGGC
>NZ_CAXUGK010000073.1:0-982 GCF_964250605.1 Bacteroides sp. AR20 | reverse complement strand
GGAAATGTTATCCAGATAGGAAGTGCCCGTGCTGTTAAGCATCCGGAGAGTACGGATGTAGTCCTGCATGACCTACATCATTTGATAGACCTAAAAAACTATCCTAACATACAAGATATAGCATATCTGATGTTAGGATAGTAATTAAATAAATCTCATTGAAAAAAGGCAACTTATATTAGAGTAATATTTTTTATTTAGTATGCAAAAGCTTTATAATCTCACCATTACTTTTTCTTATTTCCACATAAGATTGTCCACAGAAAGTCAGCGCACTATCATTTCCATTAGGAATATGCCCTTCTATTACCCATATTCCATTTACCAAGTTAACAGAAAAAGGTTTTTCTTTCTCTATACTTTCCTTTCCATAAATTTCCAATAGTACGCATTCCGCTATCTTTACTGCAATATCCGCTGTAGGTATAAATCCCTCTGCAGGAACATAGCTTTTCATATCAGTATAAAAATCTGTTGAGAGACTATCATTCATTACATACTCAATCTGTTGAGATGATTGTTGATCTTCTCCGACCTTCGATGTACTGTTTGTACATGACATCGCAAATAGCATTAAAGCAAAAAAATAAGTCCTATACATATTGCTATCTTTTTAAAATACCCAATGAATATGTTCTCTCTGGCTAACAGGAATGTTTAAATCTGGCTTTTGTAGCAATTCTTTCATTCTTTGTTTACCCTTTTCAGCAGGAATATCTTTCGGATTAATATTATTCTTTCGTTTAGGATCTTTGGGATCACTAGGAAGATCACTAGTCACTATTGATGTTTTCTTACTATAAGGATTATATTCTAACAAATCGCCACTCGGCGTAGCCAAATAACCATTTTCTTTTGTTTTCTCAATATATTTTATATCAGCTTTTGAGAATTTATTATTTATATGCTCTGCGTCCGCGTCTCCATGCGAATGAATCGATCCTACAAATCTCTCACCGTTAGGAGGTAAGCTTATAGATAC
>NZ_CAXUGK010000072.1:0-1155 GCF_964250605.1 Bacteroides sp. AR20 | reverse complement strand
CTTGAGTTCAACTTATAAATGCAACTTTTTGGGTGCGGATAATAAGCAATAAAAACATTTATTTTTCAGAGAGGAAAGAGAGACAATGTCCCCCTTTCTCTCACTCTGAATGGATAAAGTTTGCTATCTTTGCTTTAATTGTCCGTCCAAAGAAAAAAAAGTTGCAGATGAGCAAACATATAACCGAGGAACAAAGGTATGCAATTTCTATGATGTTGCAAATACCGATGAGCAAAAAAGCAATAGCGGAAGCTATCGGAGTAGATAAAAGCACTGTTTACAGGGAGATAAAGCGCAATTGCGACGCCCGAAGTGGTAGCTATAGCATGGAGCTTGCCCAGCGAAAAGCAGACAGGCGCAAGCAGCAAAAACATCGCAAGGAAGTGCTTACACCGGCAATGAGAAAACGGATAATAAAGCTGTTGAAGAAAGGATTCAGCCCGGAGCAGATTGTCGGCAGGAGCCGCTTGGAGGGAATTGCGATGGTATCTCACGAAACGATATATCGCTGGATTTGGGAGGATAAGCGGCGGGGTGGCAAACTGCACAAATATCTTCGCAGACAAGGTCGCAGGTATGCCAAACGTGGTTCTAAAAATGCAGGGCGAGGATTTATCCCAGGCAGGGTGGATATTGATGAGCGTCCCGAGATAGTGGAACTGAAGGAGAGATTTGGTGATTTAGAGATAGATACAATTATTGGTAAGAACCACAAAGGTGCCATTCTTACCATTAACGACAGAGCAACAAGCAGGGTCTGGATACGCAAGTTGTCGGGAAAAGAAGCCATCCCGGTAGCTAAGATTGCAGTATGGGCACTGCGGAAAGTGAAAAACTTAATACACACAATTACGGCTGACAATGGAAAGGAGTTTGCAAAGCACGAGGAAATTGCGCAAAAATTGGAAATAAAATTCTATTTTTGCAAACCATACCACTCATGGGAACGTGGTGCCAATGAAAACACCAACGGGCTTATCAGGCAGTATATCCCAAAGGGTAAGGACTTTAGTGAAGTAACCAACAAACAGATTAAGTGGATTGAAAATAAACTCAATAATCGACCTCGTAAAAGACTTGGATACCTCACGCCAAACGAAAAATTTAAACAAATTATTAATCAGAATTCTGTTGCATTTGCAAGTTGAATTCAGC
>NZ_CAXUGK010000071.1:0-1245 GCF_964250605.1 Bacteroides sp. AR20 | reverse complement strand
CCAGTTGTTGCGAGATGGTAGCCCAATTGGCCAGTGGCATGGTCCATTTCTTACGTATATTGCGGTATGCAAGATAAACAAGTTTCTCAAGGGCTGTATCCGATGGGAACACGCCCTTGTTTTTTGTTACCTTGCGGATCTGACGGTGATACCCCTCAACGGTATTTGTGGTATAGATAAGCTTACGGATGACCGGAGTATACTGGAAGTATTCGGACAGCTTATCCCAGTTGTCCTGCCAGGATCTGATAACGACAGGATACTGTTCACCCCATTTTTCATCCAGCTTGAGGAGCTCATTTTCTGCGGATTCCTTATTGACTGCCTGATAGACACATTTCAAATCCCTTAAGAACTCCTTCTGATTCTTGGATCCTACATACTTGATGGAGTTACGTATCTGATGTACTACACAAAGCTGTACGGCTGTATTAGGATAAACGCTTTGAATGGCTTCAGGAAACCCCTTCAGACCGTCTATACAGGCAATGAGAATATCCTCAACTCCACGGTTCTGAAGGTCTGTCAACACGCTGAGCCAGAAGTTTGCTCCCTCATTCCTTGATATATACATTCCAAGTAACTCCTTGTGTCCCTCCCTGTCAATGCTCAGTACATTATAGATTGCACGGGTTACCGCGCAGCCACGTTCATCCGTTACTTTGTAATGAATGGCATCCATCCAGACTATAGGATAAACAGAATCAAGCATCCGTGATTTCCATGCTTTTATCTCCGGAAGTACACGGTCTGTGATGGAACTGATTGTGTCGGCCGAAACACGATTCCCAAGATTTTCTTCCATCCAGTCACTGATTTCCCTTGTGCTGTTTCCCATTGCATACAAGCCAATTATACGGTCAGCAACACCTTCTGCCAGAATAGTCTCACGCTTCTTGATAAACTGGGGATCAAAACTCGAATTACGGTCACGGGGAGTGGAAACGGTTACTTCGCCCAAGGGAGTCTGAACCTGCTTTTGCATCTTTCCGTTACGACGGTTACCCATCTGGCGTTCTTCTTCTGTCAAATGTGCATCCATCTCTCCTTCCAGGGCTGCATTCAATATACTTTCCAATAGTGGGGCAAAGGCGCCGTCCTTACCCAACAAAGGCTTGCCGGCTTTCAGCTGTTCAATGGCCTTGTTCTTGATACTCTCGAAATCAAATTCTTCTTTCATAAAAAAAACTGTGTTAGCAAAGTTAATACTTTATTCCTTGCTGACACAGTTTAATTTACATCCTC
>NZ_CAXUGK010000070.1:0-1334 GCF_964250605.1 Bacteroides sp. AR20 | reverse complement strand
GGGATATTCAGTAAATGTTCCTCTTTCTAATAAATCAAGAGAAAAGCTTTACTTTATGTTAGCTTTTCTCTTAATTTTTTCGTTCAACTTCCCCGTTTTCTATCTTTTTTATAAAATATTATTTACATATTCTTGTTTTTTCCTTCCCACCCATGCATTATATACATGTCTTTCTTAGGGGAAGTTAAAACCTCTCCTGTTTTCCTCTTATTTTAGTCAGATTATGCTGCCTTTCTTTTTTTCTTTTCGACCTTTTCTATCATACATACCGCATTGGCTGTATGTATTCCAAAGAAAATCCAAAGCATTTCCGTTTTCCTATTTCTGGCTTTTATCCTGGCCAGTGAGTAATGTTGTTTCTGCGTTCCAAAACTTCCTTCCAGACGGGTAGCTCTTTCACGGCTGAGTTCCGACCGTAAAAGCTTTCGAAGCGGCTCATCTTTGGCAGCTCTGCCCTTACGCTTAAAGGAAGTACTTATATGATATTTAGTACAAAATTTCCGGTTGGCATTATTAGCATAGATTGAATCCGCTGCAAGCGCCTTAACCCTGACCTTGGTCAGTTGTTGTTGCAGATGAATACAGTCTTTCAAACGTACTCCTTCGTTAAAAGCCTTAAAGGAGATATGTTCTATGAAGGAGATTCCATCTATCTGTATATTGTTGACTTTGGCTCCGAATTCAACGGATTTGGTTTCCTTGCCTCTGATAATGGGGCGAAGATAATGCCGGTCAATACTCACGATACGGTTGGACACTTTTTTGCCTGCAAATAAATTCTTCCCTTGCTCAAGGACCGTCTGTATGACCGAGAAACGTCTTTGGTAATCAGAGGATAGTGTAAGCCTGTTCCTGTAGGATGAATGAAGCAGCTCCAGCTGGTCAAGTAACTTTTCCAATAACTGCAGTAATCTGCGTTTAATCATACGGGTCTGTGATTTCTTGCGTTTACGCAGTTTGCTATAACCAAGATAGGCACGGCTTATATCAAGATACTTGTTACGGGGACGTTGTATGTGCAATGTCCGGCAATGTTTGCACAGATGACGATGAAGCCATACAATACCTTCCCATAAGAGTTTGGCATCAGTAGGAAAACGCAGATGACTTTCATAACAGGTGGCATCGGTCATACAGACATGAAGGTTCTCAAGATAAGGTTTCCAATGCTCGGCAAGAATAAGCTGGAGGGACTCAATATCAAGGCGATCCGCTAGTTCCTGACGAATTGCACTGACGATTTTAGGATTGGTCAGTGGATGAAGCGGATCAATCTGAACACCACAAAACAACTGGTAATGAATATTACCGTTTAAATGTTCAATCAGTTGTGC
>NZ_CAXUGK010000069.1:0-1367 GCF_964250605.1 Bacteroides sp. AR20 | reverse complement strand
GGCAGTATCCATAATTTTGTGTAAATAGAAACGGGATTCAGTTATAAGTTCTCTTATATCTGGATTCTGTTTTCAAAAATAAGCATAAATTGGTTCATAATCAATCCCCAGTTAGTAATCGGCATTGTCCATTTCTTCTCAATCTCCATCAAAGCGAGGTATACCATTTTCTTCACAGCATCATCCGACGGGAATGAAAGCTTTGATTTAGTGTACTTTCTGATTTTTCCATTCAGATTTTCAATGAGATTTGTTGTGTAGATTATTTTCCTGATTTCCAATGGAAACTGGAAGAAAACAGTCAGGTCATCCCAGTTATTCCTCCATGAGAGGATGGCATAAGGGTACTTCCCTCCCCATTTCTTTTCCAGATTATCCAGTTCCACGGCAGCAGCCTCCTTGTTGGGCGCGTTATAGATGTTCTTCATATCGGCTGTAAACTCTTTCTTGTCCTTGTAAACGACATATTTACAGGAGTTCCTGATTTGATGTACAACACATATTTGCGTGGAAGACTGAGGAAATACGGCACGTATGGTGTCGGTAAACCCGTTCAGGTTGTCAGTGCAGGTAATCAGTATGTCCTGTACTCCGCGGGCCTTCAAATCTGTCAGGACACCCATCCAGAATGAAGAACTTTCTGATTTTCCCACCCACATGCCAAGGACTTCTTTCAAGCCGTTCTGTTTCAGACCGACACAGAGATAGACAGTCTTGTTGATGATTTTTCCGTTGTCACGAACCTTGAATACAATACCGTCCATCCAAACGATGAGATAGACAGGATCCAAAGGGCGGTTCTGCCATTCCTGAGCAGCCTGGTTGACTTTGTTCGTAATGATGGAAATGGCTGATGTGGACAGTTCTATTTCATAGATTTCACGCATCTCCTCTTCAATGTCGGACACGCTCATTCCTTTGGAATATAGGGAGATAACAAGTTTCTCTATGGAAAGCCCACGACTCTCGTGTTTGGGAACAACTATGGGATTGAATTCACCGTTACGGTCACGGGGAATAGGTATGACCGCTTCACCGTGTTCAGTTTGGATTTTCTTGGGGTAGCTGCCGTTACGGGAATTACCGCTGTTATGACCGGAAACCGAATTCTTCTCATAACCCAGATGCACATCCATCTCACCTTCAAGCATTTTCTCCAATACCTGCGCGTGTAACTGCTTCAGAAACTTGCTGACATCAGCTTCTGTCTTGAACTGGCTAAGGAACTCCTTACTTAATACCTCATCAGGCACTACATGATTCTTCTCTTTCATAATTTTCTTCATTTTGCAAAGCTATTAAATAAAAAATACGGAACCCATACTGAATCCCGTATTTTACATTTACACAAAATATTTTATAGTGCC
>NZ_CAXUGK010000068.1:0-1419 GCF_964250605.1 Bacteroides sp. AR20 | reverse complement strand
GGGTCAACGTAACAATCTGAGGTATTTTATATTTAAGCATATAATTTAGCAAGTCTATATAAGAAAAAAGCTCTATCTCTTACTCCTCTGAACTGTGCTCTAAATGCTTTGATTTTAGCATTGAATGACTCTGCTGCGGCATTGGTTGCCCTCCTTTCAAAAAAATTGATTATATTCAGATAATGTGTTTGTATAGAACGTGCGACCCTTCCAAAGGTGAGGAACCCTGATTTATCTACTTCATCATACCACCTTGCCAGCCTTGTCAAAGCAATATCCTTAAACTTACACTGATGATAGATTAAGCCTAACCGCATAGACAGATAATATCCTTTCTTTATATCGGGATATTCCTTGAAAAGAATTTCAGCTCGTATTCTTTGAGACTGAGTCCATAAGGATTCCTTCTTGTAAAGCAGATAAATGCTTCTCGCTAACAACTGCTTTCTTGTATCTCCATTAGCGAAAACAGGTGCATGATACATCTTTCCACAGGCCTTTGCATAAGCAATCTGAGTGGACTCTTCATCCAAAGCCTCCCAGCGAGCTTTTACACGCATCTCCTGCACCGCTTCATAAGCTAACTTCTGTACGTGAAAGCGATCGGTAACACGTTTGGCCGCAGGAAAGCAGATGCGGGCAATCTGCTCCATGTTAGGAGCCATATCCAAAGTAATCTCGCGCACTTGGTAACGGCGGAGACGGGATAGCTTAAGCAGGACAGAAGTGACCGTATGAACGTCCGTACCTTTAATGATAGCAATCATACTACCTTTACCACCGTGAGCTTCTTTATTGATCAGTACAGTATAGAGTTCTCCACGCGAGAGGGCTACCTCATCAATACAGATATAAGCACCGATATTCTTTTCGAATAGTAGCCAATCCTCTGCATGAACAAGTTGGTCCCAATGGAGATAACCACTTAGATGGTTACGGTATTGACGCTCCAATAAATCTCCGTCAACTCCATATAAAACACCTAAGAGCTTACAACTGATCGGATAGCTATCAATATAGTTCTTTTAAAAAAGACGCAAAATCTTGCGTCATACGAGTACCTTCAGCCACCATACGCCAGTTACGAGAGATATACTCATTATGCTTCTTTAAGATCCAGCGACGACGACGAATATTAAGGAAGACCTTCTTGCCACGAAGAGGAAAATCCTGAACAATAACAGGATCATAAAAGCCTTTACTCTCAGTATCCTGATCTGCATACTTCTCAGGAACGATATTTTTTTCCTCAAGGTAGATCACAACTTCATTTACGCTTTCCTTCACATCAACAAGAGCAAAGTACTCTAAAGTGCCTTCAGGAAGAAGAAGGCGATAACCGTTTAACTCCATAAGCTATGAATTTGGAGACAAAGATAATAATTTATAAATTTACCCCTCAGGTTTTTACATTGACCC
>NZ_CAXUGK010000067.1:0-1492 GCF_964250605.1 Bacteroides sp. AR20 | reverse complement strand
AGGAATTTTCCGTGCAAACATAATTGTTTTTCTATAAATGAGCAAATAATAATGCTGTTTTTTTATAATTAATCGAAAAATCTGCATTTAAGCGCACTTTTTTGTTAATGGGATTGTTGTTTGCCCCAATTATTAGTGTATTTGCACGTATGTTCTGCATTATAAAGGGATTGTACTTATACATATTATTAATAAGAGAATGTATAATTTAAATTGAAGATGAAAGAGATTACCTTACAAGAAATGCTGTCAACTATTATTGGAGAGCTTCGAGAAAATGGAAGATGGGGAACAGCCCATATTTACCAATCTACATTGAATGTGTTTTCCGCATTCAATAACTATCGGGATTTGCATCTGCGCAAATTGAATCCAGTGGTTTTGAAACGTTTTGAAATGCACCTGCGTCAACGAGATTGCAGTTGGAACACCGTTTCTACCTATATGAAAGTCATTCGCTCGGCTTACAATCGAGCTGTAGATTTACGATGTGTTCGTTATACTCCTAGATTATTTGAACATGTGTATACAGGAACTAAAGCAGACAAGAAAAGAGCTTTGGAAGCTTCGGATATAGGAACTTTAGTTCGCGGGACAGAAATGGATTTGTCCAAAAGGATTCCTTCCTCAAGCCTTCAAAAGGCCAA
The DNA here is from genome assembly GCF_964250605.1 of Bacteroides sp. AR20. Classification (NCBI taxonomy): domain Bacteria; kingdom Pseudomonadati; phylum Bacteroidota; class Bacteroidia; order Bacteroidales; family Bacteroidaceae; genus Bacteroides; species Bacteroides sp. AR20. The sequence continues at coordinate 845 of NZ_CAXUGK010000067.1, read as the reverse complement.
AATGCTATTTGTTTTTATGTTTATGATGCGTGGTCTCCCATTTGTCGATTTAGCTTTCTTGCACAAGAAAGACCTGCAAGGGAATGTATTGTCCTATCGTAGAAGAAAGACTGGTCGCACCTTACGGGTACTTCTATCCCCTGAAGCCTTACAGCTGGTACACATGGTATCCAATAAGGACGAGAACTCACCTTATTTATTCCCAATATTACGTAGCAAGGATGGTACAGAAGCGGCTTATAAAGAGTATCAATCAGCTTTGAGGCGTTTTAACTATCAGCTGTCAGCTTTAAAAACACATTTGAATATGAGTTCACATCTTAGTTCGTATTCGGCAAGACACACGTGGGCCACAATGGCATATTATTGTGAGATTCACCCTGGCATTATTTCCGAAGCGATGGGACATTCATCGATAAATGTTACTGAAACCTATCTCAAACCTTTCAACGACAAGAAGATTGATGAAGCAAATGAGAAGGTAATTTCTTTTGTAAAAAGCAATGGAATCTCGGCATAGATTTTTTTATTTTTATTGATAAAGCGGCCTAGATGTGTCCATATTTATTCCTCCCGCAAGAAGCATCTCTTGAAGGGAAGAGTCCTCTCGCTCATTTCTCAACAACTTCCCCTTAAGCCAAAACTCTACAAAATAACACTTTAAGTCTTTCTTTCCCTATAAATATTTTGATTTTCCTTTATCGTAACTTTACCTCTCGGTCATATTATCAGAATTCTACCTATAAGCCACTTTTCATCTTTCATCGCTTAAAATGTTATAAACAATTATAGGGGCATTACAACTATATTAAACTTCTTTTCACATAATTGATTCAAGATGGTTC
>NZ_CAXUGK010000066.1:0-1534 GCF_964250605.1 Bacteroides sp. AR20 | reverse complement strand
TTATTTCAAATGAATTTTGTATGTCAGCCCTCCCGTGAAATATTTCATCCTCTGCATTTCGACCTGCACATGCAGATGCTTGAACAGCAGATAAGTGGCTCCCAAAGCAAAGTCCTTGGAGTCGTACTCCGCTATCACCCTCAACTGCGGATGGAAGGAGGGATTGTAGGTGACACCCAGTGCAAAGCCATTCAGTTTGTACTCCTTGCGGTTGTTGTAAAGGTAGGAAAGATGGACACCGATCTCCTCCTTACCCACAACGGGTATATGCTTGGAGGCGGCAATATAGAAACGGCTGTAATAGCCGTTACCTTCCGTGGTGCCTACCTGGCCGCCGCCGGAAGAAGTGAACGGGTCGGACGTCCCCAGCACGACAGCCGGCATGTATTTCCAGAACTGCCCCTCCTTCAACACACGCAGACGGGCGGAAAAGTAGCGGTCCTGGTTCGTGAATCCGCTGTACCCGTATGGCTTCAATCCCAACGCCTCCGCCTTGAAGAGCGTACACGTGTAGGCCACTTCCAGAAAGGGGAAGATGGTGACGTTCAGGAAGTAGTTGTAGGTATGATAGTACCAGGTGGGCGGTGTGAGCTCCTTGTTCAGGAAGTTGCCGCCGACCATGAAAGTCTTGTCGCGCTGCATCTCCGCAGAGGGCGCATGCAACAGCCCGGTTGTACCATACGTCAACTGGGAAAAGGCCGAAAGGGAAAGGCTGCAAAACAGAACAATAAAGAATAGCTTAAACTTCATCATCACATATAAATTCAGTCGCTGATAAAAAATGGGTTGCTTTATAACATACATCGGACATAGTACCAAAAAAAGGCGTCTGAGTCCCAGACGCCTTCATTTTTAGAGTCTATTTGTCACTTGGAGTGTATTATTCCAGGATAACTACGCGGTTCAGGAAGTTCTTACCGAACATGTTTTCAGTACCACCGAATCCTACGAGTTCAAGCTGGTCCTTGTCAACACCCTGAGCAATCAAAGCGTCGTAAACAACCTGGGCACGCTTTTCGGACAGCTTCTGGTTCCAAGAAGCGCTACCGGTAGCCTTGTCTGCATAACCTGCAACTTTGTACTTCTTGTCCGGATTAGCCTTCAGAATCTTGGCAGCCAGTTCGATGTTAACCTTGCCATAGTCGTCCAGACGGGCGCTGCCAATCTTGAAGAAGATGGCACGCGGACCGGCAACTTCAACTTCCTTGGTCACTTCCTTAACTTCAGGTTTAGCGTTGGCCAGTGCATTCTTGCAGTTAGCCAGGTCAGCCTGAGCCTGAGCCAGTTCACTTCTATATCTGTTGATTTCCGCATTGACTGCGTCTTCGTCAATCTTAGAAACCGGAACGAACTTCTTACCGCCGAAGATGTAGCTAACACCTGCGGTCAGCATACCTGTACCTTCAGCCTTGCGATGGCTGCTGATATTACCGAAAATGGACGGAGCGATGGCACCGCGAGCTTCTACGTCAATGGCCCACTTAGTGTTGATATTGAACTTCAAGCCCAAACCGGCAGAAGCGCCGATACGTGC
>NZ_CAXUGK010000065.1:0-1563 GCF_964250605.1 Bacteroides sp. AR20 | reverse complement strand
GTGCCCCACCCATGGGTATGTTTAACCGAACAAAATTGGTATATTCATAAAAACCAATGGCGTTCATAATATGTACCACATGGAAGAAAGAGATTCCATAATTCTCGCCTATAGGCGTGACGGATTGAGCATCCGTGAGATCGCCCGTCGTAACGGCATGAGCCGCAAGACTGTACGCAAGTATCTCCGGGCTTTCGAACAAGCGGTCGGTGACAACCCCGATGCGGAAGCAATGGACACGTACCTGCAGCAGCCGGTGCGCTATGACAGCAGCAAACGTGTCCGCAGAGTGATGAACCAGCAGGTGATGGAGGCGATAGACGGCTTCATGGCCCGCAACCGGTCTAATGCCGCGGCCGGATTGCGCAAGCAGCAGATGCGCAAGATTGACATGTGGCGCCGGTTGCGCGATCAAGGCATAGAGATTGCCTATTCGACGGTATGCCAGTATGTCCGTGCATTGGAAGTGGCGGTGTCCGCTCCAGCCAAGTCCCCGGCGGCGTTCATCCGCCAGGAGTATGAACCGGGGTTCCGGTGCGAGTTTGACTGGGGCGTGCTGACACTTTGGATTGCCGGTGTCAAGACGAAGCTGCACATGGCCGTGTTCACGATGAACCATAGCAACCTGCGGCGGGCATACCTGTTCTCCCGCGAGGACACGTTGGCCCTGATGGAAGCACACCGCAACTGCTTCCGTGCTTTGGGGGGCACGCCGCAAGTAATGGCCTACGATAACATGCGGGTGGCCGTCAAGAAGTTCCTTGGACAGGAGCGCGAACATACCGATGCCCTGCGCCGCATGGAACTCCACTATTGTTTCACCCCTCATTTCTGTAATCCGCGTTCGGGATGGGAGAAAGGTAAGGTGGAGCGTTCGGTGGAACATATCCGCCGGCGGGCTTTCGCCTATGATGTCCGTTTCGGTTCGCTGGAGCAGGCGCAGTGTCATCTTGACAAGGTCTGTGACAGGCTCAACGGGGAGGCTTCCAACATGTCTGCGCAAGAGAAGAAGGAGCGCGTACAGGCCGATATTGCGGCTTTGCGGCCGCTTGACCACGGTGACATGGGCTGCTTTGAGCAGCGGCATGCCCGTGTCGGGAAGTATTCCACCATTACCGTCGATGGTGTGCATTACTCTGTGCCTGACCGGCTTGTCGGTCGGGAGGTACCCATAAAGATGTATTCCGAGCGTATTGTCGTGCTTGACGGTCGCGACAAGGTAGCCACGCATGTACGCTCCCGGCGTCTCGGTGACTGGTGTATCGACCTGATGCACTATCTGGGCACGTTCCTTCGCAAGCCTGCGGCGTTGGGACGATCCACGGCCATGCGACAGGTACACCCGGACGTGGCGGCACTGTTTCGCAAACATTTTACGGATTCTCCCAGATCGTTTGTCGAACTGCTCGTGTTTACCCGTGACAACCAGCGCACTTATGCCGACATACTGGCTGCGGCAGACCGTCTGTCCTCCCGGGGACTCAAACGCCTGTCTTCCGAACAATTGAGCGCCGAGATGCTGGCCAGTGACGGCAATGGAACCGCAAACGTCCGTCAAGACGC
>NZ_CAXUGK010000064.1:0-1935 GCF_964250605.1 Bacteroides sp. AR20 | reverse complement strand
GGGGGTAGGATTATTTTAGCACAAGGGGGCAGAATCGCTTGGTTTTAGGGGGCAGCTTACACTGGATTTTCCAGATGTGAAAGCGATTGTCAATAAATCGCAATCGTCTGGCGATGTGCTAAACTCGCTGGCAGAAATCAAGGCTAAACAGCAGGAGGAATCCGATAAGGTCAAGAAGATGTTCCGAGAAACCAATGAAAATATCGAAAGTGGAATAGCCAATGCCAAGCATCTTCGTATCAGCATTGATGAACCTCATGTCTTGATAACCTTTGTAATCATGTCGGCAGCCATTGCAGTTTTATCAGTTGCTTTACATCTGGCAAAACGTCCGAACTATGAACGCATTGATAATGACCTCAAATATCGTTACATAAAAATGAAAGGCGATGCTTCGGCTGAACATATAGCCACTTTGGAGGACATCTTCGAACTCAACCGAGATAACCAAAAGATTGAGCAGATGCGTGAGGATGTGGAAATCTACGAAGAGGCTGTCCGTAAGCAAGCCGCCCTTACCGAGCAAGCAAGGCTCAAAGAGCAGGCAGCAAAGGAGCAAGAATCAAGAGCCAAGTCCATCAAGAACAAACAGGACGATAGTAAGGTTAATCTGAATAACAAATCAAAACCCTGATTGTGATATGGCAACAGTTAAGATTAAGTTCCGACCATCAACGGTTGATGGCGGACAAGGTACAATTTTCTATCAAGTAATCCACAATCGTGTAGCCCGTCAGCAAAAGACGGGCTACCGTCTCTACGGCTCTGAGTGGAACAATCACTTGTCGGAGGTGGTATTACCACGATTCAATGATGAGAGAAAGCGTTATCTGTCGGAAATAATCGATAAAATCCGAATGGATGTAAAGGCTCTTCAAAAGATTATTTCAGTATTTGAGCATAGCGGATGTGACTATACCGCTGATGATGTAATAGCCGAGTTCATAGCGGATAATCCAGAAAATTATCTCTTCTCATTTATGGAGGGCGTAATATCCAATCTGAAAACATTGGGCAAGATACGTACTTCGGAAACATATGCTGCTACGCTCAGCAGTTTCCGGCGCTTTCGTGAGGATAAGGATTTGGCATTGGACAATATGGATTCCGATATGATGATGGCATACGAAGCCTACTTGAAGCGTAGCGGAGTAAGCCCCAACAGTTCATCATTCTATATGCGTAATCTTCGGGCTGTATATAATCGTGCCGTGGAAAAGAAGTTGACCACCCAGCGACACCCGTTCAAGCACGTCTATACAGGTGTGGATAAAACCGTCAAGCGAGCTGTACCTCTTAAAACGGTTAAGCGGATTAAAGAGATGGATTTGTCGATGAATCCGACTCTTGATTTTGCCCGTGATATGTTTATGCTAAGTTTTTACACTCGTGGTATGTCATTCGTGGATATGGCATACCTACGGAAAAAGGACTTGAACGGCAATATTTTATCGTACCGCAGACGCAAGACAGGGCAACAGCTATTCATCAAATGGGAGAAGTGTATGCAGGAGATAGTGGAAAAGTATGATAATCCGTTGTCTCAATATCTGTTGCCCATCATCAAACCCCTCAGCGAAATAGATGAACGCAAGCAATACATCTATACGGCACACAACATCAACCGTAGCCTAAAAGTCATCGGCAACCAATTGGGATTGTCCGTACCACTTACGATGTATGTGAGCCGTCACGCTTGGGCAAGCATCGCCAAGAGCAAGAATGTTCCTATTTCGGTTATCAGCGAGGGAATGGGTCACGATTCAGAAGCGACCACACGCATCTATCTTGCCTCATTGGACACGATGGCAATTGATAAAGCAAATAGTATGATTCTGAAATCTCTGTAAGTGAAGGATTGTAGCTAACACTTGAAAAGGGACCCGGGTAGCATTTGAAACGTGTACCACCCGATAGGTTTTGCAAAGTTAATTA
>NZ_CAXUGK010000063.1:0-2443 GCF_964250605.1 Bacteroides sp. AR20 | reverse complement strand
GCGATTCTGCCCCCTTAAAACATTCAACAATGCCCCCTTAAAAAGTCTTGACCGATGGGGTTATTATTATTTTAGTTTATTTCCCTCTGTATGCAGCCATTTTACGGACACTTTCTCCTGTCAGCTCAATCCGGTGCGCCGTATGTATAATACGATCCATAATGGCATCTGCTACTGTAGGGTCTCCGATTGCATCATACCAATTGTCCGTTGGCAGTTGCGAGGTGATGATGATGGACTTGCGCCCATGTCGGTCCTCTATTATATCGAGCAGGATGGGTCGTTCCTTGGCATCAAGGTTCACAAGGAAGAGGTCATCCAATATGAGCAGCGTGCTCCGTTCGATTCTCTTGAGTTCCGATTCCAGTGTGCCTTTTACTTTTGCCACCTTAAGCGTACCCATAAGTTTCGGAGCATTCGCATAATATGTCCGTATGCCCTTCTTGCAGGCTTCATACCCCATTGCTGTGGCAAGGAAGCTCTTCCCGGTACCGGATGACCCTGTGATGAAGAGGTTCTGTCCCTTGCGGATGAACTCCAGCGATGCAAGCCGCTCCATCTGATTGCGGTCAAGGCCACGCGGGATTGCATAGTCTATCTGCTCGAGGCAGGCCTTGTAGCGGAACGCCGCCCCGCGTATAAGGCGTTGGATGGCTGCATTGGCACGGTAGTCCCATTCCCTGGCAAGTAACATGTGCAGGAAAGATTCGATTGTCATTGTTTCTGCCATAGTGGAGGTTAGGCTTTCAGTGAAGGCGGCGGCCATGCCGTGCAGCTTCATACGGTTCATCAGTTCGATTGTCAACGTGTTGCGGTCTTTTTCGACAGCTATCGGTGCGGTAAGATTATTTGTTTCCATTGTTGTCTCTATTTAAATGTTTTAATTGTGCGAAGTAGGCTGCTCCGCGGATGTTTTTGTGGATAGATGTTACGGGGACCTCATCGTCAATGTCGTCTTTTGACAGGAAGTCTGCATCATCCCCGCGTTCAAGGATCCGCCTTATCTCCTGATATCCGTATAGGCGCAGTTGCGTGGCGCATGCGCTTGCCGCCACCAACCGTTCCAGCCCGAAGGTCTTCTCCAACGCCATGATGCCTCTGCATGAACGGAACGCCGCGGGAGGATACTTCTTGAGTTCCGCCACCTTGCGCAGATACAGCAGCAGGACGTTATCTGTCTGGCCGGCTCGTTCGTAAATCTGTTCCAGATCCTTTTCATAACTTCCATGACGTCCGGGCAGTCCGTGGGCATCCTTGGTCGTATAGGAGTATGGCGTGTCATCGCGCTGGTGTGTGGTCACCAGACGCAGGCCATGATATATTTCCAGCGTGTCCGCATCATAGACAATCTCGACACGTTTGCCTATATACTCTTTCGGTACGCTGTAATGGTGAAGCCTGAAGGTGACATAGCCGTTACGCATTACTGTTGCGGAGCGTCGCTCTTTCATCTGATGGCGTATGGCGGGAAGCGGGCGGAGGCAGTCGGACTCAATCTGCTCGAACTGTTCCCGTCTGGACTGGGGACGCCCGCTCATCCTGCGTCCGTTGAAGGCCGAGAGCGATTCGGATATGGCCGCATTCAGAGACTCCAGCGAGTGGAATACAAGACCCTCGATGTCAGCGTAGACGGATCGGTAAAGTAGCTTCACGGCATTCTCCACCAAGGCCTTGTCCTTTGGATGACGTACCCGTGTGGGGTATACGGTACATCCGTAGTGTTCGGCAAATGCCGCAAACTCCTCGTTGATTACCGGCTCGTTACGGTCGCTGCGGGTTACCGCCGATTTGAGGTTGTCTGGTACGATCGCCATCGGAACCCCGCCGTAAAAATGAAGCGCGTTCTCACACGCCTTAATCAAGTCCTGCCTTGACTGGGACCAGACCGCCTCACAATAGGTATAGTGGCTGCACGGAAGTATGGCCACGAACACTTCAACGCTGCGACATTCACCGCTTTCACTGTCAACGACTTCCAGTTTGTCACCGGCGAAGTCGATATACATCTGGTCTCCGGCATAATGCTCGACATGGCCTACGACATGTGTCACCATACGGTAACGCATGAGATAGTTGCCGAAACTGGCATGTCTGTATCCGTCAGGATGGGTCTCGCGGTACTCTTCGTACAGGGTTTTCACTGTTACGCCTCGGCGGCTAAGCCGGGCAGCATACTCAGGAAGGAGTGCCTCAAGCTCAAGCTGGCGTTGTGACGGTTCCCTGTTACGGCCAACACCTTCAGAGAACATTTCCTGGATGCGAGCGGAAGGCATGGCGGCCAACTCCTTTATCGGTATACCACACTCTTGAAACAGGCGCACATATCTGCGCACCGTGTTGCGGGAAAGCTCAAAGCTCCTGCTTATCTGCTTTATCCCCATCCCCAATGCGTAACATTGGAGGATGTTTGCTATCTTTGTTGTCATAGTAGAAATGATTTTAT
>NZ_CAXUGK010000062.1:0-2630 GCF_964250605.1 Bacteroides sp. AR20 | reverse complement strand
TTTAAGGGGGCATTGTTGAATGTTTTAAGGGGGCAGAATCGCTTGGTTTTAGGGGGCAGCTTACACTGGATTTTCCACTTGCTTTCGAGGGTAGCTGCTTTCATTACATTTCTCATGACTTTCTGTTTTTGAGGTTAGGAATAATCAATCGCAAGAATCGCTTGCGGTTGATGATGTAGCGGGGATGGTTCTTTGCAGCCTGCATCTTCATCAAACCCCACTCGCCATACTTGGCATTGAGGTGGAAGGTCGCCCAGACAAGTACCGAAGCGGAGATGATACCCAGTGCGATACATATCCATTGGTTCACGCCTGCCATATACAGCACCATAAAGGCTATGAGTATGGCGAGCAGACCGCCAGCGAAGATGAAGAGGTATTGGCTGCGTAGCCCCTTGAACTCGGGGCTACGACCAATCCCTTTGTTGATTTGATAGACCGCCATATTAGAGGAAGAATGAACGTAAGATGGTGGCGGCTACAATCAGGAAGATACAGGCACCGAACCAAGAGGCTGCGGTCTTCGAGGTATCGGGGTCGCCCGAAGAGAACTTCGAATAGACCTTCACGCCACCGATAAGACCGACTACGGCTCCCACTGCGTAAATCAACTTGGTACCGGGATCGAAATACGATGTTACCATGTTGGTAGCCTCGGTGATACCTGCGATACCGTTACCCTGTGCAAATGCACTCACTGTTGCAAGCATAAATGCTGCTGCGAATAATACTTTTTTCTTCATACGTCGAAATGTTTTTTAGTTATACAAAAAGTGATTTCGACTGCGAATATATAGCACTTAATCCATTGATTTTCAAATCGGTCTATACACGTCATAACGTGTCATCAGATGTCATAGTTGGGGTGTTTTGAAGGGTGGATTTTGGGGTGAAAAGAGGTCGTGAGGAGTTATAAATGATGTGCCAAATTTGAAATAGATTTTGTATCGAAGAGTGAATTTATGGAAATAGAAAATGATAATTTGCACTATTTATGGAAATAGAAATAAATAAATCGCATTATTTATGGAAATAGATTACGGAAAATTTGCTGTTTTATGGAAATAGAATTATTTTTGCAGTAAAATAATATGAATTATGAATACTCAGACATTACTATCAATAGTAGCAGACCAGCGTGAGGAGTTGCTAGCGAATGATTACTCGGAGTTGTGCCCACGTCCTGAAGAATCACAACTTGACTTAAAGAGCAATCGAGCTCAGGTGGTGATAGGTGTCAGACGATGTGGAAAATCAACATTATGCGAAATGTTCCTTAAGCAAAAGGGGATTGACTTTGCCTATGTAAACTTTGATGATGACCGAATGGAGGATATGAAGGCAAGTGATTTAGACCATTTGCTTGAAGCATTATATATGACTTATGGAGAGTTCAAATATCTGTTCCTTGATGAGATACAGAATATAGAAAGCTGGCCATTGTTTGTCAATCGATTGCTTCGCCAGAAAATGCATCTATTTATTACAGGTTCTAATTCTAAATTACTCAGTAAGGAATTAAGTACACATCTGACAGGAAGAAATAATAAGGTAGAACTCTATCCTTTCTCATACTCCGAGTATTGTACAATGAAAAAGATAGATACCACTTCGCTATCAACAAAAGCGAAGGGTATTCGCAAAAGTACCCTACATGAATATCTTCTACAAGGCGGATTCCCGGAATTGTTCAATGAAAGTAATCGTAGAGGTTACATTAACGGATTATTGGATGCCATCATCAAGAATGATATAGCAAAACGTTTCAAAGTTCGCAATGTGGAAGCATTACGAAGAATCGCAGCTTATCTTGCCGATAATTATTGTCAGGAATTTGTCGCAAAAACGGTAGGAGAATTATTCGGAGTATCAAATCATACGGCTGAGAACTATTATTCCTACCTTAAAGAGGCTTTTCTATTGGTAGGAGTAAATCGTTTCTCATATAAAAGTAAAGATCGTGTAAGAAACGAAAAGGTTTATGTAGTGGATACTGCATTTGTCACAGAACGCAAGGATAATTTCTCATTGGAAAATCTCGGCTGGAAGTTGGAGAATATAGTATGCATTGAGCTGATGCGTCGCTATAAGCCACTCTTTTGTGATGTTTTCTACTATAAGGAAACATCTTCGCAAGTTGATTTTGTTATAGCAAAAGATGGCAATGTGCAAGATTTGATACAGGTATCATACGATATCTCTACTGAAAAGACACGCAATAGAGAGATTAGAGGTTTGAAGAATGCAGCCAAGAAACTAAAGTGCAATAATCTTACGCTTGTAACATTTGAAGAACAAGAAACAATTGAGGAGGATGGTTACACCATAAATGTTGTTCCTGCTACAGAGTGGTTGCTTAACAAATAAATCTTATTTAATTTACTAATAGCAAGGCAAGAATCATAAAGCGCAAGGCTTTACGATACTTGCCTTACTTGTTAATTGGAGTAGCTGAATACACATATAAACGCTGACACCCCTATTCACATCGGAGTGCCAGCCCAGTTAACCAAATATATAAACAATGAAAAAAGAATGTTTATTACATAAATTGGCACTATAAAATATTTTGTGTAAATGTAAAATACGGGATTCAGTATGGGTTCCGTATTTTTTATTTAATAGCTTTG
>NZ_CAXUGK010000061.1:0-3116 GCF_964250605.1 Bacteroides sp. AR20 | reverse complement strand
CCTCTCTGAAAAATAAATGTTTTTATTGCTTATTATCCGCACCCAAAAAGTTGCATTTATAAGTTGAACTCAAGATTCTTGCAGATATTTCTTCTATTTATCCTTTTTCAGAGAAAAGTGAATTAGCAAAAACATCTGAAAAATGACTATTTGGCACAAAAAACAACATTCTGTATAGTAATTATGCACAGCTATATTAAGGATTTTAAGATAGCTAATATATTTCATATAAACATTCTGAGTATTTGTTGGGGGCTTTTGAAGAAAAAACAACATTATTTCATTTTTTCATATAAAAATCTTTGGTATTATTAAAAATGTGTCTATTTTTGCAGCATATTTTGTGTTATACGAACACAAAAAATGGTTGAAAAAGATGAGGTATAAAAACTCTAACATAAGAAAGTGCCTAAATACTAAAACAATAGCACTGTGTGCAGCGTTCTTTTTATACTGTTTGCTCCCTTTAAAAGGGATTTGCCAAACGGGGGAAAGTACTGTAGATGCTTTAGTGGAAATGGGATTTGAAAATGTTGGATGGACAGAAGATGGCAATGAACGTGTGTATGTTCTGCAGAACTCTGCATATCGTTTGCAAGGCGTAGGCATAGGCAAAGCGGTGGATGTTATTCAAAAGATGGGTTTACCGGAAGAAAAGTCATGCCGGATAATAGTTCTGGACAATAATGTACCTCAGATTTCTCTTTATTATCATCCCATAAAGGGGGATTCGGTGCTCCAAGCAGAACGTGATGACTGGAATGTAAGCTATGAATTGGGTGATACTTGGAAAAATGCACGGAAAATAAAGTTGAAAAATAGTTCTTTGTTCAAGATTGATGTATTGGTATATCCTCAATTAGCTTTCAAGAATCTGGTGATTACACAGATTTACCAGGTCTTGTTTGATTTGAGTCCTGCGATAGAAGTTTCGTTATGGAAAGGTATGAAATTAACGGCACAGTTGAAAATACCGGTTTATAATGATGGGTATGGAAGGTTTGAAGATAAAGTTCATCCAGGACATATTACAATTTCACAGCGTTTTAGATTACCGTATAATGTGTTTGGTAAAGTGACTGTGGGATGTTTTAGTGCTGACCAATATGGAGTGGACGCCGAATTTTATCGCCCTTTTAAGGATGAACGCTTTTCCTTAATGGCTCGGATTGGGTATACAGGAATGGGATATTGGAGCGGATTTCGCTATGTATATGATCCTTCGACAGCACTTGTTACTTGGTCTTTGGGCGGTAGCTTTTATTGGCCGCAATTTAACACTCAGTTTAATCTGAAAGCAGAACAGTATTTATTGAAGGAGAAAGGTGTTAAATTTGAAATGATTCGCCATTTTCGCTATTGTTCGATTGGTTTCTATGCAATGAAAGCAGAACATGCAAAGATGAATGGAGGCTTCCGATTTCAAGTGGCATTACCTCCTTATAAATATAAAAGGAAAGGATATATACCTCGTGTGAATACCTCTGCTAATATGGGCATTGTTTATAATGCAGGTAATGAAAGGTACTATTATAGACAGTATAAAGCGGAAGTTAGTGACAATATAATGGAAGAAAATAGTTTTAACCCATATTTTATTAAGTCAGAATTGTTAAATTTTTAATTAATTAATTGAGATGAAAAAGATTAAATTCTTAAACGGCATAAGTGCAGTATTTGCGTTAGCCGTAGTAGCTTTAGCTACAACTTTAACTTCTTGTGAGAAGGAAGAGTTCAACGTTAATGTAACTCCTACTAATGCACAAGCTGTTATTAGTCCGATTGTGCTTGCTATAGAGGATGGTGTTACTACAGATGTAACTGGCCAAGCCACTATCGCACCTGCAGAGTTGACATTTACTGGTAATCCTACTCTGGCTGCTAAGAGTGTTGATGTTACAGCTTCTTATAATGGTTTGAGTGCAACTGTTACAGTTAAGGTTCCTGCTTTGCAAGCTGGGCAATTTGCTACTCTGACTCCGACTATCATTCTTCAGGAAGAAGATGCTGAGACTAAGATTGTAGCAGAATCTACAAAACTTGAACCAGTAACGGATCCTAAAGTTAAGACTTGGGATAACTACGAGCTTTATTGGTTTGACATTCCATCATTCCCTTATGTAGTAAAAGAAGGTGCAAAAGTAGGTGCAAAGAAAATCAATACAACTGATCTTATTGAACGCGCAGCTATTGAATCTTTCTTTAACACGCTTGAGAATACATATGAGGAAACGACAGTAACAACACCGGAGAATAAGTATAAAGTTTATGCTAACTCTAGAACAACTGCATCTATTACTTATACTGTTGTAACAACTGAATATAAAGTAGTGAAGAAGGCTGTAACAAAAGCTGAAACAGAGCCTTTAGCTTCTATTGAAGTAGATGATTATACAACTTCTACACTGTTTGTTCTTGAAAATCAAGATATTCCTGGTCACGGTCATAGCCACGGTCATGGTCATGGTCATGGTGAAGGCAATGCCGGTGGTGGTGTTGGTGAACTTGATTAATAGAAGTTTTAGTTGTTATTTATCTTAAACTCAAGAGAAAATGAAAAGTAAATTAATGATAGCCTCCTTACTATTGGCAGGCGCTTGTGCAGCAAATCTGAATGCACAGGAAAAAACGAACTACTACACTCCGAAATGGAGCGATAATATTTTTGTCAGTGTAGGTGGTGGTATCCACGCCATCAACAATGACGGTTTCAATAAGATTGCTCCGCATTTCAGCGTGTCAGTTGGTAAGCTGATTACTCCGACTTGGGGGGTACGTGCTCAGGTAAACGGTATTACTCAGCATTTGTGTTTGGATGATGCATACTGGGAACACAACAAGACTTATGTAGGTGGTAACATTGATGCAATGATCAATCTTTCTACATTGTTTGCCGGTGCTAATCCTAACCGTTTCTTCGAAGTTTACGGTTTCTTGGGACCTCAAATTTCTGTAGCAAAATCTCAAAATGTGGATGTTACAATTAGTGCTGACGGTACTTCGCAGTCTATGGCTCCTGCCGGTGAAGCTGAAATGCGTGCACGTATCGGCGCTTCTGCCGGTTTGGGCTTGAAGTTCAATATCAACACTAAGTGGGCCATTGACGTAGAAGCTCG
>NZ_CAXUGK010000060.1:1662-3460 GCF_964250605.1 Bacteroides sp. AR20 | reverse complement strand
GTGCCTTTTTGTATGTACCGTATGAATAAGGATCGGCTAACTCCGTGCCAGCAGCCGCGGTAATACGGAGGATCCGAGCGTTATCCGGATTTATTGGGTTTAAAGGGAGCGTAGGCGGACGCTTAAGTCAGTTGTGAAAGTTTGCGGCTCAACCGTAAAATTGCAGTTGATACTGGGTGTCTTGAGTACAGTAGAGGCAGGCGGAATTCGTGGTGTAGCGGTGAAATGCTTAGATATCACGAAGAACTCCGATTGCGAAGGCAGCCTGCTGGACTGTAACTGACGCTGATGCTCGAAAGTGTGGGTATCAAACAGGATTAGATACCCTGGTAGTCCACACAGTAAACGATGAATACTCGCTGTTTGCGATATACAGTAAGCGGCCAAGCGAAAGCGTTAAGTATTCCACCTGGGGAGTACGCCGGCAACGGTGAAACTCAAAGGAATTGACGGGGGCCCGCACAAGCGGAGGAACATGTGGTTTAATTCGATGATACGCGAGGAACCTTACCCGGGCTTGAATTGCAACTGAATGATGTGGAGACATGTCAGCCGCAAGGCAGTTGTGAAGGTGCTGCATGGTTGTCGTCAGCTCGTGCCGTGAGGTGTCGGCTTAAGTGCCATAACGAGCGCAACCCTTATCGATAGTTACCATCAGGTGATGCTGGGGACTCTGTCGAGACTGCCGTCGTAAGATGTGAGGAAGGTGGGGATGACGTCAAATCAGCACGGCCCTTACGTCCGGGGCTACACACGTGTTACAATGGGGGGTACAGAAGGCAGCTACACGGCGACGTGATGCTAATCCCTAAAGCCTCTCTCAGTTCGGATTGGAGTCTGCAACCCGACTCCATGAAGCTGGATTCGCTAGTAATCGCGCATCAGCCACGGCGCGGTGAATACGTTCCCGGGCCTTGTACACACCGCCCGTCAAGCCATGAAAGCCGGGGGTACCTGAAGTGCGTAACCGCAAGGAGCGCCCTAGGGTAAAACTGGTGATTGGGGCTAAGTCGTAACAAGGTAGCCGTACCGGAAGGTGCGGCTGGAACACCTCCTTTCTGGAGTGACGTCTCGACTCGATCGTTGGTTCTTGAAGTTATGCTTCCATAAGAACCTCTTGTACTGCGCGTACTTGTTTATTAAAATATACGAGAAAAGTAGAAGCCGAGCCGTAAGGCGAGGGTTTGACTGACAGTCCTATAGCTCAGTTGGTTAGAGCGCTACACTGATAATGTAGAGGTCGGCAGTTCAACTCTGCCTGGGACTACTTCAAAGTTGAAAACTGAAAATTGAAAACTGAAAATCGGGAACTCTCCGGATTCTCCACTTTCCACTTTCCGTTTTCCACTTATAAGAAGGGGGATTAGCTCAGCTGGCTAGAGCACCTGCTTTGCACGCAGGGGGTCAACGGTTCGAATCCGTTATTCTCCACTCCGTTTTGATTATTGTTTTATAATTGAAACACCGTTCTTTGACATGATGTGACCAAAAAAAAGTAAAGTTAAAAGCTGAAAGTATATATCGACCATACGTGATCGGTAAGACAAAAAGTAAGTAAGGGCACATGGCGGATGCCTTGGCTCTCGGAGGCGATGAAGGACGTGATAAGCTGCGATAAGCTGCGGGTAGGTGCAAATGACCTTTGATCCGCGGATTTCCGAATGGGACAACCCGGTACTTTGAAGAAGTATCATCCTGCATTGCAGGAGGCTAACGCAGGGAACTGAAACATCTTAGTACCTGCAGGAAAAGAAAATAAACAATGATTCCCCCAGTAGTGGCGAGCGAACGGGGAATC
>NZ_CAXUGK010000060.1:0-1566 GCF_964250605.1 Bacteroides sp. AR20 | reverse complement strand
TTTGGTGTGACGGCGTGCCTTTTGCATAATGAACCTACGAGTTACTTTTTCCGGCGAGGTTAAGGATTTCAGATCTGCAGCCGAAGCGAAAGCGAGTCTGAACAGGGCGTATAGTCGGAAGGAGTAGACGCGAAACCAAGTGATCTACCCTTGGGCAGGTTGAAGGATGGGTAACACCATCTGGAGGACCGAACCAATAAGCGTTGAAAAGCTTCTGGATGACCTGAGGGTGGGGGTGAAAGGCTAATCAAACTTGGAGATAGCTCGTACTCCCCGAAATGCATTTAGGTGCAGCCTTGACTTATACTGGCATGAGGTAGAGCGACTGATAAGATGCGAGGGCTTCACCGCCTATCAAGTCTTGACAAACTCCGAATGCGTGTCAGTTCTATGTCAGGAGTGAGGGCATGGGTGCTAAGGTCCATGTCCTAAAGGAGAACAATCCGGACCAACAGCTAAGGTCCCGAAATGAATACTAAGTTGAACTAACGAAGTCAGATTGCTAAGACAGCTAGGATGTTGGCTTGGAAGCAGCCATTCATTTAAAGAGTGCGTAACAGCTCACTAGTCGAGGAGTTTGGCGTGGATAATAATCGGGCATAAGTATTCTACCGAAGCTTTGGGATGAGAAATCATCGGTAGGGGAGCATTCCACTCGGCGTCGAAGGTGAAGCGCGAGCTTTGCTGGAGCGTGTGGAAAAGCAAATGTAGGTATAAGTAACGATAAAGGGGGTGGGAAACCCCCTCGCCGAAAGACTAAGGTTTCCTGATCAACGCTAATCGGATCAGGGTAAGTCGGGTCCTAAGGCTCAGCCGAACGGCGAGGCCGATGGCAGAACCGGTTAATATTCCGGTACTACCTGTGGGAGTGACGTGGAGACGGAGTCGTGACAGCGCCGCGGACTGACGGAATAGTCCGTTGAAGGGTGTAGATGCTGATTGTTCCAGGCAAATCCGGAGCAAGAGTCGAACCTGATAGTATGGAGCGTTCTTAGAACAATCCAATAGTGCGTGTAATCATACTTCCAAGAAAATCCGCTAAACTTAATCCTGCAGGTACCCGTACCGCAAACGGACACACGTAGTCGGGTTGAATATACTAAGGCGCTTGAGTGATTCACGGTTAAGGAACTAGGCAAACTGACCCTGTAACTTCGGGATAAAGGGTCCTCGCTTAACGGCGAGGCGCAGAGAATAGGTCCAGGCAACTGTTTAACAAAAACACAGGGCTGTGCAAAATTGAAAGATGAAGTATACAGCCTGACACCTGCCCGGTGCTGGAAGGTTAAGAGGAGATGTCATCGCAAGAGAAGCATTGAATTGAAGCCCCAGTAAACGGCGGCCGTAACTATAACGGTCCTAAGGTAGCGAAATTCCTTGTCGGGTAAGTTCCGACCTGCACGAATGGTGTAATGATCTGGACGCTGTCTCAACCGTGAGCTCAGTGAAATTGTAGTATCGGTGAAGATGCCGATTACCCGCGATGGGACGAAAAGACCCCGTGAACCTTTACTATAGCTTAACATTGAATTTGGGTAATTGATGTGTAGGATAGGCCGGAGGCTT
>NZ_CAXUGK010000059.1:0-4622 GCF_964250605.1 Bacteroides sp. AR20 | reverse complement strand
CTCACGCCAAACGAAAAATTTAAACAAATTATTAATCAGAATTCTGTTGCATTTGCAAGTTGAATTCAGCAATTAAAGAGAATGACAAATTGCACTTCGCATTTAACCAACCCCTATGATATATTAGGAATTAAATCAATAGCTTTCTTTTTACTTTCATCTACAAGCTTTGCATAAATTTGTGTTGTTTGTATATTGGTATGTCCCAATAGTTTGGAGACCGTATATAAATCTACTCCCAGTGTCAGCATCATTGTTGCATGTGTGTGGCGCGCTGTATGAAATGTTACATGCTTTGATATCCCAGCTTGTTCAACCCATTTGTGTAAAATTACATTACTTCTCCCCAGTGAGACCAATCCGGCAAACACCTTTTCCGTTTCTGGTGCATTTCCTCTGTCTGGCAAATGTTTTATGGCTTCCGAACAGAGTGGAAGCGATATGGCTTCTTTCGTCTTCTTCTGAATAATACTCAATAGTGCATTGCCATTTTCATCATAGCGTATATCTTCCCATCTCAATGCAATAATATCACAATGCCTCAATCCACAAAAACAGCTGAATAAAAATGCTTTCCTTAATAAGGTATTATAAAAAGGAGTATGAACCAATCTGGTCAATTCCTTTATAGTAAGATAATCCCTTTCTGTTCGATTACGTTTTGGTTTGTCCTCGTTCTTTATCTTATTCATCGGATTAACAGTTATATAATCTTCAGAGACGGCCCTATTCAAGCAGTAGCGCAGCGTTTTCAAATAATAGAATTGGGTGTTAACATGCAATGTCTTTTCCTTCTTACAATGTTCTTGTTTTGTTTTCTTCAAGTAATCTATAAAACCCAACAAATAAGTCTTGTCCACCTTCCTTAGCAATATTCCATTCGGAGTATATCTTTCCAAATGGCATACAACGGCATGTATGGCACTTTTCCGTACTCTATTGTTCACACTTTGTTCTGCTATTAATTTCATATAGCCAGTCAGCTTCATATTGGACAATCTGTTATGATTAAATCCGTAAGTTTGATTATATATTTCCAAAATCTTCTGAGCCTTTATCGCATTTGCCAAATTTAGCGTCTCGACATTTCTTTTTTTATCAGCTTGATTATGTTCAGGGATAATATACAACTTTAAGAATTCGTATTGCCGCCTTCCATTCATATAAATATCCAGATATATGGATTGGCATCCATTAACCAATTTTTTTGTTCTCACCTTTATTGGCTCTTTTAAATTCAATTGCTTTTTCATATTCTTTAAATAAAAACATACAGTTTATTATTAGTAGTAACAAAGCAGTAACAAAAATCAATCCTACAAATTGCTTTCATGTTCTATCACTCTTGTCTTTTTTTATAATTACCTTATTAACTATCAAATATTTACAGTATAGGGCACAGCGTTACTGAAAGAACAAATATAATAATAAGCCAGTAACAATTAAACTATCAAGAGTGTGGCTATTGCTATGGCGGCGGAAACTTTCTCTGGAAATTTATTTTCCATCACTTTGCTTCCACACTTCCACCCACCTTCTGCATTCCCCTATCCATCGGCATTTGCCCTGCGGTGGAAGCAAGCCGAAAAGGTGGAAGCAAATTTTGCTTCCACCTGCCTGAAACGCCGAGGTTTTGCAGTAACCACCTGTTTACTAGCATAATATTACGTAAGAGCTACATAAATCAATCAGTTCGTTTTTCCTGCATTTTCGAGCTTGCTCTTCTACGAAATCGGTGGATATCGAGTTGGGCGGTAGGACGCATCATTCCGCAGGGACTATGAAAGGTACCGGTAGAGTGAGCCATTCAAGCGGATGATTTCTAACTCATGGCTATGAATAATGCCGTCTAATGTCCTTTAAGTTGTTGTACAATACATTTGCGCCCTATCCACAATAGATGCAGGCTACGTACTTCATCCGAAAAGTCTTGGGGTTAGTGACGCCTAACAGTCATGAACAACCCTGCTTACGGCCATAAAGCAATCGCTTGACGACCATTAGCAGAGTTGTTCATGGCCGTTAGGCATCATTAATCCCCTATGCAACAGCAGACAAACAAAGAGAGAGAAGCCAAGGATTGTCTGTGTTTTAGATAGAAAGCCCATTTATTAGCAGGTGTACCGGAAGAAAAGTCATGCCGCATAATAGTTCTGGATAATAATGTACCCCAGATTTCTCTTTATTATCATCCCATAAAGGGAGATTCGGTGCTCCAAGCAGAACGTGATGACTGGAATGTAAGCTATGAATTGGGTGATACTTGGAAAAATGCACGAAAAATAAAGTTGAAAAATAGTTCTTTGTTCAAGATTGATATATTGGTGTATCCGGAATTCTCTTTCAAGAACGTGATTATTACGCAGATTTATCAAATTCTATTTGATTTGAGCCCTGCAATAGAAATTTCGTTATGGAAGGGGATGAAAGCCACAGCACAAGTGAAGATACCGGTTTATAATGATGGATATGGAGCTCGGGAAGGAAAGGTTCATCCGGGTTTCCTAACTCTTTCACAACGTTTCAGGTTGCCTTATAATGTTTTTGGTAAATTCTCTGTAGGCTATTTTAGTGGTAACCGATATGGTGCTGATGTAGATTTCTTTCGCCCCTTTAAAGATGAACGTTTTTCTTTGTTGGCAAGAATAGGATATACGGGAGCTGGACGTTGGGACGGATTTAGGTTCCAATATGATCCTTCATTATGGCGTATGACGTGGTCTTTGGGTGGAAATTTCTATTGGCCACGATTTAATACACTGTTCACACTGAAGGCTGAACAGTATTTGTTGAAGGAAAAGGGGGTTCGGTTTGAAATGATCCGTCATTTCCGCTATTGTTCGATAGGCTTTTATGCGATGAAGGCGGAGCATGCCAAAGCAAATGGAGGATTTCGGTTTCAAGTGGCATTGCCTCCATACAAATATAAAAGAAGGGGGCATATCCCACGTGTGAATACTTCTACTAACATGGGCATTGCTTATAATGCGGGTAATGAAAGGTATTATTATAAGGACTATAAGGCAGAAGCAAGTGATAATATAATGGAAAGAAATAGTTTTAACCCATATTTTATTAAGTCAGAATTGTTAAATTTTTAATTAATTAATTGAGATGAAAAAGAAAATTTTTTTAAGTGGCGTAAATGCTAAATTAGCATTGGCGGCAGTGGCTTTGACAAGTGTGATGTTCACAAGCTGCGAAAAAGAAGAATTCAATGTTGCGCCTGTAGAATTGGACCCTGCAAGTGCTACTGTTGCTATTACTGTATATGATTTATCAGATGGTTCTATCATAAATGGTGCAAGCATTACAGAAAATGGTGCTGCTATTACTAGCAATCCTTTCGTAATTGAAGCTGGTTCAGATGGAAAGATTGCTGCTGCAACAAGAACTTTTGCAGCTACAAAAGACGAGTATCTGTCTGGAGAAGGCCAAGCTACTGTTCCTGCTTTGAATAAAGGACAATTTGCTTTGATTCCGGTAAGTATTTTCTTGCAACAAGAACTGAATGCTGCTGAAGATGTTGTTGTTGATCAGGATGAGGAAACTATTACCCCTAGTGAAGTTGGAGGAGAACAAAAAGGTGGTGAAAATACAAGTAGTAAAGAAAAAGAAATGGATCTGCCATATACAGCAAAAGTTGGACAAGAAGTTACTAATATTGCTGCTGTAAATGCATCGATTGATGCTATGCCTATAACTAGAGGATTGTCTGATGATGAAGTAAAAAAGGTGTTGAAAGCATTGGTTAAATCATATAGCCCGGGTATCACAGATGTAACTTATACTAAGAAAGTAACAGTTCCTGCTTATACTATTGTAACTTTGAAGACTACTACAGAATACGAAACTTCTGATAATACAATCTCTACAGTGGTGGATGGCAAACTGTACACTATTCCTAATGTAAAGATTAAGAAGGTAGTTAAGACTGTTGTAGATCCAGTCTTTACTTCAACTGAACATGGTCATGGTCACGGTCATGGCAATGGTAACAATGCCGGTGGTGGTGACGGTGCTGCTGAATAATAATAGTTTTAGTTATTATTTTAATTTTAAACTAAAGGAATAATGAAAAGTAAATTAGTAATAGCCTCCTTATTATTAGCAGGCGCTTGTGCAGCAAATCTGAATGCACAAGAAAAAACGAACTACTACACTCCGAAATGGAGCGATAATATTTTCGTGAGTGTAGGTGGTGGTGTCCACGCTATCAACAATGATGGTTTCAATAAATTGGCTCCGCATTTCAGCGTATCAGTTGGTAAGTTGATTACTCCGACATGGGGTGTACGTGCCCAGTTCAATGGCGTTACTCAGCACTTGTGTCTGGATAACTCATATTGGGAACACAATAAGACGTACTTTGGTGGTAACATTGATGCAATGATCAATCTTTCTACATTGTTCGCAGGCGTTAATCCTAACCGTTTCTTTGAAGTTTATGGATTCTTGGGTCCTCAAGTAACTGTTGCAAAGTCAGCAAATGTGCTGATTCAAAACGATGGAACAATGATTCCTGATGGAGATGAAAAGGCTAGAGCACGTATCGGCGCTTCTGCCGGTTTGGGCTTGAAGTTCAATATCAACACTAAGTGGGCCATTGACGTAGAAGCTCG
>NZ_CAXUGK010000058.1:0-5209 GCF_964250605.1 Bacteroides sp. AR20 | reverse complement strand
TTGTAAGGCTGGGTATTGCCTGTAGTGCCAAACACACCACCGAAAGGGTAGTAATGGTTCGTTTCCTCCACAGTACCTGACTGGTTGATTACTACACGGTTGTTACCTTGATGGTCCTTCAGATAGTAATGATACTGCTGGGTACCGGTCAGGTTGATGTAACCCTCTTCTGTGAGTAACAACTTCTGAGTACCATTTTCATAGATCACATTACCGCAGTAGTCAGTCGTTGTGGTTGTACTACCTATCTTATGGACTGTTCTCAGTTTCGTGCCGTCAGCACCATAAGTATAGGTGATTGTGCTACCATCACTGAACGATACCGTACTGGGCAAATTTAATACATTATATTGAATATCGGTGATTCCCTTATTCAAATCTTTCGTTAAATTACCATTGGCATCGTAGGCATACTCCCCTGCAGCGCTTGCACCGTTCACAAAGGCAGTGTTTGTACCGTATGCAACGGTACTCACCGCATCGTCTACACGGCTCAACTGATTGCCGTTCAAGGTAAAAGTCAGGTTGTCTATCAGGCCGTAGGCACTGGCACCAGTCTGGCCATAGCGTTGCAAACTCTTGATGTTACCGTTCTTGTCATAACCCGTAACGTTCTCCGAGAAGCGGTTCGCATTCGTGCTGATACTTGCTGTCTCGCCATAGGTAGCGTTCAGCATCCGGTCAAGACCGTCATAAGTGAATTTGTAACCGCGGACTGTACTTTCGTTCCCGGACTTCCAGGTCATGCTGCTGATATTGCCATTGTACTTCGCTGTACCCACACCCGTGTTGTAGTACACGTTCTGTGTGAAGCATGTACCGCTGATGCCCGTCAGCCAGCTACGCAGGTTGTAGGCATATGTCAGTTTGTTGATGCTCGTTCCGTGATACTGCTTGGTCAGCAAACGGCCGAAGTTGTCATAAGTGGCATCGTACAGAGTGATTGAAGTGCCGCCAAGACTATGCTGCACTTTGCTTATTCTGTCCGCATGGTCGTAGGTATAGGTATATACTTCCGTGCGCGTGGTCTTTCCGCTGGCAGTATGTGTATGTGTCACACCAGACGGCTTGTCGGAGAAAGTATAAACCGTACTTGTGATGTCGTAGCCACTGAGCAAGTTGTTCTGCACACTTTTCGTCATGCGCCCTTTGATGTCATAATAGAAAGCCTTATAGATCTTAGTGCTACTGCCAAAAACCGTAACGGCACTGCCGGTAAGAGAACCCCTGCCGTAGCCGGAAGTATCTTTGGTGAACTGGCCCGTAGGAAGTCCGGTACCACCCACAAAGCCGTAACCGTCATAGTAGCTCTGCACAAGCACGGTAGGACTGGAAGAAGGATTCTTACCCGTATACTCCCCCTGCAGGGTCAGCCGTCCCAGACTGTCGTACAAATAATACATATAGGAAATGTTATCCAGATAGGAAGTGCCCGTGCTGTTAAGCATCCGGAGAGTACGGATGTAGTCCTGCATGACCTACACAGAATTCTTCATTTGATAGACCTAAAAAACTATCCTAACATACAAAATATAGCATATCTGATGTTAGGATAGTAATTAAAGAGATTTTTCTTGAAGTAATCAACCTATATCAGGAGAAGATACAATATAAATGCAACCTGATTCACAATCAATATCTACGCAATAACCACATCTATGTAAAATATCAATAACATACCGTTGTTCCGGCAAAGTCAATATTCCATCTTCACAAGATGGAATAAACCATACATCATCAAAATAAGCAGAAAGTAATCCTTTCACTCCTTCATTCTCATAAATTGAGTCTATACGATATTGAGGAATAACTATATAATCTTTCAGTTGTATAAATGAAAGACTATCTACTATTAAAGTATCTTTGTACGAAAGTTCAATGAACTCTTTCTTTGGAAGTTTCAATTGAGGAATTGTCTTTTTACCTTCTTCCTCCAATATGGAAAATAATTCTACACTTTCCAACACTGTACAATAAGTAGAATCTTGCCATTTTATATTTACTGACATTAAAGAAGTTATAGGTACTCTATCAAGATCAGAAACCATCATCGCTTTTTCAGAATGCTTATACACTATATGAAAGAAGAAAGCGATTCCTCCAATTACAACAACTAAAGGTATAATTATGTTACTCCAATAGTTTTTTAGGTATTTTCTTTCCACCATATTCAATTCTTTTAGGATCACCTGTTTTTCTTCTAATCTTATTCTCTGTATTAACAGCGCGTACCTCCATTAGTTTTATACCATTTTCCGTTGTTTCATAAGTGGCAAATTTCTTGTCTACATCAAACGAATGCTGAAGTTCATGACTCAATCCGACTCTTGGAGTTCTCATTTCTTTTTCATTTCGACTCCTTCTTCTATTATTGGGATCATAATGGATTATACTGCCTTGTGAGATTTTCATTTCAACCTTTTCTTTATCAATTAGCGTTGAATTAGAAGCCCCTTTCTTAGGCATTGTAATATAATGAATATTCTCACTATCTTCCAACTCAGTGATAATATTAGCGACTCCTTTATCATCTTTCTTAAGTTGCTGCAAATCGACTTTCACATCCTTTTGATACTTAGTATCAAATCCAAAGAACATTTTCACATTATCTATCAAACCATTCGGGTTCGGATTTACAACAATTGTATCTCCATTCACATCTATGTTATTCACCGGATTATTCGCCCCATACTGATACGGTGACATCGAATAATACTTCTCTACAAACCTGTCATTGGTATGGCACCTTCCCAACGCTGCATCATAATGCCTTGCCCCGTAGTCATACCAGTTCAAGCCTTTCTTCGAGTCATACTCCTTGCCATTGTACTTGTAAGGCTGAGTATTGCTTGTACTTGCAAATACGCCGCCAAAAGGATAGTAATGGTTCGTTTCCTCTACCGTGCCGCTCTGGTTGATTACTACCCGGTGATTCCCCTGATGGTCTTTCAAGTAATAGTGATACTTGTTGTCACTCAAAGTTACATAACCCTCTTCGGTAAGAAGCAACTTCTGGACTCCGTTTTCATAGACCACGTTTCCGCAATAGTCCGTCGTCGTGGTGGTAGTACCTATCTTATGGACTGTTCTCAGCTTTGTGCCATCGGCTCCATAAATATAGGTGATAGTACTTCCGTCACTGAACGTTACTGTATTTGGCAAATTTAAACAATTATATGATATACCGGTAATATTCTTGTTTAAATCTTTAGTTAAATTGCCGTTGGCATCGTAGGTGTACTCGTTCGCCTGCTTCATGCTGTCCTTGAACTCGAAGCTGTTATTGTAGACGAAAGCTGTCGCGTTCTCGCGGAAACGGTTAGTGTCTGTACCAATGATTGTAGTATTATCATAGGCGGCGTTAACATTTGCTTTAAAGCTCATTGAATAAATTTTGCCATTGGGCCTTCATTACTCCACTTGGCAAGTTAGACTGCTAATATTTCTATTATAGTGGGTACCCTATAAAAAGAAACAGCGGATGTTTCCACCCGCTGTAATAGAATTGTTATAAAAATATTATTCAATTATTTGTTTTTTATTTTTAATATAAAATAGAATAAGAGCATAATAAAAACCTCAGATAATACACCTGGTAAATATAGAAACCCTATCATTATATCAAAATTAAAACGCCAAAATATAAAGAAAATAGTAGAAAGAGAGACAACAAGTATCAATTGCAGGCAACAATATAATAATGTCGTTTTAAGATTAAGCCTCAAATTCAATAATAATAATAAGAAGAACAAAACCGTTCCTAAAACAAACGTTATTGATCCTACAAATAATTCAACTGAAAATAAATCTCCTAATGATATACTTTGACTTTCCATATCTATTCAATTTTAACTTGTCTCTTTTTAGGATCATAATTTAGTGACTTAAAATTATCTTGATACTCTTTAACTATACTATTGGGCCTTGGATCTATAATTACTGGTGCCTTATCTTTTACAGATGGGTCTTGTTTCAAAACATCAGCCGCAAAAGTTCCACAATTATTATTCCTTAATGAATACTCTTTCCTCTTTGAATTAGCATTCTCCGCTATTTTTGATTCTGCATAGTTTTTCATTTCTTTAAACTTATCACTTTCAATATATGCTCCTTCTATTCTTCCGGCATGTCCCGCTTGTTCAGATATTATTGATAAAGTTTTATTCAATGATTCCAATGTAGGCTTTTTATCTTGTCCTATTTTTACATTTGGAACAGCGAATGTTCTGACAACTCCTTTACCCTCTTTGTCATATCTGCCATATTCATAATATTTAGTCACTCCTGTTTTATTATCAATCAATAATACTCCAGCATGACCTAAATTCCCAATTTTACCAATAGGAGTTGATATTTTATAATCAGGGAAGGCAATATAAATACCATCCTTCCCGTTAGGGTCTATACAATTTATAGGATTACTATAACAATAAGTATACAAACTTTCTGAATAATACTTCTCTGCCAACGGATCCACCGTCATAAACCGTCCCAACACTGCATCATAATGCCGTGCCCCGTAATCATACCAGTTCAAGCCTTTCTTCGTGTCATATTCCTTGCTATTGTACTTGTAAGGCTGAGTGCTTGTTGATGAAGCGAATACTCCTCCAAACAGATAGTAATGGTTTGTCTCCTCTACCGCTCCGCTCTGGTTTATGACTACACGGTTGTTCCCCTGATGGTCCTTCAAGTAATAGTAATACTTGTTGTCGCTCAAAGTAATATAGCCCTCTTCGGTAATCAGAAGCTTCTGGGCTCCGTTTTCATAGACCACATTCCCGCAATAGTCCGTTGTGGTGGTAGCGCCACCTATCTTATGAACCGTTCTTAGCTTTGTGCCGTCGGCTGCATAAACATAGGTAATCGTACTTCCGTCGCTGAACGTTACTGCACTTGGCAAATTTAAACAATTATATTGAATATCGGTGATTCCCTTGTTCAAATCTTTGGTTAAATTGCCGTTCGCATCGTAGGTGTACTCTCCGACCTGCTTCACGCCGTCCTTGAACTCGAAGCCTCCACCGTAAGCAGAAGCCATCACGGCATCGTCCACACGACTCAACTGATTGCCGTTCAAGGTAAAAGTCAGGTTGTCTATCAGGCCGTAGGTACTGGCACCAGTCTGGCCGTAACGTTGCAAACTCTTGATGTTACCGTTCTTGTCATAACCCGTAACGTTCTCCGAGAAGCGGTTCGCATTCGTGCT
>NZ_CAXUGK010000057.1:0-6833 GCF_964250605.1 Bacteroides sp. AR20 | reverse complement strand
TTTTGTTCGGTTAAACATACCCATGGGTGGGGCACGTTTCAAATGCTACCCGGGTCCCTTTTCAAGTGTTAGCTACAGTGAAGGATTGTTGAGCGAAAGAAAAGTCTCTTTGGAAGAGAAATGATTACCGTTGCAAAATTACACATTTTTCGGCAAATGGAACCAATTTACACTAAAAAATGTTACGCAAAATTCTGATTTTGTTCGGGCAAAAAGCGGATTGTTGAGCGAATAAGTTATGCCCATTCAACTAAACAGCTAATTTTCAACAGATATATACTGCATAAATCACTCTTCCAAAGAGAAGTGACCTATAATTCTGATTTATGCGCATTAAGAAATATTGTATAACACTGATTCTCTTGCTGTTTGGTGTAGGTGCTGCGCATTCGCAAGAGAGCCGCACGGAAATCTGTGTCGATTTCCGTGTGAACAGTACTGTCATAGATTCCGCATACTCGGACAATGCCGCCCGTATGCAGGAAATCATCGAGTTCTTACGGAATATCCGTCAGGACAGTACAATCAACATCGTGGAAATATCCTTCTGTGGAGCGGCATCACCCGAAGGCAGTGACCAACTCAACCGCAGACTGGCACGAGGTCGCCTTACCGCACTCGAAAGACTTGTCCGCAAGGAGGTGGATATTCCCGACAGCCTCATTACCCGTAATGACAGCTACATCCCGTGGGATTATCTGAAATCACAGATTGAGGATTCGGGATTGATACATAAGGATGAAGTAATCTCCATCTTGGAGGAAGAATCCCTATTGGTGGATTATCATCATCCGAATACCCATATTGACAACCGTGTCGTAAAACTGAAGCGGTTGGATAACGGCAAGGTATGGCAACAGATGAACAAGCTCTTCTTCGAGCGTATGCGAAATGCCTGTGCCGTATTCGTAACATACAAGCAGGAACTTCCGCCCGTTCAGGAGCCTGTAATTGTACCTGATACCATTAAGATAAAACCAATCGTTGAAGCCGTTGAAATCGTACCCGATACTACTGCAATTGTAGCCCCCGTTGTTCCTGATGTGGAGGAATGGACTCGTAAACTGCATCTTAAAACCAATGCCATCGGCTTGGGAATGGGCATTGCCAATGTCGCAGCGGAAATCGACTTGGCAAAGCACTGGTCGTTCACTTTGCCCGTTTATTATTCGGCTTGGGACTATTTCAAGACCACCATCAAGTTCAGAACACTCAGCGTACAGCCCGAGTTCCGCTATTGGCTGTCGGAAAACAACGATGGCTTCTTTGCAGGAGCACATTTCGGACTGGCTTATTACAATTTCGCCTTTGACGGTGATTACCGTTATCAAGACCATAACCGTGAAACACCGTCTATCGGTGGTGGCGTGAGTGTCGGCTATCGCTTGCCTATCAGCAGGAACACACCTTGGTGGGTGGAGTTCTCTCTTGGTGCAGGTGTCTATTCCCGTCATTATGACAAGTTCCACAACACACCGAATACAAAGGACGGTTTGATGATTGAGAGCATCAAGAAGACCTATTGGGGTATAGACCAAGCTGCGGTATCGTTCTCATATTCGTTTGACTTGAAGAAGAAAGGAGGCAAGCGATGAGAAAGATTCTGTACCTTATTATATGTATGCCTCTGTTGCTGTTCTCTGCCTGTGATGTTCACGAATGGCCTGAGACACCAGAGTTTGTAAAAATGCATCTTCGCCTCAACTATGAAACGGATATGACCGAGTGGGAACATCTGTACGATGGAGCATCGGTCATTGAACTGGGTTTGGGCGATACATACGACAACCATCAGGATTATGGTAAGATACGCTACATCGTCCGTACCTATCCCGTATCGGAGAAACAACGCACGATGCAGGACTATGTACAGGAGTTCATATTCACAAAGGATATTGCCGAAGGTTACGACCACGAAGTGACGCTTGATGTACTGCCGGGCAACTACAATGTAATGGTGTGGTCTGATTTGGTGAAGACAAGCGGTGATACCCATTTCCACAATGCCGACAACTTCGCAGAGATTATGTTGCAGGGCGACCACAAGGGAAATACCAACCATCGTGACGCTTTCAGAGGCACGAACAATATTTCACTCGTAGCAGATATTATGGAGCGTCTGCCTGATACGCTTAATGTGGCGATGCAACGACCTCTTGCCAAGTTCGAGTTCGTGACGAATGATGTTGAAGAGTTCATCGACAAGGAATCTGTCCGTGTCGCCTCCAAAGCCAACGGCAACAAGTCGGCATCGGCAGATGACACCCCGACAAGAGCCGTAAATATCGAGGATTACAAGGTAGTATTCTACTATGTGGGATTTATGCCACACGCATACAGTATGTACACCGACAAGCCCGTGGATTCATCTACGGGAGTGATGTTCGAGTCCACCTTGAAGAAGCTATCCGATTCGGAAGCCTCAATGGGATTTGATTATGTGTTTGTGAACGGCAAGAAATCGGCAGTGACGGTGCAGATTGGCATTTACGACAATGAGGGTACACAACTCTCCTTGACCGAGCCGATAGAAGTGCCGTTGAAGCGAAGCCACCATACCATAATGACGGGTATGTTCCTGATGTCGGAAGCATCGGGAGGTGTAACCATCAATCCCGACTTTGACGGAGACCATAACCTGATTTTCCCCTAACTGCTAAGAACAATGAAGAATCTACTGCATAACATACAGATATTAGCGATGCTTGCCCTTATGGTGGTTGGCATACAGTCCTGTTCCGATGATTTACAGGAAACGGGTGATGTGGAAGTAAGCTTTACCGCAATGCTACCGACCGATACCCGTACACGCTCTTTCGGCAAAGCTGAGCAGGTGAATACCCTTGTCGTGGGAATTTTCAATGAACGGAACACCGAAATCGGAAGAAAAGAATTTGCAATTTACGGTACTTCAATAGATGTAAGCCTCTCATTAGCTCAGAATCAGACATACAGTTTTGTCTTTTGGGCGTATGACAGCAGTCAGAACATCTACGATATAGATGATCTGACCGCTATCAAGATGAACACTCTACCAAATCCGATAACATTCTCCGAGGCAGAAGCATCGGATGCATTCTTTGCGACCGAAGAAGATATTACCATAACGGGTAGCAACAGTTACCCCATTGAACTTGTCCGCCCGTTGGCTCAAATCAATGTAGGAACTACGGGAAAAGTGATGCAGACATCATTTACAGCAAAGTCAGTTCCTGACACATTCCACCCCTTTACCAATACCGTAAGTGGAGAGACCGATTTCACTTGGAATTTCAGCGACACCACCACTGAAACATTCTCGGCTGATGGTACAGCATATAACTATCTCGCTATGGGCTATCTGTTTGCTCCGACAACGGCTATACAGATTGCAGCGGAATTGACATTGACCGATGGAGAAAACAGCAAGACGGTGGAGTTTCCAAAGGTTGAGATTGAAGCTAACCAACGAAGCAACATAGCAGGAGGATTTACAGCAGAATAAGAGAATTTCAAAATATGTATAACCCGAATAACGAGTTAAGAAGCCGAACAAGAGACAGAAGACCAACTAACAGCCACAAAGGGATGGAGCAGTTCCAAGACCTTTCATCCTGCAACTCGCAGGATACGACAGATTGATGATTAATCCCCGTTCTGCATAAGCGGAACAACCCTCGACAATGGTTTCGGCAATCCGAATGAATGCGGAAAACATTTAAAACAAGAAATTAAAGTAAAACTATTTGTATAACAATTAAAATTTTCAGAAATGAACAAGAAATTATTCTTAGGTATGTTCGCAGCAGCTGGTATGTTGTTGGCAACATCGTGTTCGAATGACGAACTGGATGTAGTTCAGTCAGGAAATGAGGCTCAGGTGTCTTTCTCACTGGGTCTTGAAGGTGGTATCGCTACCCGTGCTATCAGTGATGGTAAGAGTGCTGATGTTTTGGTTTATGCTGTATTTGACAAAGATGGTAACCGTCTCTCAAATATTCAGGCTGTAACAAAAACAGGTGTAACATTCCCAACCACAGAAAGCATTACTTTGGCTAAGGGTCAGACTTACAAAGTGGCATTCTGGGCACAGGATGATGATTGTAAGGCTTATACAGTAGATACAGACAAGATGAGTGTTGTTGTAAACTATGCCAACGATGAGAACAAAGTGAACAATGATGAAACTCGTGATGCATTCTTCAAGACTGTAGAATTTACTGTAACAGGTTCTACTTCTATTGATGTAGAAATGAAGCGTCCTTTCGCTCAAATCAATGTGGGTGTGACTAAGGAAGATTGGAAAGCTGCTGTTGCATCAGGTATTGAGATTGGAAGTTCATCTGTTGTTATTAAGAACGCTGCTACTTCTTTGAACTTGCTCGATGGTACGGTTAACGGTTCTACTGAAGTTAGTTATGCTTTGAACGCTATTCCTAATGACCCCGCAATCTTGAAAGTGGATGCTAATGGCGATGGTGAAGATGAAGAATACAACTGGCTTTCTATGAGTTATATTCTTCCTGCTGCAGAACAGACAGGTTATGAAAAGGCTACATTGGAAAACATCGCTTTTGTATTTGCTCCAAAGAATAATTCTTACAGCAACATCGAGTTCAATCAGGGTTTGAACAGTGTTCCTGTACAGCGTAACTGGCGTACAAATATCCTTGGTAAGTTGCTTACTGGTGACATTACATTCAACATTGTCATTGACCCTGTTTATGAGGATGACCATAATGTGAACGTACCTTATGCAACTATCAATGGCGTTGTTTATACTTCATTCGCAGAAGCTATGGCAGCTGTTCAAGATGGTGAAACTATCAAATTGGAAGGTGAAACCACACTTGGTGCTACAGCAGGCGAACACTTATTTACAATTGATAATAAAAATGTGACTATTGACCTTAACGGATATGGTATCGTTGCTAATATTCCTGATGTTTCTGTAAGTACAGCTATTTTCCATGTAAAACCTAATAGTGGATTGACAATTGTTGGTGATGGAAATGTGAAGGTGACAACTGCTAAGTCATGGCCAAATGCATACGCTGCATTTATTGAAAATGACGGTGGAGAAGTAAACCTAAAGGGTGGTAACTGGACTATGACTGCATTGGAATATTCTCAAGAGTCATTGTGTCCTTTATTCGTTGATAACAATAGTAATCTAAACTCTGCTACATTGAATATTTACAATGGCACTTACACTTTCCATCGTAATTTGTTCCGTAACTTTGCCAATGCTGCTGGTCATAATAACTATGCTACTGTTGCTACTATCAATATTTATGGTGGTACATTCAATGGTCGTGAAGGTGATGCAGGTGCTATTTGGAATCAGAAGCCAAGTTCAACCACTCCAGACGGAGCAGGTGTAATCAACGTAATGGGCGGTATATTCAACAATGTTGTAATCAACAATGACTTTGCTGAAAATAATTCTGATGCTCCTACTTATTTGACAGTTACTACCGCTGACGAACTCACTCAGGCTATCGCTAATGCTACTGCTGATGTAACTATTTTCCTTGGTGATAACATTACTGGTAATGCTACTGCAGTACAGAAGGAAAATGTTAAAGTTACAATTATCGGTAATCAGAAGACCTATAATGGTGCAATCATTGTTGACGGTAAGAGTAAAAGATATGCTACAGCAGGTTTGACCATTCAAAATATAAGCTTCAGTGCTGAAAATATTTCTGAACCTGCTTACATCAATTTGGGTAAAAATGACGATAGTAACACTCGTTACACCAACAATGTTACTGTAAAGGATTGTACTTTCTCCACTACTTCTACAGAAGATGTTGCTGCGGTTAAATCCTACACAGGCGGTGATTGGAATCTGAACATCAGCGGCTGTACTGCAAACGAGGGTATGCACTCTATGTTACAAGTTACCAACGTGGAAAAAGGCTTGAAAATAGTTGATTGTAAGGTTTATTCTAAGAACGGTGTAAACCTCAATAATACACCTGCTTTAGAGATGAGTGACTGTACTTTTGACACAAAGGGTTATGCAGTCCGTATCGGTGTGAACGGTAATACTAACAACGGCGTTTTCAATATCTCTAATAGTACGTTGAAATCTAATTGCGAAGATGGTGATGCAGTTATCATCTTACGTGGTAATATGGCTAGTTCTACTTTGAATTTGAAAAACACTACGGTTACAGGAACAACCCAGTATACCAACGAGTCTAATGCAACAATTACCGTTATGTAAATGTAATCAAAGAAATTCTATCATCCTTTGATAGATATATACACATAAAACATTAGCTAAGAAGCCTTGCCGTTCGTGAGAATAGCAAGGCTTCGCCTTTATAGATTGAAATTCAACAACTCATTTTGGGAGAGATTTGCTGTCCTATACCTTGCAATGATATAAGCAGACTAATCCCATTCTCTTTTCGTTGGCATAAACTCTCCAAAACCTTCTGCCTTATTCTACTCGCCTCGTAGGTGTTCAGCCTAAATGCAAGGGCAATAATCACTTCAAGATTATAGAATGTAGCCCAACTTTGGGGCGTTGCAAAATCGCATCGTTGAGTTGTTGCAGTGGATAGTGTTCCACTCTTGTATATCGCTCTGACAGCGGCTCGGAGTGTCGGGGCTATCACCCCGAACAACCCCACTAATTCCATTTCTGACATCCATACATTACCGCTTGGGATATTCACTTTACCCGATTCGCTGATTGTTATGATTGCTTGTCCCATACCGATACATATTAAATGGCAAATCTTTCGCTAACTCTACTCTCAAATGGAAAATCCAGTGTAAGCTGCCCCCTAAAACCAAGCGATTCTGCCCCCTTGTGCTAAAATAATCCTACCCCCTTG
>NZ_CAXUGK010000056.1:0-8959 GCF_964250605.1 Bacteroides sp. AR20 | reverse complement strand
CAAGGGGGTAGGATTATTTTAGCACAAGGGGGCAGAATCGCTTGGTTTTAGGGGGCAGCTTACACTGGATTTTCCAGATGGCATACATGGCTGTAATGATTGAAGTGGATAAAAACGAAAGACACCCCGCAGGCAGTACCTACGGAGTGTCATACATATCGTGTGGTCATCAATTCTCGTCTCTTAGTTTGATCTCATTTAGTCGCAGTCGCTTGAAACAACTCTCTGCCGCAGCACTGTCCTTGAACTTGACATCGATACGGGTGTTTCCATAAAATTTAAGACTTACGGCATTGGTCGTTGTCAGGTCGTACCATCTGGATATATCTACATTGCGTGTATCAAGACCGATAATCATCTCGATACTTCCGCAAAGTACATCGTCTGCACCAAAGGCAATACCTTCGCAGAAGCGGCTAACCTTACGGTCTGTTTCATATGAGAACCTATAATCCTTATAACACTCGTAATGGAAAGAGTCCCAAGTGACAATATCGGGGAAGATGATTTTGTCCTTCTTAAGTTCTGGCTTCACCTTGCTCCAATTAGATGGTCTGACTGTTTCAAGGAATCGCTTAATAAGCTCCTCCTCGGCAGTATCTCGGAAACTCTTGCCTCCAAGATGTTCGATAACCACATCTACATAGGTGTTATATACAGGTCGGAAGTCTATCGGAAGAGTCTTCTCATCAATCTTTGGTGCTTCAACAGAGACGCTGTAGGTGTTGTTGAAATAGCCGATGATGCGACTGATGAAGTTCCTGATAGCGTTATGACGACTATCCACCAACTCATTGATGTTCTTGAAAGGAGTAAACTCGTGATGGGTATAATCCTTCTCATCGTTATTGTACCGATAGTGGAGGTCATAGCTGCTTGTGGTAATCTTACCGTTCGGCTCGTGCTTGAGTTTGATTTTACCTTCATACTTCTCGGCTTCTCTTTTAAAGATGTTGTACCACCAGGCAATCTGGTCGAGCGTTTTGTACAGCTCGTACTGCTGATTCTGGCAATAGATACGGTCTTGTTCCGTAATCTTCTCCTCGTTTCTTACTTGTACCTTCAAGATACCTGATAGCAGGTCGGTGTGACCTGTTGATGTTGCTGATATTGTCTGCATAATGATTAGTGTTAAAGGTTAGTATTATCTGATTGCTGTTTGATGCGATAGTAGGTCGTGATATGCTTCTCGCTATTCTTGACTATCTTGACCTGTTCTGGTCGGTATGACAACCTACGCTCTACGGCTTCGATATCTATCTTGTTCCATTCGTCAAGAGGGAGGAACTCAAACTGACGCTTGTAGCACCATAGGACGAATAAAGTAGGGTCGGAACAGGTGAATATCGTTCCGTTGTGGTCCTTCACATACTCCTGCAATTCATCTTCATCACGGAATGCAATCTGCATAGAGTCGTATAGATTACCCTCTTTACGCTTACGCAAAGTGATTTTCTTCCAATCTTTGGTTGTGAAATCTCCGTATAAGGGATTGGGCTCGGAATAAGCCCATAGAGGAACTTTAGCCTTGAATCTGACTGTTCCGTTTGCTGTTGCACCACAGTGTCCCCATTCCTTGAAGTCCGCTTCAGTCCAGCCTACAAACTTGAGCTTGTCGGCATCTGCGTGATAGAATGGGCCACCGCTGACATCCACTTTGATAGCAGTGTCGCTTTCCCATACAAACGGAATAAACGGGTCGAGACAGACATAGAATTTGTCCTCGTGTTTTTTCTCTATCAAACCATGAGGATGGTACTCGCCGCCTTTCTGCGTATAGACAACTCTATCTCCAATCTTCGGAGTATGCTTTGAACGAGTGCTTTCAATTACCTCTATAAGAGAATTGACCATATCGATATCTTCCTGCGTCAATCCGTGATCACTGTCATATGAAACATTCAGAGGTAGGAGTGTTTCAAGTGTGTACCTTTTAGCTTTTGACATAACATTATATATTTCTTGTTAGTCCGGCTATTCGGGGCCGGAGTTCCCAAACTACAGGCTCTAAAAGGTCGTGTTCTCGTCAGGCAAGGTTGTGTGGAAAAATACAGAAAGCCCCACGGGGCGAGGATGATTTTTCCACGACACCCGCAGGGCTTGACCTTGCTTGGACGAAAAGAACACGAGTTACCTTTGCCTGTGGTTTGGTGAACTCGGCTACGAATCTATTTATTAGAATAATATCTGAACCTTTTCCATATCACTCATAATGGTTTGATCCAATACTCTTGCATAGTGTTGAGTCATACGGGTAGATGCGTGCCCCATCATCTTTGCAACATTCTCCAACGAAACTTTGTTAGCCAAAGTTATGGTCGTGGCAAACGTATGACGGGCCACATGTGTGGTCAGATTCTTGTCAATATTGCAAAGCGTAGCAATTTGTTTCAGGTATGAGTTCATCGTCTGATTGCAGAACAAAGGCAAACAGACATCCTTTTCAATACAGGTTGGATGATCCTCATATTTCTCAAGTATTTCTATGGCAGGAGTGATAAGAGGTACATTGCTGATACATCTTGCCTTCTCCTTTTTCATCTTGTGACGACCTTTTCTAATCCACATCTTGCCATTGTTGTCCTTAATGATTTCAGTGCGTTTCAGTTCCTTTGCATCAATAAATGCAAGACCTGTGAAACAACTGAACAGGAACATATCCCTAACAATGTTTAGTCGAGCTACAGGAAATTCCATACCTGCTATTGTCTTGACCTCCTCAAGAGTCAGGAATGTAGGATCATTTTCCTGCTGGCGATATTGTATGCCGGCGAATGGATTGATTCTCATCCAACCCATATTAAGTCCCATGTTGACGAATTTCTTGAAACACTTCATATATCTCACCAATGTATTTTGGCAAAGACGCTTTTCAAGACGCATGTGTCGCTCGACATAGATAATAAAGTCACGAGAAAGTTCAGGAAAGACAATATCCTCCTTTTCATAGAAAGATTGAACACAAGCCTTCAAGCAACGGTAGCAATTCCAATATCGGTTGATGGTTATCTTCTCATACTCGATACCGATTAGTGCTTCCATTGCTTTAATCTCCTTTTCCATTGTATTGAGGAAGGTTCGCTTATCACCTTTATTAAATAAGCGTTTCAATAGGTGGGAAGGAGTGATGAGTGCATCTTCAAGCAACAACTCTTTGTGAAGGTTGTGAATCTTGGTTTTGAGAGATTCGATGTAATCGTTCAGTTCGATTGAAACCCTGTCTCTG
Source organism: Bacteroides sp. AR20 (assembly GCF_964250605.1). NCBI lineage: Bacteria > Pseudomonadati > Bacteroidota > Bacteroidia > Bacteroidales > Bacteroidaceae > Bacteroides > Bacteroides sp. AR20. Next base: position 5,733 of record NZ_CAXUGK010000056.1, on the reverse strand, counting down.
CCTTTACAGCAGCCACGGGCTTGGTTCCACAAACGAGGCAATACGCTACGCTGTATGCGTACCTCGTCAGACACTCCGTTGATAGTAACACGGACTACGATAGGTGCTTCGCCGTTCTTCAGCAAGCTACTCTTCTTGATAACGAAGAGGATTTTCATTGTTTCATGTTTCATCTTACATACATTTTTTGTGGTACAAAAGTGCTAATGTTTGATGAAACGCACGCTATGCAAATAAGTGAATATCTGTGCTTTACATATCAAATCGTGGCTTTTTTCAGTGGCTCAAAAAAAAGCCACGAATTTGGCACGATTGAAATTCCTAAATCTGCATGTTTTGCACAGTTGAAACAAAAAGAAAACCTCTGAATTCGTTGAAATTCAGAGGTTTTCATCTTTTTGCTGTGATTCTTCGTGGTGCCACCAGGAATCGAACCGGGGACACAAGGATTTTCAGTCCTTTGCTCTACCAACTGAGCTATGGCACCATGTTTATCTCTTTTGCGGTTGCAAAGGTAGTGAAACTTTTGGACTATGCAATAGCTTTCATGATAAAAAACGCTGATAATTGGCTATATGGCTAATTATCAGCGTTTATGATTTGAGAAAAAATACTGAAAAAGTTTTATAGTTATGCTTTTTCCGCTTCTTCTTCCTTCAAAGGATTCCATCCTTGTGCTTTGAGTTCAAACTCTTGACCGTCACGGGTAATTAGGGCGCAGCCTAATTCCGGTTTGGTGATATGGCCAATCAGCTTGACGCCTTCCATTTCGGCAACCTTTTCATGGTCGGCAATGGGGACGGTGAACAATAACTCATAATCCTCGCCTCCGTTCAGTGCACAAGTGCTCAGGTTCATATTGAATTCTTCTGCCATTACAGCCGTCTGATAGTCGATAGGAATATGTTCTTCGTAAACTCGGCAACCCACTTTGCTTTGGGTACAGATATGCAGTAATTCCGAAGAAAGTCCGTCCGATATATCCATCATGGAGGTGGGTTGTATACCTTCTTCTGCCAGTTTCTGAATGATGTCACGGCGTGCTTCGGGCTTCAGTTGACGTTCCAGAAGATACTCCTTCCCCGAGAAGTCCGGTTGCAAGTCTTTGTCACCTCCTTTGAGCACCGCCTTTTCGCGTTCCAAAAGCTGTAGTCCCATGTAGGCGGCACCCAAGTCGCCGCTGACGCAAATCAGGTCGGTTTCGCGGGCACCATTGCGGTAGACCACTTTTCCTTTCTCACCCTCGCCTATGCAGGTGATGCTGATGGTAAGCCCAGTATAGGAAGCGGAGGTGTCTCCTCCCACGATGTCAACATCATATTCTTCGCAAGCCAAACGGATGCCGGCATAGAGTTCCTCCATGTCTTCTATACTGAAACGCTTGGATATGCCCAAGGAAACGGTAATCTGCTTCGGTGTGCCGTTCATGGCATAGATATCAGAGAAATTGACTACGGCCGATTTATACCCCAAATGCTTGAGCGGTACATACACAAGGTCGAAATGGACGCCTTCCATCAGCAAGTCGGTAGTAACGAGCACTTCCTTTTCGGCCGGGTAGGAGAGGACGGCGGCATCATCTCCGACACCATATCGGCTCGACTCGTTCTTCAGTTCAATGCCTTCGGTGAGGTGGCGGATGAGGCCGAATTCACCGAGGGTAGCTATTTCTGTTCTCATGCTTTCTTATGCTCTATTAATCAATTCACGCATAATCTCTGTCATTCTCGGTTGCGCCTCGTCCGCAGCTTTCTGCACTTCTTCGTGAGAAACTTCTACGATTTTACCTTCTACCCCCAAGTCTGTAATGACAGATACGCCGAACACTTTGATTCCGCAATGATTTGCCACGATGACTTCCGGCACGGTGGACATGCCCACTGCATCGGCACCCAGAATATGGAACATCTTGTATTCCGCAGGTGTTTCGAATGTGGGACCTTGCGTACCGATATAGACACCGTGCTGAACCTTGATGCCCTTTTCTGCCGCAATGGCGTCGGCCTTACGAATCAGCTCTTTGTCATAAGCTTCGCTCATATCCGGGAAGCGAGGACCGTAAGGTATGTTTTTGCCACGCAATGGATGTTCGGGGAAGTAGTTTATATGGTCGGTGATAATCATCAGGTCGCCGATCGCAAAATCCGGATTTGTGCCGCCACTGGCATTGGAAACGAATAAGGTCTTGATACCCAGTTCGCGCATTACACGTACCGGGAAGGTTACTTCCTTCATGGAATAGCCCTCGTAAAAATGGAAACGTCCCTGCATTGCCATGATGTCTTTTTTGCCCAGCTTGCCGAAGATAAGTTTTCCGCTGTGCCCCTCTACGGTAGAGACAGGGAAGTTGGGGATTTCTTCGTACCTTATCTCATACTTTTCAGTGATTTCACCGGCAAGACTGCCGAGTCCGGTACCGAGGATGATTGCTGTCTCAGGCTGGGTGTGCATCTTTCCCTTCAGAAAGGCTGCTGTTTCTTGAATGCGCTCTAACATAGCCAATAATGTTTTGGTTAAATATATATTGTTGATTTTGTAAAATTTCTATTTCTATCGGCAGCACGTAGATGTACGGCTTTAGTGTTTCGTCCAGTGCGGGATGGAGTTTCAGCCTTGCCGCATCTTTCTCCGTGGTGATTATCAGTCTTTTCCACTCTTCCAGGTGCAGGAATTGTTCCTTTATTTGCAATAAATCCTTGGGAGTAAAGTCATGATGGTCATCAAATGACAGCAATTTGACGTGCGGCGTGTAAGATTCCACTTCTTTCTGCAAGGGGGCGGGGGAGGCGATGCCTGTCACCAGCAGTACTTGCTCGTCTCCGGTGAGGGAGGAGAGCACTTTCCAGCTGTTCGTTTTCTCGGGAAATAGCGGGGTCAACATTCCATAGCGGAATCTGGAGAAATACAGTTGTTGGTATGGATAGAGGTGGAGCCGTTTGGCTATGATGTTGAAGTCTATCGGCTTGATGTCATCCGGACATTTGGTGACGATGACCATCTGTGCCCGGTTTTTACCGCTTGAAGGTTCGCGGAGTCTTCCGGCAGGGAGCAAGGCATCATCGCATAGTAACCGGTGAAAATCGGTTAGTAGAATGTTCAGTCCGGCTTTTACATGGCGATGTTGGAAGGCGTCGTCCAGGATGATGGCTTCTACAGTGGGATTTTCCAGTTTCAGCAGTTGCTCAATGCCGTGACAACGGTTTTCGTCTACCGCTACCCGTGCATTGGGGAATTTATTTTTAATTTGATACGGCTCGTCACCTATTTGCCGTACATTGCTCTTGTCATCGGCCAGTACATAGCCTCGGCTTTTACGCTTGTAACCCCGACTGAGGGTGGCTACATTCACTCCGTTTTTTTGTAATAGCTTTATCAGATATTCGGTATGTGGCGTCTTGCCAGTTCCGCCCACAGCAAGGTTGCCCACGCATATTACTGGAACGTCAAAACTCTTTGACCGGAGCCAGCCCCAGTCAAAGAGTTTATTTCGCAAGCATACCCCTATTCCATAAAGCCATGATAGGGGATATAGCCAATGATATATCTTGATAAAGTTTTCTTCCATTTATTGAATATTCAGTTCAAAGGGTACACGTGCTTGTATACGGTCACATTTGTCAAAATTCTCCAGGACGCTGAACTGCTGGTATATCTCGCCCATTGTGCCTTTCAGCATGCGTGCTTTGACGTAGTTACCCGGATTGGTGTTCATCAGGCTTTCAAAGAAACTTTCCTTTTTCGGATAGCTCATCACGGTATAGGCATCTACTCCGGCCTTTGCAATGGCAATGTCCAAAGCTTTGTCCAAACCACCCAATTCGTCGACCAGTCCTAGTTCCTTGGCCTTGCTTCCGGTCCATACACGACCTTGGGCAATTTTATCCAGGTCTTCCTTGCTGATGCCTCGGCCATCAGAGCAGCGGGTGAGGAAGAGGTCATATCCGTTGTTCACATACATTTGCATCAGCCCTTTTTCACCGTCATTCATCGGGCGTGTCAGCATGCCGAAGTCTGCGTATTTATTGGTTTTCACTACATCAAAATTTACCCCGATTTTATCAGTCAGCCCCTTTGCGTTGGGGAACATGCCGAAGATGCCGATAGAACCCGTCAGTGTGGTAGGCTCGGCCACGATGGTGTCTGCATTACAAGAAATGTAGTAACCTCCTGAAGCTGCATAGTCACCCATGGAAACAATGACTGGTTTCTCTTTCTTCAATTCGCTGACGGCATACCATATCTGTTCTGAACCATAGGCGCTTCCGCCCGGTGAGTTTACGCGTAATACTACAGCTTTTACATCTTCGTCATCTTTCAGCTTGCGCAGGTCTTTAATCACCTTTTTAGAGTCGATGCCTTCTTCGCTGGAGGCAGAAGATGAACCACCGTCAATTTCTCCATAGGCATAGTATACGGCAATCACATTTCCACTTTTGTCTTTGGGAACATTCTTCTTTACGTTAATCATGTCCTGCAAACCAAGTACGGGCATGCGGTCGTCTTTGTCGATGCCTACCATCGCTTTCAGGTAGTTGCGCACATCATTCTTATATATTAATGTATCGACCAGTCCGCATTGCACACTTTCTTCTGCGGGATAGAACATCAACATGCGGTCGGCAATGGCGTTCAGTGAGTCTACAGATATTTTGCGTGATTCTGCAACATCATTGGTCACTTGTCCCCAGATGGAGGTCAGGTAAGCGTCGATTTGTTCACGGTTGGCAGGGCTCATTTCGGTAGAGATGAAAGGCTCTACAGCCGATTTGTAGGTACCTACTTTGAATATCTGCATTTCTACTCCGATTTTGGCCAGCAAATCCTTGAAGAACATGGGGGTAGCGGCCAAGCCCCTCCACTCGACCATACCTTGCGGGTTCAGCAACACCTTGTCGGCTACACTTGACAGATAATAAAGACCTTGGGAATAGCTGTCACCATAAGCCACGATGAATTTTCCCGATTCCTTGAAATCCTTCAATGCATTGCGTATTTCTTCGCGTGAAGCAAATCCTGCACCCAGCGAAGTCGCTTCTATATAGATACCTTTAATGTCGTCATTCTCTTTTGCTTTTTTGATAGAAGAGAGGATATCATCCAGGCCATAAGTCTTATAATTGTCTCCCATAAGGGCATCGAACGGATTGTCTTGGCTGCGTTCAGCCAGTGCACCATTCAAATCCAGCATCATAATGGAGTTTTTGCGTACTTGCGTTTCTGACTCCGAAGATGATACCATGCTGAAAACCACCAGAATACTGCTGAAAACTAAAACAACGACTGATACGATGATGCCGGTAATGGTGGCAAACGTAAATTTCAGAAAATCTTTCATTGCACTTTATTGTTTTTAGTATGCTAACTTTTAAAAGCTAACAAAGATAAATAATTAGGTTGATATTTACCCTATCTGTCGCTGAGTTTTTCGGTTTGTCACAGTATTATGGGAGATTTCATTCTCTTTTCTTTTATCTTTGAAGTATTTCATTTCGTTCTTTATGGATAGTTAGTTTCTAAAATGCCAGATATAATTGCTATCTCTTTACTTTCTGAGTCTGTTTCTCTAAAAACTAATCTTACCACAGCAGTGCTCTTTTCTTACCACAGCTGTGGAAAGAAAGAAACGCGGGTGTGGTAAGAAAGAAACATATCTGTAGTGAGAAAAGTTGTTCAGTAGTTCTCGTTTAGTATCCGGGCTTTCCGGATGTAGCCTTTCGCAGGTTTATTGTCAGT
>NZ_CAXUGK010000055.1:0-9536 GCF_964250605.1 Bacteroides sp. AR20 | reverse complement strand
TCAAGGGGGTAGGATTATTTTAGCACAAGGGGGCAGAATCGCTTGGTTTTAGGGGGCAGCTTACACTGGATTTTCCACATACTTTTTGAGAAACTCTTCCACTGCTTTTGTTTTCTTACCTTCGGCAAGGTCTTCGATGGCCTGCTTGACTTCGGGCTTGTCGAACTCCTCCTCCTTCATCGTGAAAAGACCGAAGTGTGTAGGGTCTTTCAGCTGACTCCAGAAGTTCTTGAGGAAGTTCTCGAAGAAGGTCGCATAACGGTCAATCTTGAGAAAGGAGTTCTGATGCTCTTTGTCTGCCGGCACGGTGGAATACTTGCCGTTCTTGTTGATTTCGGATACCGCCTGAATGAGCAGTTCCATCTTGTCTAAAACCAGCACGATGTCGCTCATCTGCGGGTTCTCGGTGACTTGTGTTTTTTGAGGGTCATCCCTTACATTTTTCTTTGCCATAACTGTGAGTTTTTAGCGTTAATAACTAATGTTGTCACCGCAAATATATATAGCAAAATTTGATAAAACATTGACATTTAAGTTGTTAGACTATACAAGTCATAAGGTGTCATCACTTGTCATAGCAGGCACGAAAGCGAAGCCACAAAAAGGGGTAAAACAAGGGTGAAAAGAGGGAAAACGCTCCACACAGAAACGGGGTTGGAAAAAGCGAAAACGAAGGCAAAAAATGGTGCGAGAAAAAGCGGTGGTATGACCGAAATGAAATAACTTTTGTAATATGCAGAGTTGAGAGCTGAGCTGCTTTTGTCCCCACTTAAAAAATCGGGCACTAAAAAGATGGCGGTGGTTGATAGACCTTATAATGAAATATAGATATGGCAGTCAGGTTGAGAATAGAGATGCGGCATATCTTACCGCAATGGATTTTTGACCTGTTGTACTATGCGTCGTAGGTCGCTTCGCTTGCTAAGTCCCAACCTCTGTCTCAACTCGGACGGCGATACCGGAGCGTTTTTTCGGGTGAAAAATTATCGCAGAGAATTTTTTGCCCGAAAACCCTCGGCTTGAACGTGGAGGTATTGTCCCTCCGAGTTAACTTCTTGAAGGGACTTGGCGAGTGAAGCGGGATTTTCACGCTCACATATATAAAAATATTCTCATTCATTCTATCTTGTGGAATATTCTCTGTAATTTTGTACTATTATTAATATGTATAATAGTATGGCTATCAATGAACACTTCAAAAACAATAATATGAGGAATCTCGTTCCAGAAGAACGAGACGAGAAAATATATAGGATTATTCCTTTATTTCGTTTGGAGCAAATGCTTCAACAAGGCAAAAATACCCTTGTAAAGATTTTGTCGTGGGAAGATCCATATGAAAATTTCTTTTACAAACAAGAGTTTGAATTAAAAGGAACACCTATTTCTGCCACCAATATCGGAGAGCAAATATTTGGACAATGCTGGAGCTTGTTTAAGGATTCTGATGCATTATGGAGAATTTATTCTCAAGACAAGCAAAGTGTTAGAATTAGAACCACTATTGGGAAATTGTATGATTCAGCATATCTTGATGATAAATGTATGGCATCAACTTTTGTTGGGAAGATTAATTATAAAGCTAAAAAGGACTTAAATATATGGTTGACAGCTAATCCTATTTCGGCGTTAAATTTAGATGGCATGGCAGTGGAGTCATTGTTTTATAAGCGAAACAATTTTAGTCATGAAAAAGAGGTTAGATTAATCTATCGTACAGATTCAAAATCACCTGAAATGATGAATTTTATAAAACAATACGATATAAGTGTTGACGATTTTATAGAAGAAATAACATTTGATCCAAGATGTGATAATTCCTACTATCAAGCATTTAGGGATTACTTAATTAAGACATACAAAATTGATCCGAAAAAAATCAATAAATCATCAATGTATGTTTTTAAGCCTAATAAAATTCAACTTCAGTAACATAAGAAAAGCCAACTTAAGCCTGCGCTTGACAGAACTAAGTTGGCTTTATCAGTTTAAGGATTTGAATTTATCTATGTGTGTATAGTCCACCCGTGAATAGGATTCATCAATACGGCAAACGATTGGTCGGGCTGTCCGTGATAGAGCAAGCCTCCAACAATACCCGTTCTGCCATCGGGATATACTTGTCGGAATCCGAATGAGTGAGGTGCAGAGTCATAGTATAGCTCAATCTCACACGGGCAGTTTGGATTTTCTTCCCATTGTTTCAAACGGTCAATACACTTTTGCAGGGTGTCATTCTTAATTTCCTTTGCGTAGGCAACAGCCTTGTCATAACGCTCTTGACATAAAATCTTCATACTCGATATTTTTTAGGTTTATAATAAATCTTCATATACTCCAAAGCCATAGCAGTCGGCAATGCAAAAGTCCTCACAGCCGATTTCTGCAAGTGACTTCATGTCTTCCAGCGTGTCGCAATAGAAGAAAATGTCATCATCCTTTTCGGTATCGACATCCATTCCGATGGCGATACGCACTTCAACGGTATCGTAGTTGTCATTATAGCGGATAAGGCAATCGGCATAGTGAGGCTCGATACCTCGCTCTGTAAAGAACTTCAAGCATTGGCGACTTATCTCTTTTCTGACTGCATCGGGTTTCTTCCAATCGGAGTCATCAATAATCTCCAATCCCATACCTTCCACGACCAAACAAGTGCCACCATTGATGTTTGTCATTAGTGTACGCTTGCCTAAATGTTTCTCTCTAATATCGGCCCAATTGGGGATATCCCATCTTTCGTTGGTCCATACTCCGCGATAATCTTTTGGCACACGGAGATACTCTGATAATGTCATTCTAATCATAGTCAATCATTATATAAGTTATACATATTACAGGCGAAGCACTGTATTCTATTTCTTTACCGCCTTGACTGTTCCGGGTAGGATTGTGCAAGGTTGGCGGGAAAAATACCGCAAGCCCCGTAGGGCGAGGATGATTTTTCCACGACACCCACAGGGCTTGACCTTGCTCAATCCGAAAGGCACGGAACAACCTTTGCGGTAAGAAATAGGATACAGATTCTAATCGTTATCCTCTTCGTCCTTCTCGTCCGGTAACAATCGTTTACGCAACTCAGGATCAGCCTTTATACGCTCCATCTCATCTTGAACAATCTGCTCGACTTCATCTTTGATACGGGAATAGTTACGCTCTATCTGCTCCTGCATGATGTCGTTGCCGTTCTCGTCCTTGAACTCATTGACGATAGGAATCTTCTTGTATGCCTTTGTCTCGGCACTTACCTTTGCACTATCCACGATGATGCGTGAGTGGAAAATCTTCTGGTCAATCTCCTCACCGAAGTTATCCGCCACGCTACCCACGAATGTGCCTTGCGAGAGGTTCGAAATCTTCGAGGCAGGTATAAGGAAGTCTAACTGCGTGTTGATAGATGTTGATGTGTCCTGACGGTTGATAGATACCGACTGACGCTGCTGGAGTATTTTGCCGAAACGCTCAGAGAGGTTCTTTGCTGTTTCGCCTACCACCTGTCCGCTGAAGATGTTACCCACCGTATTTTGGATAACCTTTGCCTCCTTGTCGCCATAGTCACGAGCCAACTGCGAGTAATCCTGAAAACCGAGACAAACCGCCACCTTGTTGCTTCGTGCTGTGGCAATGAGGTTGTCGATGCCACGGAAATAGATGGTTGGCAACTCATCTATGATGATGGAACTCTTCAACTGACCTTTCTTGTTCACCAACTTTACGATACGGCTGTTGTATAGTCCGAGTGCCGCAGAGTAGATATTTTGGCGGTCGGGATTATTACCTACGCAGAGTATCTTCGGCTCATTTGGATTGTTCAAGTCGAGGGTAAAATCATCGCCTGTCATCACCCAATAGAGCTGCGGAGAAATCATTCTCGACAGCGGAATTTTGGCGCTTGCTATCTGGCCTTGGAGCTGATCTTGGGCTCCACCTTTCCATGCGTCCATAAATGGAGATAGGTAGTTTTCCAACGAAGGATAAGAGGTCAGAATCGTAAAGATATCCGCATACGGTTTGTTCAGGAACTCAATCGTATGTGGGAAGGTACAATACTTACCGTCCTTGTAGATTCTCAGATACCAGATAATCGCAGCCAAAAGAATAATCGGAGATTCCACAAAGAAGTCGCCCTGCTTCTGAATCCATGTCTTGTTAAGGTTCAACATTATCGTGTACGCACTCTCGTAGGCATCGCTGATATCCACCATAAACTTCGGATTGATGGGATTACAGCGGTGTGAACGACGCGGGTCGTCAAAGTTGATGACATAGAAACTCGGCTTTACCTTGTACTTGTCGATGTTCTTCAATAGCTCGTTATAGGCAATTACCGATAGGTCATCAAACTTATAGTCGTAGATGTATGTGGCAAATCCTTTGGCTATGGTCTGCTTGATGTAGTTGTTCACTACGGCATACGACTTACCGCTACCCGGTGTTCCCAATACGATGGTTGCTCGGAACGGATTCACGACATTTATCCAACCGTCCCATTCTTTGCCTTGATAGACAAACTTCGTAGGCAGATTTACCGAATACTCGTTCTCCATCAGTCGTGTCTCCTGCATGAAGCTCTCGTTGGCCACATTGAAGACATCTTCCATAAGGTTATGCTTGAACATACGGCTAATCCATACTCCCGACATAAGCAGGAGGATATATCCGGCTGTTATCGTAATGATATAGATAACCATATTCACAATTGGCGAGAACGGCAGGTCGAGCAACCACCAGTTCATAAAGAAGAGTACAAGACCGCCGAGGAAGGTCGCATAAATCTTCTGCCAGGTCATCTTCTGATTCTTCACGCCCTTAGTACCGAGGCACGACAGAGCCAAGAATATGATGGCGAAGACCTTTGTCACAAGCAGGTTGCTGAACAGCCCTGCCGTATTCTGAAAATTGAGCAGTATCTTGTCTACCACTCCGATGTTGATACCCATATCCACGATAGCCTGATAGCAGAACCAGTAGATATGTACTACAATAAATATAATGGATATGGCACGCATGAACTCCATGACCTTTGCCAATCCTCTCAAATCATCTTCCTGTTGCATAATTAATTCGTTTTAATGGTTAGTGAAATTGGTTTACGATATGCCGCGTGAACGGCGTTGTTTCTTCTTCTTTTTCTTCTGGTACTGCTTGGCAAGCATCTCCTCCTGCGGATCATTTGCAGGAGCATCGAACGAGAAGATTCCGAAGGCTTGTTCTATGCCCGATTCGAGGTCTGCCGATGATAGGCTCTGGCTCTCGGAGAACCCCTTTGGCATCTCCGTCCACGGTATGTCACCCTGCGAGTTGAAGAGTTTTTCAAAGGTGTTTGCCGAGAACTCCTTACCCAGACGAGAACCGTTGTAGACCTCACGGTTGTGGTGGTCGATGAATGTGACACCGTAGATGCGCCCTGCATCGTTCTCGCGGAACACCACATCAATGCCCTTGCTGCCGAGCAGACGCACGAACTCCTCGCGGTTGCCACGAGAGCCGTGCATAGCCAGAGCCACATCATTGCGGATTTTGGGTTGCCACCTCTTCGCTCTAAACTCCTGAGCATTGTAGGCGATACGCTTCTCCACACCCTCGTAGCCGAAACGCTTGCCGATAAGCGAGGACTTGATGGGCGTACAGACAGGCTTGCCATTATCATCGGTCATCGTATAGATGATACCCGAATAGGGCTCGCCATCGAACTCGCCCTTGACCTGCTTTGCCTCGATGTTGAAGCACGAGAGCATGGCACTATACTCGCCGAAGGATTGGAAACGATACGAGGTGAAAACACTCTTGAGGATATTCGATACCTGCTGCTTTACATCGCCACGGGTGTAGTCCGCCTTTTTCAGATAAGGTTCCAATAGTTCCCTGCGTTTGTCGGCAATCTGTTTGAGTCCGAACATCTGCTCCAATTCTCGGCACGCCTTCATCGAGCGGTTCCATTCGTAAGCATCGTCTATCTTCTCACCGTTCTCATTCACGCAGGTAGATACTATATGTATATGTCTGCGGTCAATGTCCTCGTGGAGATAGACAATGTAGGGCTGGTTGCCGTAGCCCATCTTCTGCATATAGGCTCTTGCCAAATCCGCAAACTGACTGTCGGTAAGATTGTCGTCCAGTGTCGGATTGAGCGATATATGCAGGATAGGCTTCTCGGTGTTGCGGTTGGCAGCGAGATAACTCTCAAAAGCGAACATCGTCTGACTGACAATCCTATCAGGGTCGTAGAGAGAATCGGTAATCATGCGGTTGCCGGCTATGATGCGACCTGTCACCTCGTTTACCTTCTGCTGGTTGTAGATGATGGCTCCGTAGAGTGAAGCACCTCTGTTGATTTTAGCCACCATATCAACCTCCGCTTTTACGGTTCAAGTGCCTCTCCTCAAACTCGCGTGTGAGGGCGATAATCTGTTTGTTCAGTACTACCAACTCCAGTGTGGCTTTCTCCAGCTTGGCGACAAGGGCGAATGCCCGCTTATCCCCAAAGTTGGCTTTCACTGCTCGCACCGTCTGGTTGTAGTTGTTGCCGATGGCTTGGAACTGATGATAGAAATTCGTGAGGCGTATGTAGTAATCCATAGCCGCCTTGTCGAGTTTTACTACCTTCATCTCACGGTCAAGAATCATTGCCTTTATAAATCTTGCCTTGTACTTAAGACCAGACTTTGCAAACCGCAATTCAAATTGTCCGTTCTCTTCAGCATTTAGTTTAATGCCGTAACGATAAACAGCGGGATCCTTTTTAGGTCGCCTTCCTGTTACATCTCTTCTTGTTTGTCTCTTGTCATTTGCCATAACTTTACATTTTATTGGTTACTAACTTCCGCTATGGATTCACGACTTTGGAGTGAATCCCTTCCCGAGCCGTCAGGCGAGCGGCAAGTTGTTTTGGGGTTGCCCGAATCGTTTCGGGCTGCCCAAAACACAACTTGCTATGTTCGCTTGAACATGAATTTTCCTTCGTAAAATTGGCTATCGCCGTTTCCCTCAGAGAGAAGCATCCGAAAACTCCGTTCGTCGTGCGTCTATAGACCTTTCGGGTGCAAAGTTATACAGGCGTATTCTATTGATAAATAGTGAGTTATATGCAATGTGATGACATATGATGACATGTGTAGTCAGAGGCTTGACGACATAGTGATTATTCCAATTTTTCGCTATTTCTTTGCGTCAGAAATGGTGCAACAAACCAATAATTGATTGCCTGATTATGTGATTAAGGATTGGTGAAATTGTGAGAGTAAGCAAGCAAATAATTATTGCATTATTGGGGCGTTGCAACAAACAAAGGTTGACTTATTGGTTGGTGAGCACAATGTCACCATATCACCAAGTAACCAACAAACCAAGTAATAGACAAATAATGTAATAAGTAATTAACCATTAAAAAATTTACAGTTATGAAGAAAAAGCCAGTATTTGTTGCAGTAAGCAACCAGAAAGGTGGAGTTGGTAAAAGTACAATGTTGGTAGCCCTTGCCAGCCTCCTGAACTATACGATGGATAAGAGTGTAGCCATCGTGGATTGTGATGCTACCCAGCGTAGCCTTTATAATCTCCGCGAACGAGACAAGGAGATGGTGGAGAAAAACAAGAGGTATATGACGCTTCTTGAAGAGCAAAGACTTCGAGGTTGTAAGATTTATCCTATCAAAAGGGTAAGGCCCGAAGAGGCCCGCGCCACTGCGGGAGAGTTTGCTGAAACTGGAGAGTATGACATCATTTTTATTGACCTCCCAGGTTCTATGGATGTCCCCGGAGTTTTACAGACCATTTTCAATGTGGATTATGTATTGACTCCCATTGCTGCCGACAACTTTGTAATGGATAGCAGTTTCAGCTTCGCAAGCAGTGTGGTGAGATTCTTGGCAGAAAAGAAAGGCATTCCGCTTAAGGACATCTATATGTTCTGGACGAAGGTAAAGCGAAGGAGCAATGTGGAGGTACTCAAGAACTATTCGGAGTTGATGGAGAAGACAGGATTAAAAGTACTGAAATCAAGTATACCTGAACTTTGCCGATACGAGAAGGAGTTATCGATGTCGTCCCGTACCTATTTCCGATGTTCGCTGTTGCCTCCTCCTGCGGGGCAACTCAAAGGAAGCGGATTACAGGAACTTGCCAATGAACTTCTTGAAATACTTAAACTGAAATAACTATGGCAAAGAAGAGCGTAAAAGTCGATGAGGATCTTATAAGGGGGTATATGGCAGGGCGGGAACCTGATAATGTTTCTAAGAATGAAACTTCTGTACAGGAGATTCTAAATGAAGCCATAACCACTGAGGAAGAACCTGTTGAAGAGGTGGTGCAAGAAAAGCCCAAGCCTCGCAAAAAAAAGGAAGAGAGCAACTATAGACAGAAGTATTTGATGAATACACCTATGTCGGGGCGTGTTCAAGTGTATCTGAACCGTCAGCTATACGAGCAAATCAAGAACTTTTTGCCCGTGATTGCTCCAGAGACCAGCATTGCAAGCTATCTCAGTAACATTATAGCAGAGCATATAGAACTTAACATTGAGGAAATAACTCAACTTTATAAAGAACGATTTTCACCACCTAAAATTTAACAACTATGACAACAACCATTTTCTATTTATCAGTTAAGGCAGTATCAGCAACCTATATATTATACAAAGTATGGAATATGATTTTCAGTCAGCGAATGTATGACTTCTGGAATATGTTACACAATTGGGCTCGTATTGCCCGTATCAGATTGTGGAAGTATCGAAAGAAACGGATGGAAGAGAAAGCGAGGAAGGACAGGCGAAAAGCCAGAATGCAAAGACCTATGTTGCAGAAGGTACAGTCTGAAGAGCAAGCATTTCAACCTTCATCTTATTCTGATTTGGAAGCTCAAGCAATAGTAGAGGAACTTGCCAAGAGATTTGAAGACACTTCACAAGATGAAACATTGAAGTCACCCGTAGAAGAAAAGCCTAAGCCTAAAATTAAGCCTGTGGTTTTTGATGACCCGAATGAGGTTATGGGAAAGTCCAACATCATCTATTATGAAGACCCTGAAGTCGCTCGCAAGACTCCGACACGCTCAATAGAGTTGAAGCAGGTTGAGTTACCTGTTGATGAGGATGTCAATCCGGAAGATGTAGAGGATAATTTTGTACCGCAGAAAAGATTGTCGCAAGAGGATATGAAAGAATTGATGTCTTCCGAGTCTATTCCTGATCCGGATTTTTCGGGAGCCTGTACTTTTGAAGAGTTGGGTAATGTGGCTGATGTCTTATTGAATAGGACTACAGATAAGAAAAAGATTATGGATGCCGCAGAGACCTTATATAAACTTCAAGATTCTGACATCTATCATTTTTACACTACATCTATCAGTACGGAAAAGCAGGTGGATAGATTGCTCAAGGATAATCTTGATGGTGCAGGTCGTCGGTTGAATGGTAAGCAACTAGAGCGTACCGAGATTGATTGGAATAAATTTATGGGCAGTATCCATAATTTTGTGTAAATAGAAACGGGATTCAGTTATAAGTTCTCTTATATCTGGATTCTGTTTTCAAA
>NZ_CAXUGK010000054.1:0-10328 GCF_964250605.1 Bacteroides sp. AR20 | reverse complement strand
TTTGTTCGGTTAAACATACCCATGGGTGGGGCACTTTTTAAATGTTGTTCCGGGTCCCTTTTCAAGTGTTAGCTACACATCTGAATTTATTAAAAACATTAAATTATGGAAATAACGATTATGGAAACAAGTGCTTATCTGGAATTAAAAAGACAGCTTAGCACACTGTCTGTACAAATGGAAGAATTCAATCGGAAAACTGCCCCGCTGTCTCCAGATAAATGGATTGACGCGCAAGAGGTGTGTCAGGCTCTGGGTATCTCAAAGAGATGCCTTCAAGCACATCGGAACAGGGGATTGATTCCCTGCTCCCATATCGGTGGAAAATATTTCTACCGTGAAGCGGACATACAGAAAATATTGGAAGAAGGTTTAATAAGAAACAGAAAATAACAGATGGCAGAAATCATTACCAAAGATTCGGAAGAGTTTAAGGAAATCACCGGATGGATTAAGAGAACCGGAAGAGCACTGGAAAAAGCAACGGCACGAATACGCCCGGGCATAGCCGATGAACATTATCTCTCAGGGGAGGAAGTCTGTGAGAAACTACATATCTCCAAAAGGACACTGCAGGCCCTCAGAGACGAGAAAGCAATTCCTTATACCTCCGTCACCGCGGCAGGAGGTAAATTGCTCTATCCGGAAAGCGGATTGTACGAGGTTCTAAAAAAGAATTACAAGGATTTCAGAAAGTATATAAGATAAATGACGTATACTTTACATGAAAAAACTCCTTCAGCGACTTTGGACCGAAGGAGTTTTTTTATACCCAGCCGTTTCTTTAGTTGGTAAGCCGGTATACGTCACCGATCTTCATACACAGCTTGTCCGTGTCTTCACCGACTTTCGGATTAATCAGCTCGGCATAAATCTGGGTAGAAAGGATGGATTTGTGGCCCAACACTTTCTGCAGGGTTTCTAGCGGCATCCCTTTTAAAATGGCCAGAACGGCAAAGGTGTGACGCCCGATGTGCGGGGTTATCTCGGTTGAGCAGCCGCACTTTTGAGTCAGAACCCTCAGACTGGATACCATAGTCTGGTATTCGCCTACGGGAAACACCTTGTCAGGCGAACTTTTCTTTTCATTTTCACCCCTGTACCTCTCGACCAGCTCGATGGCGATAGGCAGCAGCTTCACCACATAGGCCACACCGGTTTTTATACGGTTGCCCATCAGCCATGTACCACCCTCGGAATCCGTATGGATATTCTTATACGTGATCTCTTTCAGATCCGCATACGCCAGACCGGTGAAACACATGAACAGGAACATGTCACGGATCGCACGCTGGCGCTTGTAATTCAACTTGACATGGATGACTCTTTGTAAGTCCTTCTCGGTGAGGAAGGAACGCCGCTTGTATTCGGGCAGGCAGTCGAAACCGACGAACGGATGAAGCCTTATCCAGCCTCTTTCCTGGGCGGTATACATCAGCCATTTTAGGGTGTTGACCCGGCAGAAAGCCGTCGAGCTAGCCAAAGCGCATGTACCAAGCATCCAGTTGTAATAGTCCTCGATGAACTTCTTGTCAAGGTCAGCGATGGCTATATCCTCGATATGCCTCTTCTCTTTGAGGAAAAGCAGCAGATTGTTGTAGTCTGCCACCAGCCCGCGATAGGTACTTGCCGCCTTTTCCTTGCCCACCTTTTCCTTATAAGAGGCAAGCTCCTCCCTAAAAAGCCCCATAAGGGTGTGATAACCATCTCCAAAACCAAGATAGCGATTATAGACACTTTTAGCAGTCACCAGACTGTCATGGTCACAGATATACTGGTAATGCCTTGTTATCTGGGTCTTGATATGGTCAAGCTCCTGGTTCAGCCGTCTGGCCTCGTCGGATTTTCCCTTCGCTCTATTGGCTTTAGCATCCCATAATGCCAGTGAAACTTCCAGCTTACAACTGAAGCAGGCGGTAGTCCTGTTGATGGTTATACGTCCCATGATGGGAACCCTACCATCTTTCAACGATTGGTTCTTGGTGTAAAACAACACGGAAAATGTACTTCTCATAAACTCGCTTCTTTTAGTTACAAAATTAATAAATATCGAGCTTTTTGAAGTTATGAAAAGCAACGCAATATATTGAAAAAATAACCGTTTAAAATCCATGAAATACCTGTATTTGCAAGGTAACGGATAAGTAACGGAAGTCGCAGCAAAACATCTCCCATAATGCTCGCTTTCTCTACCATCAACCAACAATAAAAAATGGTAACTATTTGATTGTTAATTGGTTTTAGCTACCTTTGTAAATTGTAGAAAAATACTTAGTTTCTCTTATTGAAACAACTTGTTTTTAAAGGTTGAAACAAAGTGTTCAGTACTGTGAACTAACGGACTAATTGAGAAAAGACCCAGATAAACTCATGTTGTCACAGTCTCTTTAGTTCCTCTTCCTTCGTGAATATTTCACTCTATTTTTCTCTGCTCCGGATTGATTTTCCTGATTGTGAAAAGTGCTTATAATATTCTCTCTTTCGTTTAAAAGAAGTTATAAAACAAGAGATGGAAACTTTTAGACCTGAAAAAGTTTTTAATTTTGTGCCTTATCTTTGAGAAGAATATAGTATGGAACGACGATATATACTGAATGCGATTGATGCCGCTTTGCAGGCTGGCGAGAAAATTCTTTCCATTTACGATGATCCGGCATCGGATTTTCAGGTAGAAAAAAAAGCGGATAATTCTCCTCTTACTATTGCCGACCGTAAGGCTCATGAAACTATCTGCCGTTTTTTGGCTGATACACCTTTCCCTCTGCTAAGCGAGGAAGGCAAACATTTGCCTTTTTCGGAACGACGGAGTTGGGAAACTTTATGGATTGTAGACCCTTTGGACGGTACGAAGGAGTTCATCAAGAGGAACGGTGAGTTCACAGTGAATATAGCTTTGGTGCATCACTCAGTACCGGTAATGGGAGTCATTTATGTGCCGGTAAAAAAGGAGCTCTATTTTGGAGTGCATGATTCGGGTGCTTATAAGCTATCCAGTATTACTGCACGTGATGGAATGTCGTGGGATGAACTGCTTGCGAAAGCTGTTCGGCTGCCGGAAACAAGCGTGCACGAACGGTTTGTAATTGTGGCTTCCCGTTCGCATCTGACGCCCGAGACAGAAGATTATATCGAGAAAATGAAATGCAGCCATGCGGAAGTTGAGCTTATATCAAGTGGAAGTTCCATCAAGATTTGTCTGGTAGCTGAAGGCAAGGCTGATGTATATCCTCGTTTTGCCCCTACGATGGAATGGGATACGGCGGCTGGGCATGCTATTGCACGTGCTGCCGGAATGGAAATTTATCAGGCGGGGAAGGAAGAACCTTTGCAATATAATAAGGAGGATTTGCTGAATCCGTGGTTTATCGTAGAACCCAAGCATACTGAAATAAAATAACGACTTTATGACATTTGAGATATTGTTTGTGCTGCTGGCATTGTTGGGCATGGTGATTGCCTTGGTTCTGGATAAAATGCGTCCGGGCATGGTGCTCTTTTCTGTCGTAGTATTGTTCTTGTGTGCAGGTATCCTCACTCCTAAGGAGATGCTGGAAGGGTTCAGTAATAAGGGGATGATTACTGTTGCCATGCTGTTTTTGGTCAGTGAAGGCATCAGGCAGTCGGGTGCTTTGGGGCAAGTAATCAAGAAGCTGCTTCCCCAAGGTAAGACTACGGTCTTTAAAGCGCAGTTCCGTATGTTGCCCACCATTGCTTTTATTTCAGCTTTTCTAAACAATACTCCGGTGGTTGTTATCTTTGCTCCCATTATCAAGCGTTGGGCCGAATCTGTAAAATTGCCTGCTACCAAGTTCCTTATACCCCTTTCTTATGTGACGATACTTGGCGGAATCTGCACCCTGATAGGGACGTCGACCAATCTGGTGGTGCATGGTATGATATTGGAAGCCGGATATGAAGGCTTTACTATGTTCGAGTTGGGTAAAGTGGGCATTTTCGTCGCGATTGCAGGCATCCTTTATCTGTTCGCTTTTTCCTCAAGGCTTTTGCCGGATGTTCGTACGGATGCGGTAAAGCTGGATGAGGAACCGGAGGAGCATGGAGATTTACATCGGGTGGAAGCTGTACTCGGCGCCCGTTTTCCCGGTATCAACAAGAAACTTGGTGATTTTAACTTCAAGCGGCATTATGGGGCCGAAGTGAAGGAGATTAAGCGTAGCGGTCAGAGCATTGTTGGAAATCTGGAAAATGAATATCTCCGCGAAGGGGATACGCTGGTGGTGATGGCTGATGACTCTTTTGTAAAGACCTGGGGGGAATCTTCGGTGTTCGTGTTGCTGGCCAATGGCAAGGATACGGAACCGGTGCCCGGAAAGGGAAAGCGCTGGTTTGCCTTGGCTTTGCTGATATTGATGATAGTGGGTGCAACGGTTGGTGAACTTCCGGTTGTCAAGGAAGCTTTTCCGGAAATCAAGTTGGATATGTTTTTCTTCGTTTCCATTACTACTATCATTATGGCCTGGACAAAGATATTTCCGGCCCGCAAGTATACCAAATATATATCTTGGGATATTCTGATAACGATTGCTTGTGCTTTTGCTATCAGCAAGGCGATGGTGAATTCCGGAGTGGCAGATGCTGTGGCGCGTTTCATTATAGGCATGAGCCATCATTATGGCCCCCACGTGTTGCTGGCTGCTGTGTTTATCATAACGAACTTGTTTACAGAGCTGATTACGAACAATGCGGCCGCGGCACTCGCTTTCCCGTTGGCACTTTCCATCTCTTCACAGATGGGAGTCAGTCCGATGCCTTTCTTCGTTGTAATTTGTATGGCGGCTTCCGCCAGCTTCTCCACTCCTATAGGGTATCAGACTAATTTGATTGTACAAGGTATCGGTAACTATAAGTTCACGGATTTTGTACGCATCGGGTTACCTTTGAATATCATTACTTTCCTGATATCCATTTTCTTGATTCCTTTAATTTGGCCATTTTAAAAAAAGAAGAAATAATAACATATGGAAGAAAACAACCACATATATCCGATATTTGACAAAATGCTGATGCGGAAAGACAAAGAAGACTTGTTGAAGCAGCACAGCGTGATGGTTTGGTTTACCGGCTTGAGCGGCTCCGGCAAAAGTACGATAGCCATTGCCTTGGAGCGCGAACTTCATAAAAGAGGATTGCTTTGCCGTATCCTGGATGGTGACAACATCCGCAGTGGCATCAACAATAACCTCGGTTTTACGGAGGCCGACCGTGTGGAGAATATCCGGCGTATAGCCGAAGTTTCCAAACTCTTTCTTGATACGGGTGTTATAACAATCGCGGCTTTTATCAGTCCTAATAACGATATTCGTGAAATGGCGGCTGATATAATCGGACAAGACGATTTTCTGGAAGTTTATGTCAGTACCCCGCTTGAAGAGTGTGAACGCCGTGACGTGAAGGGACTTTATGCCAAGGCACGTAAGGGAGAAATCAAGAATTTTACTGGTATTTCCGCGCCTTTTGAGGAGCCGGCTCATCCGGCTCTGACGTTGGACACCTCTGTTCTCAGCCTGGAAGAATCGGTCAATAAACTGTTGGAACTCATTTTACCAAGAATTCAGAAGAAATAAGATATAATGAAAGAAGAATATAAATTGAGCCATTTGAAGGAACTCGAAGCAGAGTCCATTCATATTATCCGTGAAGTGGCAGCGGAGTTTGAAAATCCGGTGATGCTGTATAGTATCGGCAAGGATTCTTCGGTTATGGTGCGCTTGGCCGAAAAGGCGTTTGCTCCCGGCAAAGTGCCGTTCCCGTTGATGCACATCGATTCCAAGTGGAAGTTTAAGGAGATGATACAGTTCCGTGACGAGTATGCCAAGAAGTATGGTTGGAACCTGATAGTGGAAAGCAATATGGAAGCTTTCAATGCAGGTGTCGGACCTTTTACGCATGGCAGCAAGGTGCATACGGACCTGATGAAAACGCAGGCTTTGCTCCACGCATTGGATAAGTATAAGTTTGATGCGGCATTCGGTGGCGCTCGCCGCGACGAGGAGAAGTCACGCGCCAAAGAGCGTATTTTCTCCTTCCGTGACAAGTTCCATCAATGGGACCCCAAAAACCAGCGTCCCGAATTGTGGGATATTTATAATGCCCGGGTACATAAAGGAGAGAGTATCCGCGTATTTCCGTTAAGTAATTGGACGGAGCTGGACATCTGGCAATATATACGTTTGGAAAACATCCCTATTGTGCCGTTGTATTTTGCCAAGGAACGTCCTTGTGTGGAGATTGACGGAAATCTGATAATGGCGGATGACGACCGCTTGCCGGAACAGTACCGCGACCAGATAAAGATGCGTATGGTGCGTTTCCGTACGCTAGGTTGCTGGCCGTTGACCGGTGCTGTGGAAAGCGATGCCGATACCATCGAGAAGATTGTCGAGGAAATGATGACCACCACCAAGAGTGAACGGACGACCCGTGTCATTGACTTCGACCAAGACGCAAGCATGGAGCAGAAGAAGCGCGAGGGATACTTCTAAAGGAATTAAAAATTAAGAATTAAAAATTAAATCATTAAGGATGAACGATTCTACACTTGATATAAAGGCTTTTCTTGATAAGGATGAGCAGAAAGACTTGTTGCGCTTACTGACTGCCGGTTCTGTGGATGACGGAAAATCCACATTGATAGGCCGTCTGTTGTTCGACAGCAAGAAACTATATGAGGACCAGCTGGACGCACTGGAACGCGACAGCAAGCGCATGGGAAATGCCGGCGACCACATTGACTACGCCCTTTTGCTGGACGGCTTGAAGGCGGAGCGCGAACAAGGCATCACCATCGACGTGGCATACCGCTACTTCTCGACCAACAATCGTAAGTTTATCATTGCCGATACTCCGGGACACGAGCAGTACACACGCAACATGATTACCGGGGGCTCTACAGCTAACTTGGCAATTATTCTGGTGGATGCGCGTATGGGTGTCATTACGCAGACGCGCCGGCATACTTTCCTGGTGTCGTTGCTTGGCATCAAGCATGTGGTGCTTGCTGTCAATAAGATGGACTTGGTGGATTTCTCCGAAGAACGTTTTAATGAGATAGTCGATGAATATCGGAAGTTTATAGCTCCATTGGGCATTCCTGACGTAAACTGCATTCCGCTGTCAGCTTTGGATGGCGACAATGTGGTGGAGAAATCGGAACGTACTCCTTGGTATGAGGGTATTTCACTTCTTGACTTTCTGGAGACGGTACATATTGACAACGACCATAATTTGAAGGATTTTCGTTTCCCGATTCAATACGTCTTGCGCCCCAATCTCGATTTCCGTGGTTTTTGCGGTAAGGTGGCTTCGGGTATTATTCGTAAGGGAGATGAAGTGATGGCATTGCCTTCCGGTAAGAAGTCGCATATCAAGAGTATAGTTACATACGACGGCGAATTGGATTACGCCTTTCCGCCCCAGTCCGTCACCCTGACTCTGGAAGACGAGATAGATGTGTCGAGAGGGGAAATGCTGGTACATCCGGATAACCTGCCCGTCATGGACCGCAATTTTGAAACGATGCTGGTTTGGATGGATGAAGAGCCGATGGATATCAACAAATCATTCTTCATCAAACAGACCACCAATATAAGCCGTACTCGCATCGACAGTATCAAGTATAAGGTGGATGTCAATACGATGGAGCATCTTTCCATTGACAACGGAAAGTTGAGCAAGGAAACATTGCCGATGCAGCTCAATCAGATTGCGCGTGTGGTGCTGACTACTGCCAAAGAGCTTTTCTTTGACCCTTATCAGAAGAATAAGGCTACCGGTTCGTTTATCTTGATAGACCCGATAACCAACAATACCAGTGCTGTAGGTATGATTATCGATAGGGTGGAGGATAAGGACATGCACTTAGCTGAGGACCTGCCTATACTGAATTTGCCTAAGCTGGGTATAGCTCCCGAACATTACGAAGCTATAGAAAAGGCTGTGAAAGAGCTGGAACGCCAGGGCGTGGCTGTACGGATAGAGCGCAGTACTTCTTTATAAGTATTGCAATTCTCTCTCGGCATCACCGGAAGAAAACCATAACATATTAATATAAAGATAATAATGGGATTGTTAGAATTCAATAAGCTTCCGATAAACACCCTGGTAGGTGCGGATTGGAAAACATTCAAGGATATAACGGGCGGTCGTGACATCGGTGCTGCCTACAAAGGTAAGTATCGGCTGACAAAAGCCGTCTGCCGCCTGCTGTCCACTTTGGCTCCTCTGCAGGACAGACGCTATGAAAAGCTCCTGGCAGATAAGCCCTTGGGGCATGATCCGGTATTCATTTTGGGACACTGGCGTAGCGGGACTACGTTTGTGCATAATGTTTTCTCCTGCGACAAGCATTTCGGCTACAACACGACATACCAGACTGTATTTCCGCATCTTATGATGTGGGGGCAGCCTTTCTTCAAGAAGAACATGAGTTGGTTGATGCCGGACAAACGTCCCACGGACAATATGGAACTTGCCGTTGACCTTCCGCAAGAAGAGGAGTTTGCTTTGGCAAATATGATGCCCTACACCTATTATAATTTCTGGTTCCTGCCCGAATATCAGCAAGAGTATGCCGATAAATACCTGCTGTTTGATGACATCACAGAGAAAGAGCTGAAAGTATTTGAGGAGACTTTCGTCAAACTGATAAAGATTTCTCTTTGGAATACGAACGGAACCCAGTTTCTTAGTAAGAATCCGCCTCATACGGGACGTGTGAAAGAGCTTGTCAAGATGTTCCCCAATGCCAAGTTTATCTATCTGATGCGTAATCCTTATACTGTTTTCGAAAGCACACGTAGTTTCTTTACTAACACCATTCAGCCGTTGAAACTGCAGGATATCAGTCATGAGGAGCTTGAGAAGAATATTTTGTCCATTTATGCCAAACTGTATCATAAATACGAAGCGGACAAGGCATGTATTCCTGAAGGAAACTTGATAGAGGTGAAGTTTGAGGACTTCGAAGCGGATGCAATGGGAATGACTGAATATATCTACAAGGCTTTGTCCATTCCGGGCTTTGTAGAGGCGCGTGTCGATATTGAGAAGTATGTAGGTGGAAAGAAAGGATATAAGAAGAATAAATACAAGTATGATGAGCGTACAGTGCAGTTGGTCCAGGATAACTGGAATTTTGCACTGGAACAGTGGAAGTACGATTTATAATGATTGTCAATTATCAATGAGAGAAATGATTCAAAAGAAAATTCGTATGTTGGGAGTGCTGTCTGCCATGCTCTGTTGTGGAGCTGTTTCTGCGCAGCAGCACGAGGTAGAGATGATTCCTTTCGGAAATATGGATCAATGGATTGACCGCCAAATCAAGGAATCCGGTATTATTGGCGGTGCCACGAAGAATGTATATGCCATCGGGCCTACTGCTACTGTCACCGAGACCAAGGCATACAAGAATATGGGAGGTTCGCCGTGGGCGACATCCAATGTGATGGCCCGGGTAGCCGGTATCACGAAAACCAATACTTCTGTTTTCCCGGAAAAGCGAGGGGATGGTTTCTGTGCCCGTATGGACACCCGTATGGAGAGTGTGAAGGTTTTTGGAATAGTGGATATCACGGTGCTGGCTGCCGGCTCCATGTTTCTGGGTGAGGTGCACGAACCTATCAAGGGGACCAAGAATCCGCAGAAAATGCTGAATTCCGGCATACCGTTTACAAAGAAACCTATCGCCATACAGTTTGATTATAAAGTAAAGATGTCCGACCGCGAGAAGCGTATCCGTGCAACGGGCTTTAGCCGTATCACAGATGTTGAGGGAAAGGACTTCCCGGAAGTGAATCTGTTTCTGCAAAAGCGTTGGGAAGATGAGAAGGGGAATATCTATGCCAAGCGTGTAGGAACGATGGTCGTACGATATTATACTACTACCGATTGGCATAATAATGCCACTTATTCCATCATGTACGGTGATATCACCGGTGACCCTGCATACAAGGCCCACATGATGCGTCTTCAGGTTGAAGAACGCTATACAGTTAACAGTAAAGGAGAGAGTGTGCCTATTAAGGAGGTTGCCTGGGGGACGAAGGACGATGTGCCCACTCATTTGCTGTTGCAATTCACCTCTAGTCATGGTGGTGCTTATATAGGTTCTCCTGGCAATTCGCTATGGATTGACAATGTAAAATTGGTCTATTAGAATAAAAGCAGTTAAAGTTGATGTCATACTTTAGCTGCTTTTTTTATGGAGTCAACGAGACTTTGACTTACTTCTTATTTCAAATGAATTTTGTATGTCAGCCCTCCCGTGAAATATTTCATCCTCTGCATTTCGACCTGCACATGCAGAT
>NZ_CAXUGK010000053.1:0-10399 GCF_964250605.1 Bacteroides sp. AR20 | reverse complement strand
GAGATTATTCACTTTTTATTTTTTTAAATTTATAAATTTAAAGTTTTCAATTATGAACAAGAAGTTTCTAAGTGTGACCCTGTTCAGTGCCTTGATGTTGGGTACTGCAGGTACGTTCACGTCTTGTAAGGATTATGATGATGACATCAAGGACTTGCAGGAACAACTGGACAAGAAAGCTTCACTTGATGACCTGAATGCAAAAGTTACTACGTTGCAGACGGCTGTAGATGAAGCCAAAAGTGCCGCAAACGAGGCCAAGAACAAAGCTCAGGAAGCTTTGGACAAGGCTAATTCGACAGAAGGCGGAGTATCCGAGGCAGATTTGACTGCTTTGAAGAAAGAACTGGAAAAGCAAATTGAGAAGTTGGCTTCTTTGGAGGCAGTTGAGACTAAAATCAACGACTTGAAAGAAGAATTGGAAGGCGGCTTTGTTACAGACGAAAAACTAAAAGACTTGGCTGCTGAGGTTGATGCATTGAGCGCTCAAGTTATGTCTATTATCGGACATCGTTTGACTAGTCTGGCTGTAATTCCTACAAGTCATATCAATGGTATTGCTGCTATTACATTGACTACTCTACAGTATACTCCACAAGAGTACAAGGCAATGGCAAAACATACAGATGGTCCTCAAACTGACGAAGATTCTGAAGGAACGTTTACCGCACATTCCAAAACTCTTGTACTTGACCACGTTAATAAAGCTGGTGCTAATCCATACACGGTATCTACAGACAAAAATGAGGCTTACTTCCACGTTAGCCCCAATATGGGTGTACGTACAGAGGATATCTATATGCCTTCTTTCGATTGCATCAAATCTGAAAACATCCTCACCAAAGCTGGCGCAACGATTTCGGAGAACTCTCCTATCCAGCCAACTGGCTATAAAATAGAAGACAATGTATTGACAGTACAATTCAAGAAGACTGTTGCCGAATCCATCAATGAAGCAGGCGGTCATGCAAGTGGAAAAGAAACTTTCTACATGGCTTCTCTAAAGGCTCCTATCGCTAAGGAAAACTTGACTGCTGATGAAGCTAAAGCCCTTAAGGAAAATGGCACTCAAGTTTATGTAAACTCTGAATATGTTCGTCTGCACGAAACAAAAGTAGCTCCTTATATCGCTAATGCACGTACGAAGTACGGCGAAACTATGACCGGCAAATTTGCTGACGAAGTTCAGACCGATGGCGAAGGCAGATTCTACGTACACTACCACGACTCTATTTGTGCATACGAATCACAAGCTAACAACATGATTGACGTTTATGCACAGTATGACAAAGTCCTTGACCTGAAGAAATTGGTTGAGGTTTGTACAACGGAAATCGGTGCAGAAGACCATAAACAACATGCAGAGTTGAAGGCATACAAAGACTACGGTCTGACATTCCGTTTCTACAAGGCTACTGAAGAATATATCACTTTAGGTGGTCCGGAGAATAACAGCAACAAGACTGACCAGCAGAAATTTGCAGAAATCGATTCTCCTATGAATGGTCACATGACTTCAAAAGTCTATAGCCTTGACGGTGTATCTGCCACTGCAGTAGGCCGCGAACCGTTGGTACGTGTAGAGTTGGTGGATACTGTAAACAATGCTTTGGTAGCTATGCGCTACATCAAGGTGAAATGGGTGAAAGAAGAAGGTATGCGTGAAATCGGTTTCACATACGATGATACCATATTCAAATGTGGCAATTTCGCAGATAGAATTGGTACTGTAGCCATGAACGAAGTTATCTACAACGGTGCAAAAGAAGGCGGTATGACCAAACAGGAATTCCACGCCATTTACACTGACGAGGGTTTCGACGCACAAGATGGAGTAGATTATGGTAAGGTTAAACTTCTTAAGAATACAGAAGACGGCGTTGAATCTTACAACATTGAGTGGACTTTGACTCATGCTGACATCGTGAAGAAATATCCGGTATGGAAAAATCACGAAGATATGGTATTCACCAAGACATTCTTCTGGAAAGATCCGACAAAAGCATATCCTACTTTGAAGATTACATTGACACGTACTATCTACAAACCTACATTCGGTGGATATGGATATGACAATCGTTATTGGAAGAAAAACACCAACAACACTGTATTCAATGTGAACCCGGTAGTTTATGGTGCTGTGGAATGGAATCCTGCATGGAATGAAACCACTGGACACGTATTGACTGGCGATAAGACTAACAATAATCCGACCGTAAATATCTACACTGACTTAGTGAACGGTTTCTTGAACAAAGACGGTGTAAAACCTGCTACTGGTGCATGGGAATACCTGTACTTCCAGGATAAGAACGTTGCGAATGTGAAGAATCCTTATTCTCCTACATTTGAATTGGAAGGTGTACGTTTTGAATTCGATGCTGAAAAGTTGGCTGGTAAAACTTATAAGTACTTTGATGTTGCCAGCAAGACATTCAAGGATGGTGCTGTTACATTGAGTACTGACAACACAAAATTGTACATTGCAGGTGAATTGGCTGCAACAATTGACAATTATAAGGACAACCTCTGTACTGTCGTAGATAATCCTCTGAAAGGTCACAAGACTTATAACATCAAATTGCAAGAAGCTGATCCGGATGCAGCATCCAATTTCGGAAAAGACACCAAACCGACAGAAGCTGCCAAAGCTTTGGTAGGCCAGATTGTTCCTGTCAAATTGGTTGCAGACCTTTGCTATGGTGATGCAACTCCGGGACATCCGGCTGCCCATACTGAAGTTATCAAGGCTTATGATGCCAACATCATTGAACCGATGACTATCACAGTGAATAAGGAAGAAGGAGAAGTAACTGATGCTGTTGTTAACGGTAGCTCTGTAGATGTAACAGGTGCTTATACTTACACTTGCTGGAATGCAGACGAAAACGGTAATTTCTACACTGCTTCTGAGGCTCCCAATGCAACAGCTCTGCAAAAAGAACTGTTCAAATTCTACGAATGTACTCCGAGCAACTGGATGACTGATCAAGTTAAGACTAACCTGAAACTGGTAGACGGCAATTTGCAGCCTGTGGCTGGTTACAAGGAAGGTAGCCTTCCTGCCAACACAACTGTAGTTTACAACGTAGATGCAACAACTGGTAAGGAAACACTGACTTACTACAACCACAGTGGTACTCCTGTAAACTGGGATTATGAAATCTATGTTCCTATCAAGTTCGGTTATAAGTGGAAGACTTTCACTCAGGAATTCAAAATCCACGTAAATGAAAATGCCGGTACTCCCGCAGGAAGATAAGAGACAACTCTGAAAAGAGATGCCAATAAAGTAAACAGACAAGAGAGAGTGCTTCATCCGATTGAAGCACTCTTTTTTATAATATAACAACTAAAAATATGAAACAAACAGTCATTATAGGAATATTGTTGGGAATACTGCTACTAACCGGATGTGACAACAACGAAAAAGAACATGATTTTGTCGGTATATTCACTACTGCCAACGGCATAAAGTTTGAGCTTCGTCCAGATTCTACATCAATCATAACTTTCAAAGATTCTATGATTTACGAAAGTTCTTGGAAAATAAGCAAAGATCGTAACAATGAAACCTATGCCAACATAGAGTTTGCTGGTTATCAGAATTATTATTATTTGAAAAATGGTAAGCTTTATCGCAGTATACGCGAAATGAACCATGATGCCTTAGGTGAAGAGGTGAAGTATATAGAATGATTTCCGCGCCTCTCATCACTCTCTAGATTTTTTTCTCCCCACTTTGCTTCCACACTTCCACCCACCTCCTGCATCCCCCTATCCATCGGCACTTGAACTGCTGTGGAAGCAACAAAAAAAGGTGGAAGCAAATTTTGCTTCCACCTACTCAAAACGCTATAGTTTTACCGTAACCTACTCGTCTCTACCATAATACCCCGTGCAAGGTACATAAATCGGTTGGTTCAGTTTTCCTGCATTCTCGAGCTTGCCTTCGCTACGAAGCAGGCGAATATGAAGCTGCGCAGTGGAACGCATCATCCCGCAGAGAACCTGAAAACTCTCGCGCGTAAGGAACTGATGCGTAGAGAAGTAGCCCGTCAGTCGCCTGTCAATCTCCTTGTCACTCAGCTTTTGGGAATGCTCATTCAGCCCCAGCGGTTTAACTTTGATGGCACCTATCTCATTCTTCAGCACCTGGTCGGCACGAAACTTGATGCCCTTCAGCTTAATCTTGGTGGTTTTTCGTTTGGTCGCAGCGGTCACCGGCTCCGTGCTCGTCAGTACGGGATGAAAATAGCCGATACCGTCCAGATGCACCTGCCGCCCCTCGGCAAGGTCTTCCCCCATGACGTGCGACAAGGCATCCAGTACCGCCGAGACATCAGTCTCCGTCAACGAGCTGCGTTCCTGAATTCTGCGACGCAGTTCGTCGGTAGTGGTAGAGCCGTTCAAGCGGATGCGTGGATGAAGTATCTTTTCTTCCCGCTGTTTGTCTTTTGGTTCCGGAAGCTCATACCAATCAAATAAAATTGCCATAGTTCAATGTCTTTTAAGTTGTTATATAATAAGTTTGCGCCCTATGCGGAATAGGTGCGGGGGGCGTACTTCATCCGTAAAAGCTATGGAAAGAGAGACGCCTAACGGCCATGAACAACTCTGCTTACGGTCGTCAAGCGATTGCTTCATGGCCGTAAGCAGAGTTGTTCATGGTCGTTAGGCGTCATCTATTCCCTATACAAAAGTAGACAAACAAAGGGAGAAAAGCAAAGGAATGCCTATGTTTTAAAAAAGAAATCCAAAGGTTTCCGACACCACGCTGTATAGTTTGTGGAAGCAGGCATTTATTTAATAATTATTCTGCTGAATACTTGTTTTCCGCCTCCTGATGTCGTATCTTTACGAGAATTATATTTACCCAAACAAGCTGACAAACAGAATGAAAATTACCTTGATTAGAGCAGAAAAAGAGAGCGGAAAGGAAGCCCTCAGCACCCTGGAAACGGATGCACTGATTAAAAAACTAAAAACCGAAACCAAAGCCGGACATGTATCGACCCTCCGGGTCATCCTTCCTCAACTGGAGGGCACTTGCGCCCAATACGAACATATAGACAAGCTGCCCCGCATCTATCCCGCCGTGGAATATAGCCGTACACAAGAGGGGGAACGACGGATGAAGAACTATAACGGACTCGTACAACTGGAAATAAACCGTCTGTCGGGCATTGCCGAAGCGGAATATGTAAAGCAACAAGCTGCCCTGCTGCCACAGACCTTTGCCGCTTTCTGCGGTTCCAGCGGACGGAGTGCCAAGATATGGGTATTGTTTGCCCTGCCCGACGGCACGACACCGAAGCTGGAGAGCGATGCCGCCTTGTTTCATGCCCACGCCTACCGTATGACGGTGAAGTGCTACCAGCCCTTGCTGCCGTTTGCCATTACATTGAAAGAACCTTCCCTTACCCAGAGTTGCCGCATGACTCTGGATGGATATCCTTACTACAATCCTGCCGCTGTGCCTTTCTGCTTGGAACAACCCCTCGGCATGCCCGAGGAAGAGAACTTCCGGCAACGAAAACTCGCAGAAAAGAACCCGCTGTTGCGGCTGCATCCGGACAGTAAAGCCTCGGACACCTTTGCCGTACTCTTCGAGTCGGCCCTTGACCGTGCATTCCGCGGATTGGGCGGCTGGAAACGGGACGGGGATTTACGGATACTGCTGGTGCCTCTGGCCGAACATTGTTTCAAGGCAGGCATTCCCGAAGAGGAAGTAGTCCGCCAGACATTGATGCACTATTACCGGGAAACGGATGAATTCATTGTCCGTCAAACGATTCATAACCTATATCAAGAGCTTAAAGGCTTCGGGAAAAAGAGCAGTCTGACGCAAGAGCAGGAGAGCGTTTTCCGGCTGGAAGAGTTTATGGGCCGCCGGTATGAGTTTCGCTACAACACCGTTCTGGATGATTTGGAATACCGTCAGCGCGACTCCGTCCATTTCTATTTCAAGCCTGCTGACCAGCGTGCCCGCAGTACGGTCTCCATGAATGCCCTGAAGGAGGGTATCCGCGTATGGGACCGCGATATCAACCGTTTCCTAACTTCAGACTACGTACCACTCTATAATCCCGTCGAAGAATACCTTTACGACACCGGCCGCTGGGACGGGAAAGACCGCATCCGGGCGTTGGCCGACCTCGTTCCGTGCCACAATCCTCATTGGCAGGAGCTGTTCTACCGCTGGTTCCTGGGCATGGTGGCACACTGGCGTGGAATGGACCGGCAACACGGAAACAATACTTCTCCTCTGCTTGTCGGTTCTCAAGGGTTCCGGAAATCCACCTTTTGCCGCATTTTGCTGCCACCGGAGCTGCGTTTCGGCTATACGGACAGCATCGACTTCAAGAGCAGGCAGGAAGCGGAGCGCAGCCTGGGACGCTTTCTGCTCGTCAACATCGACGAGTTCGACCAAATCAGCATCAACCAGCAGGGTTTCTTGAAGCATCTGCTGCAGAAACCGGTTGCCAACCTGCGCAAACCCTACGGCAGCACCATCCGTGAGATGCGGCGGTATGCCTCCTTCATCGGTACCAGCAATCAGAAGGACTTGCTGTCCGATCCCAGTGGCAGCCGCCGTTTCATCTGCATTGAGGTCACCGGTCCCATCGATACGAATGTCACCATCAACTACCGCCAGCTCTATGCGCAGGCTCTGAATGCCGTAGCCAAAGGTGAGCGTTACTGGCTGGATGATGCCGATGAAGCCATCTTGAAGCGGACGAACCGGGAATTTGAACAGCTCACCCCACTGGAACAACTCTTCCACAGCCATTTCCGCGCGGCAGAAGAGGATGAAGAGGGGCAATGGATGATGCCCATGCAGATTCTTTCCGCTTTACAGACAAAAACGCGTGACCGTCTGGCAATCAACAAGGTTGCCGTATTCGGGCGGACGCTCAAGAAGCTTGAAATACCGAACAAGAAGTCAAGGCAGGGGACACTGTATCATGTAATGCCGCTGGATTAAATGCTCTGCAGTAACCCCGCACAAGCATCTTCCAGAATGTCCAGCACATACTCAAAACCTTCGGAACCGCCGTAGTAGGGGTCCGGTACATGGTCGGCATGGGTAAACTTTGTACAGTATTCCGTCATGCGGTGTATCTTGCTCCATTCGGCGGTTGAAGGGGCACGATCTTTCAGGTCGTCGATGTTGCGGTCGTCCATACCGATAATCAGGTCGAAGTTGTAAAAATCCTCGGTACGTACGGGTCGCGAAAGATGCGTCAGATTGTATCCACGGCGGGCAGCATGGGCACGCATCCGGCTGTCCGGCAGTTCGCCCTGGTGATAGGACAGAATGCCTGCAGAATCGATTAAAAACTCATCCGCACGTCCGGCTTCTTCTATCAGATGTTTCATGACTCCCTCTGCCGAGGAGGAACGGCAAATGTTGCCGAGGCAAACGAAAAGTATCTTCTTCATATTTCTTTAGTTACGAGTTATTTACATCGGGTCTACATCATAATACACTATCAACGACTTGAAGCGGTCTTCCGCCACCATCTCCTTTTGCACCTGGACGAGCAGCTCGCGGGCACGTGCCATCGGGGCATTGGTTTCTATCTTCAAGATAATCTTTCGGATGAACAGGGTCTGTACGCGTGCTACGGGCGGCTTGTCCGGTCCCAGCACACGGTTGCCAAAGACGGTGCGGAGCTTGGCGGCCATAGTCTGTGCCATGAGGTCGAGCAGGGTCTCGTTCCGGTTCTTCAGGTAGACATACACCAGGCGGTAGTAGGGCGGGTAGTGGAACATCTGGCGTTCGGCAAGCTGCCCGCCTACCATGGCTTCGTAGTCGTTGGCAATGACTTGCGGGATGATGGGATGGTCGATGCTTTTGGTTTGTAGCACCACCCTGCCGCGCTTGTTCTTCCGTCCGGCGCGTCCGGCAACCTGCGCCATCAGCTGGAAGGCGCGCTCGTAGGCGCGGAAGTCGGGATAGTTCAGCATGGTGTCGGCATTGAGTATGCCCACAATGCTGACGTGGTCGAAGTCCAGACCCTTGGACACCATTTGCGTGCCTATCAGGATGTCCGTCTTGCCTTGCTGGAAATCGGAGATGATGCGCTCGTAGGCGGTACGGGTGCGGGTGGTGTCCAAGTCCATACGGGCTACGCGGGCGTCGGGGAAGAGGGCTTTGATGTCATCTTCTATTTTTTCCGTGCCGAAGCCGCGGTTGCGCAGGTCAGTGCCCTCGCAGGCGGGGCAGATGCGGGGCAGTTGGTAGGTGTAGCCACAGTAGTGGCAGGTCAGTTGGTTCAGCCCCTTATGGTAGGTGAGGCTGACGTCGCAGTTCTTGCACTTGGGTACCCAGCCGCAGGTGTTGCACTCTATCATGGGGGCGAAGCCGCGGCGGTTCTGGAAGAGGATGACTTGTTCTTTTTGTTCCAGTGCCTCGCGGATATATTGTAGGAGCAGTGGGGAGAACGGACCGTTCATCTTCTTCTTGCGGTGCAGCTCCTTGATGTCTACGGGGATAATCTCCGGCAGTTGTATCTCTTTATAGCGTTCTTTCAGTTCCACAAGGCCATACTTGCCGGATGTGGCATTGTGCCAAGTCTCTACAGAAGGGGTTGCTGTACCCAACAGAGTTTTGGCGCCGTACATGGAGGCGAGTACAATGGCTGCATTGCGGGCATGATAGCGGGGGGCGGGGTCTTGCTGCTTGTAAGTGTTTTCGTGCTCCTCGTCCACAATCACAAGACCGAGGTTGCGGAAAGGAAGGAAAACGGAGGAGCGGACGCCGAGAATAATGTCATAGTCTGCTTCCGACAGCTGCTTCTGCCAGATTTCCACCCGTTCGGCATCGGGGAACTTGGAGTGATAGATGCCCAGTCGGGAGCCGAATACGCGTTGCAGGCGCTCTGTGATTTGTGCAGTGAGGGCTATTTCGGGCAGGAGATAGAGCACTTGCTTTCCTTGCCGGATGGTTTCCTCTATCAAGTGAATGTAGACTTCTGTCTTGCCGCTTGCCGTGATGCCATGCAGCAGGCAGACATTCTTGCTTTGGAAATTCTCTAAGATGGAGTGATAAGCGCGTTGCTGGTGCTCGTTCAGCGGGTTGACGGGGATGACTTCTTTGAGGAGTGCTTTGTCTATGCGACCTATTTCCTGCTGGTAGACTTCGAATACACCACGGTCCACAAGACCGTTGAATACGGCAGGGGTGGCATAGGTGCGTTGCAGCAGTTCGGCTTTGGAGACTTCTTTTATATCTCGTCCGCTGAGGTAGCCGGAGAGTTCCAGATATTTCATCAGCAGGTCCAGTTGCTTGGGGGCACGGTGCTGCAACTCGTCGAAGAAGATGTGCAGGCGGTGTTCGTTGCGGGCGGCGGCGGTGAGGCGTACACGGGTTTCGGTCTTAGGCTTGTAGGTGCGGCGCAATTCTTCCTTTACGAAGATGGCCTCTTTGTCGAGCAGTGACTTGATGACAGAAAGTATGTTCTTGATGCCGGTCTCCTTCTCCAGTTTCGTCACGCATTGCTCCGGGTCGGCAGAGAGCATATCCAGTATCTTCTGTTCCTTCTCCGGCAGGCAGACATCGGATTCGAAATCGGGGTTGTACTCTACGATTGTTTCGCTTTCCAGCTTCAAGCCAGAGGGTAAGGCAGCTTTGTAGACGTCTCCTTGCGTGCAGAGATAGTAATCGGAGAGCCATTCCCAGAACTTGAACTGCCGCGGAAGCAGTATCGGGCGGGCATCCAGCAAAGCGGACACTTCCTTTACTTCGTATTCGGTGGGGGCACAATAGTGCACGTTGCGCACGATGGCTGTATAGTATTTCTTCCGTCCGAATGGTACTACCACCCGGCAACCAATCTGCACTTCATCCGCCCACTCGTCGGGCAGGGAATAGGTGAAGCAGCTGTGCAAAGGCAAAGGCAATATGACGTCGGCAAACTTTTTCATCGTGGGGACAAAGATAGTGGAAAGTGGAGGGAGAATGAAATGAACGGGGTCATTTTTTATGATGAGAGGGGGAGGAGTCTGTTGTGGATTTGGGATGAAGATAAGGGGGGATATGGGTATTGCAGATTTTATGGGTAGGATGGGTGTAGAGGTATGGGGAAACTGGTGTAAGCGTTTTATAAGCTTTGTTCGATGTATTAAAATAAGAGTGAGTTAGTTATGGTAAAACTATGGCATTTTGAGTAGGTGGAAGCAGATTTTGCTTCCACCTTTTTTTGTTGCTTCCACAGCGGGGTAAATGCCGATGGACAGGGGGATGCAGGAGGTGGGCGGAAGTGTGGAAGCAAAGTGAGGAGAAAAAAGTTTCTGGAGAAAAAAAGGAGGATGTTCGGTAGTGTAAAATAAACTGTGTCACGCATTATTTATCTCTAGAAAACTCATCGGTCGGGGAACGGCCCGCGCCAAG
>NZ_CAXUGK010000052.1:0-12737 GCF_964250605.1 Bacteroides sp. AR20 | reverse complement strand
CTCTCTGAAAAATAAATGTTTTTATTGCTTATTATCCGCACCCAAAAAGTTGCATTTATAAGTTGAACTCAAGAGATACGATTTCATCGAAGAAAGTCCTTCTTGCCTTTTTCTTATGGCTTTTCTATGTTTTCTAAACATTTTAAGCTAAATTTGCGCTCGAAACATAGACTTTAGGGCATTATGAAGAATAGACACATTGCATTTTGGTTAATTGCTACGATGATTTCTTCGTCGGTGATGGCACAGAATACGCTGGATACCGCCTCGAAGAACAGTGGACAGGAAACAACTGCCAAAGCCGACACCTTGCCGGATATAATGAAAGAATACATGATTCTGAAATTGAAACCGGAAGGTATGGGGTACAGGCTGGATACTGTTTCCATATTATATGAAAGGTATATCGGAGTGCTGGATTATTTGAATGACCCCACGACTCCGGAGCGTTATATACCTTCCAATCCGAACTACTATAGGTTGTTCCTTCCCCTTACCTATTATTATGCTCCCATGAGACGCCTTTCCAAGGTGGACTGGCATTTCCAGGTGCCTGATACGGTGCCTGCCCTGACGCGCGAGATGTTGCCGTTCGACACACTGAGTTTCACCTCAAAGGACCGAGCCAACAAACTGGTGGACCGTACGCTGCTGAACACGTATGTGAATTGTCCCAATCTGGTTGTAATGACCGAGAAGGAGGTGATGAAAGGGAAGATATTCAAGGATAATATAGAGAAGGAGGTTTCTTCCAAGCCGTCCGTCGTGAAACTGTTTGCGCAGGAGAATATGGTGGGAGTGAAGGAGGAAGCCGACGTGATTATCCACAAGCCCAACTGGTGGGTGACGGGTGGAAACGGTTCGTTGCAGATTACCCAGAACTATATCTCCGACAACTGGTACAAGGGAGGTGAGAGCACTAACGCCGTGCTTGCCAACCTGCAATTGTTTGCCAACTATAATGACCGTGAAAAGGTGCAGTGGGAAAATCTGCTCGATGCCAAGCTGGGCTTCAGCTCCGCACCTTCCGACGAGTTTCATAACTATCTGGTAAGTACCGACCAGCTTCGGCTGTACAGTAAACTGGGTATTCAAGCTGCGTCCAAGTGGTATTATACCATCACGACTGAGTTTAAGACCCAGTTCTGCAATGGCTACAAGGCCAACAGTGAAGAGCTGGTTTCGGCTTTCTTTGCTCCGGCGGACTGGTCAAGCAGTATCGGTATGGACTACAAGTTGAAGAAGCAGAAATTCAGCTTGTCCGTTTTCATGGCTCCGCTGACGTACATGCTGCGCTATGTGGGGAATAAGGGTGTGAATGAAGTGAGTTTCGGTCTTGAGGAGGGCAAGTGCGTGAAGCATAACTTCGGTTCGCAGATACAGCCTACACTTTCGTGGACCATCATTCCTTCCATTACGCTGGATTCCCGCCTGGACTTCCAGACCAGTTATGAGTGGACGCGTATCGAATGGGAAAACACGGTGAACTTTGTGCTGAACCGCTATCTTTCCACCAAGCTCTATGTGCACGCCCGCTATGACGACAGTGCCAAGCCGACGGAAGGGGACAGCTATTTTCAGGTAAAAGAATTGCTCAGTTTCGGTATCAATTATAAATGGTAAATAAACAAATGGTCTGTTCGGAGTGAACAGATTATCTGTTTTGGTTAGTCGGACGGTCTGTTTTTCCTTGACAGACCGTCTGTTTTTTGTCTTTTTGTAGTCTGTGGCAGGTGAAAAAACATAAAAACATAGAAAAAGCACGTTTACGAACACAGAAAATGCATAGGAAAGGTTTGCAGTTCACAAATAATGCGTAAATTTGCCGCGATTTGTAATGCACACTTTGCAAAATGGCGAATACTATAAAACATCAAGGTATTGTGGAAAACATAAACGGTTCTCATCTCCAAGTGAGAATCATCCAGACTTCAGCGTGCGCTTCGTGTAGTGTCAAGGGACATTGTACCTCTGCGGATACGAAAGAGAAACTTGTCGATGTGGCCGATGCCAATGCCGCATCCTACCAGCCCGGCGACCGTGTATGGGTGACGGGCGAACTTTCAATGGGAGTGATGGCAGTTCTGTTTGCCTTTATATTTCCTTTCCTTATTCTGATAATCTCACTATTTGTCTTTATGGCTATCTGGAATGACGAGCTGCGTTCCGCGCTTTGTTCGCTAGCACTTCTTGTACCTTATTATAATATATTGTGGCTGAACAAGTCGCGGATGGGTAAGAAGTTCTCATTCTCCGTACGACCGATGAACTAACTAATAATAAAACAAATAATTAATAAACAACTAATTTATGAATGTAATTCTGATTGCAGTGATTTCATTGGGAGTTATAGCGCTGGTATCGGCCGCTATTCTTTACGTGGCTTCCAAGAAATTCGCCGTGTATGAAGATCCGCGGATTGCCCAGGTAGCAGAGGTGCTTCCCCAGGCAAATTGCGGTGGATGTGGTTACCCCGGTTGTAGCGGATTTGCAGATGCTTGCGTAAAGGCAGGTTCGCTGGATGGTAAACTTTGTCCGGTGGGTGGACAGCCCGTCATGACAAAGATTGCCGAGATTCTGGGCTTGGATGCCGCTGCTGCCGAACCTATGGTTGCGGTGGTGAGATGTAATGGAACTTGTGCCAACCGTCCTCGTGTGAACCAATACGATGGCGCCAAGAGTTGTGCCATTGCGGCTTCTCTCTATGGTGGTGAAACGGGTTGTAGTTATGGCTGTCTGGGATGCGGCGACTGTGTGGCTGCCTGCCAGTTCGATGCTATCCACATGAATCCGGAGACCGGACTTCCCGAAGTGGATGAGGAAAAGTGTACGGCTTGTGGAGCTTGTGCCAAGGCTTGTCCGAAATCTATTATTGAAATCCGTCCTCAAGGCAAGAAATCACGTCGTATTTACGTACAGTGTGTAAACAAGGACAAGGGGGCCGTAGCACGCAAGGCTTGTACCGTGGCATGTATCGGTTGCGGCAAGTGTGTGAAGGTTTGTCCGTTCGAGGCTATCACGCTGGAAAACAATCTGGCTTACATTGACCCCAATAAGTGCAAATCCTGTCGCAAGTGCGAGGAAGCTTGTCCGCAAAACACAATCATTGCCCTCAACTTCCCGCCGCGCAAACCGAAGGCTGACGATACAGCTCCCCAAGTAAAGGTTGCAGTTCCTAAAGCTGAGGTTGAGACTCCTAAAGCAGAGGTTTAGACTTCCCAAGTTGAGGTATGAATTAATAAAGTAAATAAACGACTAAAAATACAGAATTGTATGTTGAAGACATTTTCAATTGGTGGAGTCCATCCACACGAAAATAAACTTTCAGCACATCAGCCTATCATCAAGGCAGAGATTCCGGCCAAGGCCGCTATCTTGCTGGGACAGCACATCGGTGCTCCTGCCAAGCCTATCGTTGCCAAAGGTGATGTTGTGA
Source organism: Bacteroides sp. AR20 (assembly GCF_964250605.1). Lineage (NCBI taxonomy): Bacteria > Pseudomonadati > Bacteroidota > Bacteroidia > Bacteroidales > Bacteroidaceae > Bacteroides > Bacteroides sp. AR20. Next base: position 9,301 of record NZ_CAXUGK010000052.1, on the reverse strand, counting down.
AAGTGGGTACAAAGATTGCCGAGCCCGGCGGTTTTGTATCAGCAGCCATTCATTCGTCTGTCAGCGGGAAAGTCGCTAAGATTGACACGATTGTCGATGCCAGCGGTTACGCCAAGCCTGCTATATTCATTGACGTAGAAGGGGATGAATGGGAAGAATCCATTGACCGTTCCGAAACGTTGGTGAAGGAATGCAGTCTGACCTCCGAGGAAATCGTGAAGAAAATCGCTGATGCCGGTATCGTAGGTCTGGGCGGTGCATGCTTCCCTACGCAGGTCAAGTTGTGTCCTCCTCCTGCATTCAAGGCAGAGTGTGTCATCATCAACGCCGTAGAGTGCGAACCGTATCTGACTGCCGACCATCAGCTGATGCTGGAACATGCGGAAGAAATTATGGTAGGTGTATCCATTCTGATGAAAGCGGTAAAGGTGAACAAGGCATTCATTGGCATTGAGAACAACAAGCCCGATGCCATCCAGCTGATGACGAAGGTTGCTTCCAGCTATGCAGGTATCGAGGTGGTACCCTTGAAGGTACAATATCCGCAGGGTGGTGAAAAGCAGTTGATTGATGCTGTCATCAGTCGCCAGGTTGCAGCCGGTGCGCTGCCTATCTCCACGGGAGCTGTGGTGCAGAATGTGGGTACCGCATTTGCCGTTTACCAGGCCGTACAGAAGAACAAACCTCTGTTTGAGCGTGTCATTACCGTGACTGGTAAGTCGTTGGCAAAGCCGTCCAATTTCCTGGCACGTATCGGTACGCCGATGAAGCAGCTGATTGAAGCTTGCGGCGGTCTGCCCGAAGATACGGGCAAGATTATCGGCGGTGGCCCGATGATGGGTAAAGCTCTGGTAAATACGGATGTACCGACAGCCAAAGGAAGCTCCGGTATTCTGATTATGAACGAGAAGGAAGCCAAGCGCGGCGAGGTACAGCCTTGTATCCGTTGTGCCAAGTGCGTGGGAGCCTGCCCGATGGGGTTGGAGCCGTATCTGCTGGCTACCGTTTCGGCCCACGGAGATTTTGAAAGAGTAGAGAAAGAAGACATTATGTCGTGTATAGAATGCGGTTCATGCCAGTTCACTTGTCCTTCCAACCGTCCGATGCTGGATTATATCCGCTTGGGTAAGGGTAAGGTAGGAGCGATGATCCGTGCACGTCAAGCTAAAAAATAACGAAGTATGAATAAATTAATCGTATCCCTTTCGCCCCACGTTCACGGCGGTGACAGCGTGAAGAAGAATATGTACGGTGTGCTTATCGCATTGATTCCGGCATTCCTTGTTTCGCTTTACTTTTTCGGACTGGGTGCGCTGATTGTTACGGCCACTTCCGTAGCAGCCTGCTTGTTCTTTGAATGGGCCATCGGCAAATTCCTCATGAAAAAAGAGACCACAACCATCACCGACGGCTCTGCCATCATTACCGGTGTGTTGCTGGCCTTTAACCTGCCTTCCAACCTGCCCATCTGGATTATCATCCTTGGTGCCTTGTTTGCCATCGGGGTAGGCAAGATGTCCTTCGGAGGTTTGGGTTGCAATCCCTTTAACCCTGCACTGGCAGGACGTGTGTTCCTGTTGCTTTCATTCCCCGTGCAGATGACGACATGGCCGGCTGTAGGCCAGTTGACAGCCTATACGGATGCCACGACGGCTGCTACGCCGCTGGCTATTATGAAAGGTGTCATCAATGGTGCTCCGGGCATGTCCCTGAGCGACCTTCCGGGAGCTTTCGACCTTCTGATAGGTAATAATGGAGGATGTCTCGGTGAGGTGAGTGCCTTGGCGCTGCTGCTTGGTTTGTTCTACATGTTGTGGAAGAAAATCATCACCTGGCACATTCCGGTATCTATTCTGGTGACGGTATTCGTGTTCTCCGGTATCATGTATCTGGTCAATCCGGAACTTTATGTATCCCCGGTCGTACAGTTGTTGTCCGGTGGTCTGATGCTGGGTGCTGTCTTTATGGCTACGGACTACGTGACTTCTCCGATGAGCCACAAAGGTATGCTGATTTATGGTGTTTGCATCGGCCTACTGACTGTCATCATCCGTCTGTTCGGTGCATATCCGGAGGGTATGTCGTTTGCCATTCTGATTATGAATGCGTTCACTCCGCTCATCAACACCTATGTTAAACCTAAACGCTTTGGGGAGGTAGCGAAGAAGAAATGAAAAAGTTAGAATCATCCTTGAAGAATATGTTGCTGGTACTTACGGGCGTTACCGCAATCTCCGTAGCGTTGCTGGCTTATGTAAACGAATTGACGAAGGAGCCCATTGCGCAGGCCAATGCAAAGACCTTGAGCGATGCCGTAAGTGCGGTGGTTTCGGGCTTCGACAATGACCCCATCGCCGAGAAGAAGATGCAGGAAGTAAACGGAGTACAGTATTCTGTATATCCTGCCACCAAAGGCGGAGAATATATCGGAGCTGCTGTGGAAGCTGTTGCCATGGGGTTTGGCGGTGAGCTGAAAGTGTTGGTCGGTTTCGATGCTGAAGGCAAAATCATCGACTACTCCTTGTTGTCGCATGTGGAAACTCCGGGGTTGGGCTCCAAAGCTGCCGACTGGTTCAAGAAAGGCAATAAAGGTGACATCACCGGCATGAATCCGGGTGAAGCTGCATTGACAGTGAGCAAGGACGGTGGTAAAGTAGATGCCATTACAGCGTCTACCATCACCTCACGTGCTTTTTTGAATGCAGTGAATGCGGCTTATGCTGCCTATGCCGGTCAGGAAACTGCCGACGGCACTACCGGCGCTACTCAAAAGAATGTTGAACAACCTGCTGATTCCGCAGCTCCCGAAGCTGTGGATACACTCAGCGCTAAATGAGAAAGGAGTAGAAGATATGAATAATTTTAAAGTTATGATGAACGGGATTATCAAAGAGAATCCTACGTTTGTACTCCTGCTGGGTATGTGTCCTACACTGGGTACCACTTCCTCTGCCATTAACGGTATGGGTATGGGACTGGCTACAATGTTCGTGCTGATATGTTCCAATGTGGTGATTTCTGCCATCAAGAATCTGATTCCCGATATGGTGCGTATCCCTTCATTCATTGTAGTCATAGCATCATTTGTGACACTGTTGCAGATGATAATGCAAGCTTACGTTCCTGCATTGTACGCCACACTGGGCCTGTTCATTCCACTGATTGTTGTAAACTGTATCGTATTGGGACGTGCCGAGGCATTTGCTGCCAAAAACAATCCGGTGGCTTCCTTGTTCGACGGTCTGGGCATGGGCTTGGGCTTTACCATTGCACTGACATTACTGGGTGCCGTGCGTGAGTTCCTGGGAACCGGCAAGATATTCAACTTGAGTATCCTTCCTGAAGAATACGGCATGTTGGTATTTGTCCTTGCTCCGGGTGCATTCATCGCATTGGGCTATCTCATTGCTTTAATCAACAGTATGAAGAAGAATTAATAATGAAAAATTAAAAATGAAAAAATTGAGAACGTATCGGCGGTAGGCTGCCGGGCTTTTAATTTTTAGTTTTTAATTCTTAATTTAATGATTATGGAATATATATTGATATTTATCTCGGCAATCTTTGTAAACAACATCGTATTGTCGCAATTCTTGGGAATTTGCCCGTTCTTGGGAGTTTCCAAGAAAGTGGAGACTGCATTGGGCATGTCGGCAGCGGTGGCATTCGTGCTCACCATCGCCACTATCGTGACATTCCTTATTCAGAAGTATGTGCTCGACGCTTTTGATTTGGGCTATTTGCAGACTATTACCTTTATCCTGGTGATTGCCGCATTGGTGCAGATGGTAGAGATTATCCTGAAGAAAGTTTCTCCTTCTCTGTATCAGGCCTTGGGCGTGTTCCTGCCGTTGATTACTACCAACTGCTGTATTCTCGGTGTGGCTATCCTTGTTATCCAAAAAGATTATGATTTGCTGACGGGAGTGGTTTATGCATTCTCCACGGCACTTGGTTTCGGCTTGGCACTGACACTGTTTGCAGGCCTGCGCGAGCAAATGAGCCTGGTTAGTGTACCGAAAGGTATGCAGGGTACTCCGATAGCTTTGATTACTGCCGGACTGCTGGCAATGGCATTCATGGGCTTTTCGGGGGTTGTGAAGATTTAAAGAAGAAAAACCGGAAATAAAGTGGAAGGGGGATAAACTAAAATTTATCCCCCTTTTTCTGTTTTTATTAATTTATTTCCTTACATTTGTGGCGTATTGATAACCTAAAAGCTAAATTATCTATATTTAATATGAAAGGGAAAATCTTAGTTACGGGTGGAACCGGTTATATTGGTTCTCACACGGTGGTGGAACTTCAAAACGCAGGTTATGAAGTTGTTATTATTGATAATTTGTCAAACTCCAGCGCAGATGTTGTAGATAACATAGAGAAGGTATCGGGCATCCGCCCTGCATTCGAGGAATTGGATTGCTTGGATTATGCCGGTCTTGACGCTGTGTTTACCAAATATAAAGGCATTAAAGCCATCATTCACTTTGCGGCCAGCAAGGCTGTGGGTGAATCTGTCCAGAAACCATTGCTTTACTATCGTAATAACCTGGTTTCACTGATAAACCTGCTGGAATTGATGCCGAAGCATGGAGTGGAAGGTATCGTATTCTCTTCTTCCTGCACAGTTTACGGCCAGCCGGACGAACTTCCGGTAACGGAAAAGGCACCTATTAAGAAAGCTGAGTCTCCGTATGGAAACACGAAGCAAATCAATGAAGAGATTGTACGTGATACGGTTGCTTCCGGTGCTCCGATAAACGCCATCTTGTTGCGTTACTTCAACCCGATAGGTGCACACCCCACAGCATTGCTGGGAGAGTTGCCTAACGGTGTACCGCAGAACTTGATTCCTTATCTTACCCAGACCGCTATCGGCATCCGTGAGAAACTGAGCGTGTTTGGTGACGATTATGATACTCCCGACGGTTCTTGTATCCGCGACTTCATCAATGTAGTCGATTTGGCCAAAGCACACGTAGTGGCTATCCGCCGTATCTTGGAGAACAAGCAGAAGGAAAAAGTGGAAGTATTCAATATCGGTACAGGTCGTGGACTTTCCGTATTGGAACTGATTAATGCTTTCGAAAAGGCTACCGGTGTAAAACTGAACTATCAGATAGTAGGGCGGCGTGCCGGTGATATTGAGAAGGTATGGGCAAACCCGGAATTGGCAAACAATGAACTGGGTTGGAAGGCAGAAACAAGTATTGAAGATACTTTACTTTCTGCATGGAAATGGCAGTTGAAGCTTCGTGAAAGAGGTATTCAATGACAAACTTTGAATTTGTGTTTTTTAACAAATAGGCAATAAACAAATGCCTCCCCGCATTTGTTTATAATGTGCAAATCAGCCTGAAGCTGTTTATGTATATGTGAATATCCGTAACTAGTACGTATGCCTCCCCGGCATAGACAGGTAAGATTGCATAGTAGTTTTGTCGTGTTTTATTTTGTGTTTGTGTTGTGAATAAGCCTTGTCGAGAGACAAGGCTTATTTTTTGTATATTATATACAGAACCTCTGTTGTCAATTCAGTGTTTTTTCATAAGATGGGTGGGCAATTCCTTTTTCTTGCTAATTGTTAACTGACGTTATCATGTCTGTAACAATTTGTTCCAATTGTAGTATTAATCGTTCAAAATAGTCTTTTTTGTTCAAAAAATGCTATACACGGTAACAACTACATGCAAATTGTTTATACATTTGCGTTGTTGTTTATGTAACTATTGGGATGAACAAACCATAGCTGACAAACGTTAATAGGTACGAGTACATAGCTGATGAAAGACGCGACTTGGCTGACTTGTTAATGAGGATACACGCGACTTACAACTTAGTATTGGGAAAAATAATTAAGGAAATATAGAATAAAAAGATTGCTTATGTCACAGATTGTCGGACATATCTCACAGGTAATCGGGCCTGTAGTAGACGTCTATTTCGAAGGAACGGAGGCAGAAATGATGTTGCCGAGTATTCACGACGCACTGGAAATAAAAAGGTCGAACGGCAAAAGACTGATTGTAGAGGTACAGCAGCACATTGGTGAAAACACGGTGCGTACTGTTGCTATGGACAGTACGGACGGCCTGCAGAGAGGAATGACAGTGCATCCGCTGGGAGGCCCCATCACCATGCCGATAGGTACACAAATCAAAGGCCGCCTGATGAACGTAGTGGGCGACTCTATCGACGGCATGAAGGAGTTGGACCGTACAGGTGCTTATCCCATCCATCGCGACCCCCCTAAGTTTGAAGATTTGACTACCGTACAAGAGGTGCTTTATACAGGCATCAAGGTTATCGACTTGCTGGAACCATATAGCAAGGGCGGTAAAATCGGTCTGTTTGGTGGCGCCGGTGTAGGCAAGACGGTGCTTATCCAAGAGCTCATTAATAATATTGCGAAGAAGCAGCACGGCTTCTCTGTGTTTGCCGGTGTAGGAGAACGTACACGTGAAGGCAACGACCTGCTGAGAGAAATGATTGAATCCGGCGTTATCCGTTACGGAGAAGAATTCAAGAAAGGTATGGAGGAAGGCCATTGGGATTTGTCCAAAGTAGATTATGACGAAGTGGCCAAATCACAAGTGTCTTTGATATTCGGTCAGATGAACGAACCTCCCGGTGCGCGTCAGTCCGTGGCATTGTCTGGGTTGACGGTGGCCGAGTCCTTCCGTGACATGGGAGCGGAGACGGACGGTCCGCGTGACATTCTGTTCTTCATTGATAATATCTTCCGTTTCACCCAAGCCGGTTCCGAGGTTTCGGCCTTGCTGGGCCGTATGCCTTCTGCCGTAGGCTATCAGCCGACACTGGCAACGGAAATGGGTGCCATGCAGGAGCGTATTACCTCTACAAGAAACGGCTCCATCACTTCCGTGCAGGCTGTATATGTGCCTGCCGATGACTTGACGGACCCGGCACCTGCCACAACGTTTACCCACCTCGATGCCACCACGGTGTTGAGTCGTAAGATTACTGAACTTGGTATTTATCCTGCTGTGGACCCGTTGGAATCTACTTCACGTATTCTCGACCCACACATCGTGGGGGTAGAACACTACGAAGTGGCACAACGTGTAAAACAAATATTGCAGCGCAACAAGGAATTGCAAGACATTATCTCCATCCTTGGTATGGAGGAACTCTCTGATGCCGACCGTACGTTGGTGAACCGTGCACGTCGTGTGCAGCGTTTCCTTTCACAGCCGTTTGCCGTTGCCGAGCAGTTTACGGGTGTCCCAGGTACAATGGTTTCCATTGAGGACACTATCAAAGGCTTCAAGATGATTCTTGACGGAGAGGTGGACTACCTGCCCGAACCTGCTTTCTTGAATGTGGGAACCATTGAAGAAGCCATTGAGAAGGGTAAGAAACTACTGGAGCAGGCAGGGGGAAAAACGATTAAAAATTAAAAGTCTGGGAGCTTTGATGATGAAAAAGTTGCATTTGAATATTGTTTCACCGGAGAAGGAACTCTTCAACGGGGAAGTGGAAAGTGTTACATTGCCGGGCACTATGGGCTCTTTTTCTATCCTGCCGCAGCATGCACCGATTGTATCATCGTTGGGAACGGGGAAATTGATTTACGCAACGGACGGTGAGGAACATGAGTTGGATATTCAAAGCGGATTCGTGGAGATGAGTAACGGAAGGGTTGCCGTCTGTATAGAACAGCAATAGGCTATTAAAAAATTAAAAATTAAAAAATAGAGGTTGTTGGCGTGACTATTACTAAGAGAAACTACTTATTGCATACAGCGCTCTTGACGGTATTGATAGGAATTGTAGGCGGTTGGGCGTATTTTTCGATAAATCCGCATCACTATTTCGGCGGTTATCCGCTGATTCCGCTTTTCTTCTTTGTTTTCGGAGTATTCATGATTAATATGACCGAAAGCTGCCGTCACCGGATGCCAGGACGAATGTTGCAGATTTATCTGCTGATGCGTGTGATGAGAATGCTGGTCTCCATGATTGTGATGCTGGTTTATTGCGTTGCAGTACGTGAGGAAGCCAGGGCGTTTTTGTTGACGTTTATAGCCAACTATCTGATATATTTGATTTATGATTCCTGGTTCTTCTTCACTTTTGAGGCGAATCGGAAACTGAAAAAGAAAAGTAACAATGAAAAGATTGCGTAACATACTGACTGTAATTCTGCTGGCACTGGGCATGTTGCTACCCGCCACGGTGCGGGCCGAGAATACGGTGGACGTGAAGGAGATTGTCTTCGGGCATATCGGCGATTCTTACGAATGGCACATCACGACGTGGGGCGAAACTCACGTTACGATTCCTTTGCCGGTAATAGTGCATAGCTCTACCACCGGATGGCATGCCTTTCTATCCTCACGTCTGGAGGAGAACGGTGGAAGTTATGAAGGCTTTTCCATCGCTCCCGCAGGAAGCAAGTACGAAGGCAAGCTGGTGGAGTATGATGCCACCGGAAACGAAATACGCCCGTTGGACATCTCCATCACGAAGGTGACACTGGCTTTGCTCATCAACAGCGCATTGCTGCTTCTCATCATTTTGAGTGTGGCGCACTGGTATCGCAAGCACCCGCAGGGAAGTGCCGCTCCCGGTGGTTTCATCGGGTTTATGGAGATGTTTATCATGATGGTGAACGATGATATTATAAAGAGCTGTGTCGGTCCGAAGTACCGTAAATTCGCACCTTACTTGCTGACGGCCTTCTTCTTTATTTTCATCAACAACATTATGGGGCTGATTCCTTTCTTTCCCGGAGGGGCCAACGTGACGGGAAATATAGCCATTACGATGGTATTGGCCATCTGTACTTTCTTGGCCGTGAATATCTTTGGAACCAAGACTTATTGGAAAGATATCTTTTGGCCGGATGTGCCCTGGTGGCTGAAGGTACCGGTCCCCATGATGCCGTTTATCGAGTTCTTCGGTATTTTCACCAAACCGTTTGCTTTGATGATACGTCTTTTTGCCAATATGCTGGCAGGGCACATGGCAATGCTGGTGCTTACCTGCCTGATATTCATCTCGGCCAGTATGGGACCTGCTTTGAACGGAACGCTGACCGTGGCATCGGTGTTGTTCAATATCTTTATGAATGCACTTGAGTTGTTGGTTGCCTTTATCCAGGCATATGTGTTCACCATGCTGTCAGCCGTGTTCATCGGTCTGGCGCAGGAAGAGCATAAGGAGAAGGCGGTGAAGTGATACGATTATTGGGAATATAAATATCTTGAGTTCAACTTATAAATGCAACTTTTTGGGTGCGGATAATAAGCAATAAAAACATTTATTTTTCAGAGAG
>NZ_CAXUGK010000051.1:0-13711 GCF_964250605.1 Bacteroides sp. AR20 | reverse complement strand
TAATTAACTTTGCAAAACCTATCGGGTGGTACACGTTTCAAATGCTACCCGGGTCCCTTTTCAAGTGTTAGCTACATATACATCAAACGAAAAATCACAGCTATTAATTAAAGCCTATGACAACTCGTAAAGATATTTATCATAGAATAGAATGGATTGACCAATGTAAAGCCTACGCCATCTTCGCCATGGTGTTTGCTCATTGTGGAGGCAGGATGGTGAATGCCGATGCGCAAACTGACCACTGGATTCATCTATGGCACATGCCACTGTTCTTTATCGTCAGTGGTATGGTGCTGAACGAAAAGAAGTGGATGGGGTGGAGCAACTATGGTCGCTTCGTGAAGAGCAGGCTGAAGACCCTGATTCTCCCCTTCTTATTTTGGGGAACAGTGTGCAATGTATGGATTTATCTAATTCTCAATTATTTACACATGGGGGGGGGTAAATCCGCAGATTTAGGCCTGATGCTTGAAAAATATTACAATTTCCACGTAACGACCATCAGCGCCACGGGATGGTTTCTACCGGCCATATTCTTGACAGAACTGCTGTTTGTAGCAATGGCCAATGTAATAGGTGCCGGCAAGCGCACGACAATCTTCTATCTTGCATTGGTAGCAGCGGGACTTTTCTTCCTCGACTTCGACCGAACCCCACTGCTGTTCTCGCTCGACGTGGTGCCTTTCACTATAGCTTTCTTTGCATTCGGCTTTCTCTTCAAGCAACAGCTGACTGCAAACAAGCGTTTATCCCCTATCACGGTGATTGCACTGGCGGCAGCAGTGGCGGCTTGCTACTGGCTACCGGTGGAAGCCAACATCCGCGTGTGCCATTACAGCCCACGGTATATAGCATGGTTGGTCTGCCTGCTGGTGAGCTTCGCCTTGATTTACATCATAAAGAACAGCGAAGCCCTCATAAAACACTTTCCGGGTTATAAATGGATAGGTGAAACGGGCAAAAACACGCTGGTCATCTACCTGTTGCATGGAGAGATTCTCCGTGTATTACCCTTTGGAAGCATCGCAATAAACAGCCCACTTGCAACAACCGCCTGCCAACTGATGGTTACGGCAGGAGTAGTGGCACTTTGCCTACTGGCTGCACACTTCATCAACCGATTCCTACCGTGGAGTCTCGGAAAATTCTAAGAATAAGAACACAAAACCGATAAATGAATGCGAAATAGAAAAACGTCTTCTTGAAGCACTGTAGAAATAATGCAGGAAATTAGGAAAAGCAAAGTGAAATTCGTTTCTTTGCAAGAAGAATAGTTTCAAAATAACAAAATGGCGTTTACAGAACAAGAAAAACGGGCAGCTTGGAACAAGGCACGCGAAGTGGACGGGTATGATAAGAATATGTTCAGAAAAGACGCGTGCGGCGCATGGATAGCTTGGAGCAAATATGGCGCAAGAGACAATGATTACGGATGGGAAATAGACCACATCTACCCAGTGGAACGTGGTGGAGACAACCATCCGGAAAACTTACGTGCCCTTCACTATCGAAACAATACGAGCAAGGCCGATGATTATCCATCGTATATGGCAGCCGTACAAGCAGATAGCAATAGAAACGTGGTTTACGAGCGCCCGCTGACAGTAAACAAAGCCAAACAAAAGAGGCTATCCGACATTTATCATATAGACTGATAATACATCAAAATCTCAATAGAGTATGCTTCGTTCGTTACATATCATTTCATTATTCGGCATCTATACTTACACCATAGACTTTGCCGACTCTCAAGGCAAAGGTTTGAAATTCATTACCTCCCCAAACGGGTATGGGAAGACAACTCTTTTAAATCTAATTCATGCTTTTTATTCACAAAATTGGAGTTTATTTTTGCAAACCCCTTTCAAGAGTATCACCTATACGCTTGACGAATGTGTTATCCGAATCACCCGACTTCAAAACAATGAAGAGGAAGAGAATTCTGATGAAGAACCGGGCTATGACAAATACATGGAAGTAACCATTCTTTCGGCAGACGGACAATCCCCCATCGAAAGTATCAGATATGACTTGGAGAAAGAAACGAAAGAACAAGAAAGGCACAAGCAAGCAAGCAACTCTTTATTACAAATGTATTCGAACATACAGCCGTGCTACTTCATCCATGACAACCGCTTGCATAAAACAAACACTCCTCTCTTAATAACCGAAGCGAACTCCAAAGAGCAAACTTCGATTACAGCTGATGCAGAAGACTTAACAGTCAAATTGGCTGAAACAAGAAACGGGATTTCGCAAATGACCACGGATTTGGAATTCACTGTCTCCATAAGCCGTGAAGAGTATCAAAGTGCCACGAAAGAGCTAGCTGAGTTCAATGCCCTATTAATGAAATACGGGCTAATGGAAAAAAACCTTATCACGGATTACCGAGAAGACAACGCCTTGTACTTAGGTGCCTTGATTAAGGCTCTTCGCGCAGCCCAAAAAAAATATGGTTCTTTTGTCCAAAAGTTAGCACTGTTTGAGAGAATTATCATCCGAAGCGAATTAGCATATAAACAGATGGAAATCCATCCACGCTATGGTTATCGGTTCATTGCCGAAAACAAGGAGCGAACCATTTTACGCTCAGATACCTTGTCCTCGGGCGAACAGCATCTGATAATCATGACCTATGAACTATTGTTTAAAGCTCCGGAAGAGTCGCTGATACTGCTTGATGAACCTGAACTTTCGTTTCATTTCCTTTGGCAATCCAATTTTCTGAATAACCTGCAAGACATTCGCGAACTGCGCCCTCGACTGCAATGGATAATCTGTACCCACTCTCCACAGATATTCGGAAGAAAATGGGATTTGTCTGTAGACCTCTATGAACTGCAACAGCACAAAGATTCAGTAGAATGAACACTTTACAAAATTCTATATCCGATACCGGCACCGCCTATACCGTTGACACCATATTGATGCAACAGAGGACACCAGCGGCAGCCACACATACATGGATAGTGGCAGAAGATATAGATGACGTGCGAGTGTATGAAAAACATACGGACAGAAACAAAGTCAGCGTACTTCCGTCAACCGATTATCCGGCTGGTGACAAAGGATGCGAACACGTGGAGAACATTGTAAGCCTCGTCTTGACTTCATATCCCAACGCTCATGTATTGGGTATTCGAGATTGTGACTACACACGATACGAAATACCGGAACACATCCATCCTGCGAATATCCTTGCGACAGACGAACGTGATGTGGAAATGATGTTATTCAATGCACCTTCCGTCCGGAATTCTCTGATGGATTGGTCAGAAAAGTTACTCCCGAATCTGAATTTGGCTATTTCCCATACCCGGTTTATGGGTTATCTTAGGATATGCAACCATGTCTGCAAATTGGGATGTAAATTCAAGAAAAAAGTAAAACTATCCGGGACATGGGATGACAATACGCATCGTTTTTCTGAAGACTGGCAAGAGACTCTGCTGCAAAGATTCATGAGTAATTGTGGCAACGAGGAACCGATGCTATACATCACAAGCAAAGAAGACCTCAATGATTTTATCAATGGCTGGGAACTAGAAAAAGAACCTTGGGGAAATATTTGCCAAGGGCACGACACCGTCTGGACTCTTTCTGTCCTGATGAAAAAAAACAGCATCTTCAGCGAAACAAGCATCATGAAACGCATGACCGAAAGTTATTCCACAGAGGATTTTAAAAGAACCCAACTCTATTCCAATATAGAATCATGGGCTGTATTGAAAGGAGTCGGCATCCTAAAATAGTCATTTGATTTCTGCAAGTTGTTTAACGCAGAAAATCAGATTGTTTTGCAAAATTTTCAAATCAATATCACATATGAATGTAGCAATTGTTGGCACCGGTTACGTCGGCCTGGTGTCCGGTACCTGTTTCGCGGAAATGGGAGCGCACGTCACTTGCGTGGACGTGGATAAAACAAAAATAGAATCATTGCAGAACGGTCAAATACCTATTTATGAGCCGGGGCTGGACGAAATGGTAGCCCGCAACCATCACGAAGGGAGACTGAACTTCTGCACCGACCTGACTTCCTGCCTGGACGAGGCAGACATCGTGTTCAGTGCCGTGGGGACACCGCCCGACGAGGACGGAAGTGCGGATTTAAAGTATGTACTTGCCGTAGCTGAAAAATTTGGTCGTAACATCCGGAAATATACCATCCTCGTAACCAAATCGACCGTTCCGGTAGGTACGGCAAAAAAGGTGAAAGCCGTTATCGAGGAAGAGTTGAAAAAACGGGGAGAGAATATTCCGTTTGACGTAGCAAGTAACCCGGAGTTCTTAAAAGAAGGCTCGGCCATCAAAGACTTCATGTCTCCCGACCGCGTAGTGGTGGGAGTGGAATCGGAGAAAGCCAAAGATGTGTTAAGCAAACTCTACCGCCCGTTTCTACTGAACAATTTCAGGGTGATTTTTACTGATATACCCAGTGCGGAAATGATAAAATACGCAGCCAACTCCATGCTTGCCACCCGCATCAGCTTTATGAACGACATCGCCAACTTATGCGAACGAGTAGGCGCCGATGTAAACATGGTGCGCAAAGGTATCGGTTCGGACAGTCGAATAGGCAACAAGTTTCTCTATCCCGGATGCGGCTACGGGGGCAGCTGTTTTCCAAAAGACGTGAAGGCCCTGATTAAGACTGCGGAGCAAAACGGGTATTCTATGCAAGTGCTGGAAGCTGTGGAGAAAGTGAACGGACTACAGAAAGAAATTCTCTTCAACAAACTGGACAAACACTACAACGGTGAACTGAAAGGTAAGACTGTAGCCATCTGGGGATTGGCTTTTAAACCGGAAACTGATGACATGCGCGAAGCGACCGCACTAATCACCATACAACAACTGATTGAAGCAGGATGCAGGATAAAAGTATTCGACCCTGTAGCAATGGACGAGTGCCGGCGGCGCATAGGCGAGCGAGTGACGTATGCCACCGACATGTATGATGCCGTATTGGATGCAGATGCCTTATTGCTATTGACGGAATGGAAACAGTTCCGCCTGCCCAGCTGGGGCGTGATAGCCAAAAGCATGAAGACTCCTTTGGTAATAGACGGGCGAAATATCTACGATGCCGAGGAGATGAGAGTACACGGATTTGAATACTATTGCATCGGTAGATAAATGATGAAAAAACAAATACACTTGGTAATTGTACGCTCAGGCGGCAGCATCATCAATTTCAGCTCTTACAACTGCCAGGAACTGGGTTTGGCAAAAGCATTGAGTAAAAAAGGCTGGAAAGTAAGCATCATACTGGCCGGGCACACTTATCGTGAAGAACGAATAGAAATAATGGGGGGCAAAGAGGTAACCGTCTACTCCATGACCTTCAAGGCACTAAACCAGCAACTGGCACAATTTGAAGGTATGGAAAGATTGCTGGAAAAGCTGCATCCCGACTTGATACAGATTCATGAATTCGGCATGTGGATGTCGTTCACCGTAACGCGATGGGCACAAAAGCACCAAGTAAAGACCTGCTTGATTCAAGGCAGCTATCGCCCCACACAAAAACCGATATTCAAGCAACTTGAACTGCTGTTCAACGCTACTTTTGGGAAATATGTACTGAACCGCGTTCAAGGCATAGGATATAAATCTCCGCAAGCTGAAAAGTATATCCGCCAATACACCGGCAAGAAATGCCTACCTACCTATATAGGACTGGATGAAGAGCGTTTTTACCACACAGAAAGCAAAGAGTGGAGAAAAATGCCGGAAACAGAAAACAAGCACCTATTACTTTATGTCGGTACTTTGGAGAGCAGACGAAATCCTCTTTTTCTGCTCGACGTGATGGAACGCCTGCCCGACAACTATCTTCTGATGATTGCAGGCGATGGTATCCTAAAAGAAAAATTAAAAAAAGACATCCAAGACAGAAATTTGGAACAAAAATGTGTCATACTCGGCAAGCTAAGACAAGAGGAACTTCCTGCGCTCTACAAAGCGTCTGATTTATTTCTGTTGGCTTCGGACTACGAAATATACGGCATGGTGATTCTTGAAGCGATGTACTTTGGCACACCGGTCATCAGTACTCTAACAGCAGGTGCTGAAGTCCTGATTACATCCGGAGAAGACGGAATGATTATCCCAAACAAAAAAGCCGACACATGGAGCCACGTCATTGCAGAACTCTGTAACGACACAACAAAGTTGACAGCCATGAGCAGCCGCGCTTCCAAAAAAATAACGGATGAACTGGTTTGGGACAAAGCGTCCGAAAGGTTTATTGAACTCTATAATAATATAACAGAAATGAAAACAAAAGGCTTCTACCCCCATTGATATTTGTTAATGATACATATCCCGATCACTGGCTTTCTTGGTGAATACGCGCAAAGACAGAAGCTGTCGAACTTCCATCAGGCACAATGCTGATTGGCGAATATGATAGATACAAATAATGAGAACAAACTAATATACAAAAGCACAATTATGAAACAAAAAAAAATACTGCTGGTGACTTATGACATTTCTCCTTATAAGGGCAGCGAAGCATCGGTCAGCTGGAACTATGTGTTCAGCATGCAACACTATCACAAGCTGACAGTGCTCTATGGCAAAGGAAAAGAAGACATAGAACATTACTTGCAAACCAATAGTATGAAAAATGTGACATTCTACAACCTTTCACCACTGCCTACTACAGGAAACAAACTGGCACACCATATCAGCTACAACCTAAACTACATGAAATGGCAGAAAAACGCATACCATCAAGTTAAGAAATGGCTAAAGGACGGAAGAATAGACATTGTGCATTACCTGAATCCTATCGGATTCAAAGAACCAGGCTTCCTATGGAAACTTCCCATACCCTATATATGGGGACCTTTACAAGCAGTGGAAAACCTCCCTCTTTCCCTTTTCCCGGCATTAAGCTTTAAGGAAAAAATCAATGTGCTATTTAGGAGAATTGTCCATAACGGGGCTTTTGTTCTGTTACCTCGCGTCCGCCAAGCCATGCACCGGGCGGATTATCTGTTTGCAGCCACACCAAACACTGTACGGATGATAAAGAAATTCTACGGTCGGAAAAGCTTTTATCTCCCCGAAAACGGCATCTTACAGATGAACCGCACGCAGCCCATTGAACGCCAAAAGGAAGAGATATTGCAAATAGTCTGGATTGGCGCCCTCTGCCCGCGCAAGGCACTCATCATCCTACTGGATACACTGAGCCACACACGCAGCCGCCAATGGCATTTGGATGTCATAGGGGAGGGTAATTTATTTAAACAACTAAAAGAGAAATCCGAGCAACTGGGTATTGACTGTCACATCACATGGCATGGAAGTATCCCTCGCACAGAAGTATTGCAACTGATGAAAACAGCACATCTGCATGTCATCTCATCGCTGGGCGAAGGCAATCCCACTGTACTTTGGGAAGCTATGTCGTGGGCAGGCCTACCATGACTCTGGACCACTGCGGCATGGTAGGCGTGGTGTGCGAGAAATGTGGCATTAAAATTCCCATACATTCATACAAACAGGTAGTAACAGATATGGCCGAACATATAGACCATCTGATAGAGCAGCCTGAGATAATCGGTCAATTGTCACAAGGAGTTATAGAGTGTTCGGAAAAATTCATGTGGAGCAACCGGATAAAAATATTCAATGAGGTATATGAAAGAATCTGCAACAAATATTCTATTCATTAATAAAAAACAACATTATCAGATATGGAACAATCAGAAGAACTAAAAGAGTTAAAAGACGCATTGGAGATATTAGAGTATCATTATTCAGAATATAAGGAATACAAGTCCAAGTCCAAACGTGGTAGGTCGAAAGACAGAGAATATGCACTGTCTGAAATGATGGCACATGCAAAGTTCTTGCAGAATTGCCTGTCAACCCCCACCATATTTCCCCTTATTGCAAACGGCAGTCCATTCCAACTTGAAAGCTTTTGGAAATTCGCCGACAGTGATATGCCGGAGTACTTAGAAAAAATAAAGAGACGAATAGAGGAGCTTGAAAAACAATTCCCAGTTTGAGCTTGTTGTTGTCAGAAAAAGATGTATTTTTGTAAAGGATTCCATCAATTGCAACAATATGCAATCACATAATTTCAACTTTGAAGAAGAAAAGGCCGAGCCGTAAAATTTAAAAAAACAAGAATAACACCGCCTATTAACCGTTTTTTATTACTAAATTCGCAAAAAAGAATAAGAACGGAACCCAAACAAATAACAGTATGGCACAATTAATCATCAAGAATATAGGCCCCATTAAGGATGTAGATATTACACTGAATAAAGTGAATGTCATCATCGGACCGCAAAGCTCCGGCAAAAGCACCATCAATAAAATTGCCTGCTACTGCACTTGGGTGGAAAAGAAGGTATCCCTTGACCAAAGCTTTGACTTCTTCCTCACAGGAACCAATTTCTTGGATAGACTTGTGGAATTCCATAAGATGAAAGGGTATTTCCGACAAGAATCGTACATCGAATTCAGTTCAGAAGTGATTAAGATTACCTATGCTTATCAGGCTGATGCCATTCCCACATTCGAGTGGGTTAATCAATACGGCTATCAACGTACCAAAATTTCATATATACCCGCCGAACGTAATGTGGTATCGCTCATTGCCGGATGGGAAGAGGTAAAATTGCCCAACAACAACATTTTCAATTTCATGATGGACTGGAACATGGCTCGCAAGGCGTACACACCTGCCCACAGTCTGCTCATCGACTATATCAAGGGTAATTATTACTATGATGAGGAAGCCGAAACGGACTTTTTGCAAATGGAAAACGGAGACAAAATCCAACTGACGAATGCTTCGAGCGGACAGCAATCAATGATTCCGTTGTATCTGCTGATACGCTACTTCACCCAATCCATCTATGAGAAAAAGGAAGATACCAATGTAAAAAATAAGGAGAGAGAAGTTAATCTGATTCAACAACTGTTTTTACATGCCTTTCAGAGCATAAAAAACAACACCTCCATCTTGAAGGAAAACGAAAGAATACAGGATTTTATAGAAACCAACTTGTTCAACGACAATAGCAGCAACAGTGAACTCACCGAAAAAGGCGCACGGTTCTTGGATTCATTGTCGAAAAGTTTTTCTAATTTCATCGACACCAAATTCACAAGTCTATTTATTGAGGAACCCGAACTGAACTTGTTTCCCTCCACCCAACGCCAATTGTTTTATTTCATTCTTCAAGCCATACAAAAAGGCGGTCATAGGCTCTTCGTCACCACACATAGCCCATATATACTCTACGCACTCAACAATTGCATGATGGGGGCGCTGGTGAAAGATGAAATGCCTGAAGAGATGGCGCAAACCTTGGAAAGCTGTCAAGCATGGATAGCACCCGAATTGGTGTCTGCCTGGCAGATTGAAAATGGACAGCTGGTATCTATACAAGAGGAACAAACACGTAACATCGGCAAGCACTATTTCAACCGCATCATGAACGATACTCTGGATGAATACTACACGATGCTGAACTTCTTCAACCCCCAAAAGAAATGAAAGAGAGAATCGTCCGTACATTTCGCCGGGTATACAATCGCCATTCTTTCATTGAAACAGATGGTCTGAAACTTTATGTGGTGGATAGAGCAGAGAGCGAAGATGGTGAGGTAGAAATAATGGACAAGGAAGATGATAGCATAAAAGCTGTGTGTTTGGAAAATGAAAACAACATAGAGGTGTTTTTTGATGGATTTAAAAAAAATGCACTACCCATTACAAACAAGCTGTATTCCAAACAGTGTGAATGTGCCATTTTACCTCGCGAAGCTGATACAGAGGAGTGGTTGCTGTTTATCGAAACAAAATATGCGACAGACTTGGCAAGAGCTCAAAAAGCAGAAGCTGATTATCCCAATAGGATGGTTGAGCAAATTAAAGCAACAGTGCAATATTTTCGTTCCAAGGGCATTATTGACCCAGAAAAAGTAGTGCATGCCATTATCTCTTTTCCTAATTTAGTGAATGAATTCAATTCATGGGTCTTTCCACTGATTCACAAAGACGGCACAGAAGAATCCGTTTTGGATATTCGCTTGAATGACAAGATTATTATCCGCGCCACTAATCATGCAAAGATTGTAAACGAAAAAACACTTCTCTTGTTATCCTAAAAATCTATTAGAAACTTTCTGTAAAAATACGCACATTTATCATCATGAGGAGAAATCAAAATCCTCATGACACTTTATCATATTGTTCAAAATGAAAATCTTACTTGCAAACAAGTTCTACTACAGACGTGGTGGAGACTGTGTGTGTACCATCAACCTGGAAGAGTTGCTGAAGTCACACGGGCATGAAGTGGCGATATTCGCCATGCAGCACCCCGATACGCTCCCTACTCCATGGAGCTGGTATTTCCCCAGTGAAGTGAAGTTTAAACCCGGCCCGGGAATGATTGAAGCCTTCCTGCGACCATTCGGTACAAGGGAAGTAAAGAATAAATTCAATGCACTGCTGGATGATTTCCAACCTGACGTGGTACACCTCAATAATATTCACTCGCAACTGTCACCGTTGATAGCCGAACTGGCACACCAAAGAGGCATCAAAGTCGTATGGACTCTGCACGACTACAAGCTGCTATGCCCACGCTACGACTGCCTGCGCGACGGGAAGAAAGCCTGTGAAGAATGCTTCACAAACAAGCATAAAGTACTGGAATACAAATGCATGAAAGGTTCGGCCGTAGCCAGTCTGCTCGCCTACAAAGAAGCCATGAAATGGAACAGGGAACGGATAGAAAAATGCACGGACATTTATCTTTGTCCCAGCCGATTCATGGCAAACAAGATGACAGAAGGAGGATTCTCTCCCGATAAGATACACAAGCTGTGCAATTTTATCGATGTGGAGAAATGCCGGAAAGACTCATACTCCAAAGAAGATTACTATTGCTTTATCGGAAGATTGTCTCACGAAAAAGGTATAAAAACACTGATAGAATCAGCCAATAGCCTTCCATACAAATTAGTGATTATAGGTGGCGGCCCTCTGGAAGAGGAAGCAAAAGCACAAGCCGGAAACAAGGTGGAATTTGTAGGGTTCAAACAGTGGGAACAAATAAAGGAAATAGTGGGTAAAGCGCGATTCAGCGTAATTCCATCAGAATGTTATGAAAACAATCCGCTATCCGTGATTGAAGCCCAATGCTTGGGAACTCCTGTGCTGGGTGCACGAATCGGAGGTATTCCGGAACTGATTGAAGAAGGTGTAAGTGGCATGACATTTGAAAGTCGCAATGTGAAGGACTTGAAAGAGAAGATAGAGAGCATGTTTGCTACTTCGTTCGACTACAGAGTAATCGCAGAATCCTCGCAAAGACGATATAATGCAGAAAATTACTATAACCAAATAGTAGAAATATATAAATAAAATTATCAATAAAACAAATTATGAGAACAGTAGTACAAGGAAGTCTGATTACAACTTTTCGTTGTAATGCAAAATGTAACATGTGCAACATCTGGAAAAACCAAACCAAACCGGAAGAGGAAATAGATTATCATTATTATGAAAAGCTTCCAAAAGGATTACGCATAAACATAACCGGTGGGGAATCGACCATCCGCAAAGATATTGACGAGATTTTTAGAGTGTTATATCCTAAAGTTTCTTTATTGGAACTCAGTACAAATGGATTCAATACCGATACAATTGTAAGATTGGCAAACAAATACCCCAATATACTTATTCGTGTCAGTCTTGAAGGTCTGCCACAACTGAATGATAGTAAAAGAGGTACAGTAAATGGTTTCGACCACGCATTGAGGACTATGCTGGAGCTAAAAAAAACCAAATGTAAAAATATAGGCTTCTCGGTAGTCATTTCTCCCGATAACTATAAAGATTTGCTTTATTTGTATGACCTATGCGTAGCCCTTGACGTAGAATTAGGTAATTCGGTTGTACATAACTCATGGTATTTCCATAAGGATGACAACCTGCTGACCAGCCAGAATGCTCTTACTGAACATGAAAAATTCGTAAAAGCTTTACTGACATCCAAAAGACGAACATTGAAAAGCAGACTGAAAGATTATGGCAGAGCCTATTTCAACAAAAGTATCCATAGAAGATTGAGAGGGGATGAACCGGGCTACAGACCGGAATGCGGAGCATTACATGACTTTTTCTTCATTGACCCGTGGGGAAATGTATCTCCCTGCAACGGTTCTTCTGAAGAATGGATAATAGGAAATATAAAGAATGATTCTTTTGAAAACATCATGAACTCAGACAAAGCCAAAGAGGCAGCACAGAAAGTAAAAGAGTGCAAATGCAATTGCGCTTTCATCGTAACTGAGCGACATGATATGGTACGTAAACCCTGGAAACCGATTTTATGGATTATCAAGAACAAGATAAGAATTGCACAAGGTAAAAACATCTGCTGGTAACACAAAAAGACATGAAAATATATGTTTTAGGAACCAGAGGATTTCCGCAAATACAAGGAGGCGTAGAAAAACACTGCGAATCCTTGTATCCTCTTTTTGACAATGAATTCAAGTTCACCGTATTTCGAAGAAAACCTTATATAAACTCATCACTGACTTACCCAAACATTAAGTTCATTGACCTCCCTTCTACCAAAATAAAAGGATTTGAAGCTGTATTTCATTCTTTTTTAGCCACCATATCAGCGTGCTTTGGAAAAAGCGATGTGGTGCATATTCATAACATTGGTCCCGCACTTTTTGCTCCATTACTCAGATTACTTGGTAAGAAAGTGGTACTTACCTACCACAGTCCCAATTATGAACATGCCAAATGGGGAAAAGTGGCAAAACATATATTGAAATTCAGCGAAAGTATTGCATTGAATTGTTCGCAGGCAATTATTTTTGTAAATAAATTCCAAATGCAAAAATATCCGGCAAAAGTACAAGAGAAATCTGTTTATATTCCTAACGGAATACCCAATGTACAACCGACCTCGAAACATGATTACATTAGTAGTTTAGGATTAACACCCGGAAAGTATGTAATCGGCGTGGGACGTATTACTCCTGAAAAGGGTTTCGATGTATTGATTCAAGCATTCGAGAAACTGAATACCGACTATAAGTTGGTGATAGTTGGTGGTGTGGAGGCAGAATCGGATTACGAAGAAAAACTTAAGAAGTTGATAAAGTCCAACCGGGTGGTCTTTACAGGATATATCTTTGGCGAGAAACTCAACGAAGTGTATAGTCATGCCGGAGTGTATGTGCTTTCTTCGTATAACGAAGGATTCCCGTTGGTATTATTGGAAGCTATGAGTTATCAATTAGATGTACTGGTGAGTGATATTCCAGCCACTCACTTAATAGATTTGAAAGAGTCTGATTATTTCAAACCAGGTGATGTGCATGATTTGGCTTGCCACTTGCAACAAAAATTAGCGCCCCCCCAAAAACGTACATATAACTTGTCGGCTTTCGATTGGGAGAAAATAGCACAACAAGTAATGGAAGTATATAAAGAAGTAAGAATACGAAAAGGGACTTGATTACTCTCTACTTGTGAAAAAAACATCCTAAACTATGCCATTATGGAAGATTTTCAATATACCTTTGCCGTAAAATAAAATAAGAATCCATGTGTAACGAGAGGATGTAAATTAAACTGTGTCAGCAAGGAATAAAGTATTAACTTTGCTAACACAGTTTTTTTTATGAAAGAAGA
>NZ_CAXUGK010000050.1:0-13875 GCF_964250605.1 Bacteroides sp. AR20 | reverse complement strand
TTGTTCGGTTAAACATACCCATGGGTGGGGCACTTTTTAAATGTTGTTCCGGGTCCCTTTTCAAGTGTTAGCTACAATTCCTATTGCAATGATTTAGAATAAGCACCTTTCTTACATTCATCTATACGTGACTGACATTCCTCCGTTACTTCCTTTAGAATCTCAGCACATCTTTTATCAGAACAGCCTTGCAGCAATCTGTCTATGTATGTCATAATATCATTCACTTCCATATCATATATCTGTCAAAGGGTTCAACAAAAAAGGGAGAAGGACCATATTTGTTATATTTAATTTAGATCTTTCTCCCTTGTGAGTTAATTTCTTTTCAAGTCTAACTCAAAAAACATCCATAGTTCTCAGCATCCTCACCGTTTAAAGCTTTTTTGATACCCACAGCGAAGTCGGTACAGTTCTGATTTCGCTCCAGGAATTTGTCAATATAGGATTGTTTGGCGGCGTCATTGAGTAGCTGCATCAAATCCCAACAAGTAATATTATCCCTGCCACGTAACCCGAAATTAGGGTTTTCTATATAGCCTTTCGTAGCTGCGTTTACATTGGAATCACCCAGGATTACCTTCGGCAGTTCTCTGAGTTGTGAAGCGGGTAAAGCTTGGTACAATCTCAGTCTGCCTATAATCTGGCAGAACTGTTCTTGTGAAATCTTTGTTCTTCCCAGGTTTTCAAGAAGTCTCAAATTTTGCTCCGGTTTGAAATCCTGGAATAGTCTGAGTGCTGAACTATAAATATCTGCATCACTCATTACTTCCAGTCGTCCGGTCAAGCCATCGTTGGTCAGCATCAGATTTGAACACACACGAACCCTCCACCCGATAAAGATCTTGAATTTCTCGGGTGATTTTCGGGCGTATAAGTTTTCCTCGTTCAGGCTTCTTACACCTCCGATACATAAATGTACTTCCTCGCCGTTCATCATTCTGCTCATGGAACGGATATGAAAACAGAAAGCCATTCTCTGGTAGTAGATGGTCTCGTCCTCCGGTTTAAGTTCCTCCTTCCTTTTGGTCAATGCACTCGGCACTCTGCCCAGGATTTTATGTGATACTCTGATTTCTGTGTTTCCAAAGTTCTCTCCGGTAAAATACATTCTTGCGGCATCTTCTACCTGGTGGATAAATTTCTGGTGGCTGATTGTTAGCTGGTTGTCTCCGAAGCTGGGTACAATACAGTTCCTTTCAAGTTCTTCAAGTGTAATGCCCGAAGTGTTACTCTCAATAAAATTAGGATGCTCTTTCTGTTCTTCTTCAGATACGATTACAGCATCTTCGATATTAACTGCATCCATCATTCTTGTTACCATTCCGATTGTTCTTGGAATGACAGTAAGTTCATTAGTCATTGTTTCCATACTCTTGTTATTTTTTAGTCGGTTAATAAAATGCGGTGAAAAAACAAAAAGCCAAGAGGTGTCATTTCTTTGCTTTTATGAATATACCTCTTAGCTTCTTTATTCCTTTGAGTATTGAAGTTGCTACCTCCAATACCGTTATTATCACGTCCGCTTTCTTGTCATAATCCATTCACAGACGTACTATCAGTTTTCAGTCGCAGCATTAACGGCCTTGACTTCACCCGTGGCAATCTTCTTTTTTCCGAATTTGCCACCATACTTTTCTGCAAGCTCTATTACTACTGAACCTGCCACGATAATCTCGGCCACATAAGCTGCGACCTTCAATCCTTTAATTAAATTTCCCATGTCTCTTAGTTTTAAATTGTTAGTTATTATGTTTCTATTCTCTATTTTTCTCATATATAAGGCTTTGAGGGGAAATCAAGGAAGGGGGAGAAGAAAAAAATAGACCGGTCTTTCGACTGGTTGTGACAGTTGAACCGTTGTAAACAGCTCCTCGCATTTACTTGGCCTGTCATGCGGCATACATTCTTTCGTGGGGAACTTTATGTCTTGTCCACATACTGGAATTGCTACGCATCATCGAATCGCCATCTTATCCATCGTCTGAAAATAAGAGTGACCCGGTAATTGTTTTTATCATTAATGCTTGAAGCCGTACGCACTCTTCATTACAGTGCTGAATAATACTCCAAGCTATTTTATCATATATAAGAGTTTGAGGGCTTTGGAAATGGAGAGAAAAAATAATACCCTGCCAAGTTCAAAAAATGGCAGGGTAAAATGTCTTTGGATAAAAAAGAATCCCTATCTTTGTGGTGTTCTACTTAAAGCATATAAGTACGAAAAAAGAGAAATTTAGTTCTTAAATTCTTGATTTTCAGTATGTAAATCAAACATACGATTTTTATTCCACTCCATGCATCATCTTCTGTAATTTCTTTGAAAGCAGGAAGAGGATAAGCGATGCCGTGGCAGACATGACGACGAACACCATGAAGAAATCGTACATTGTCTCGATGCGATAACCCAGCAGCGTCTTTACCTTTCCGGCTTCGGGGTAGAGCCCGCTCAGCGTGCCTGCAAACTTATTGGCAGTGGCGGTGGAGAGGTACCATATCCCCATCATCAGCGAGGCGAAGCGGATGGGCGTGAGCTTGTTCACCATGGAGAGTCCGATGGGCGAGAGGCAGATTTCGCCCATGGTATGGATGAAGTAGAGCCCCGTCAGCCAAATGAGACTCACCTTGATGCCCGGCTGAACATCTTTCACCCCAAAGCAGATGACGAGATAGCCCAGTGAAAGCAGTAGCAGGCCGATGGCTTGCTTGGTGGGCGAGGCGGGCTCCATGCCCCGTTTGCCCAGGGCGCCCCATACGCCCGGCATGATGGCGGCAAGTATCACCACAAAGAAGGGGTTGAAGGACTGAATCCAGGAGGCGGGCATTTCCCACCCCAGGATGACGCGGTCGGTCTGCTCGGAGGCGAAAAGCGTGAGCGAGGCGCCTGCCTGCTCGTAGGCCGCCCAGAAGAAAATGACGAAGAAGGCGATGATGTAGATGACGAAGATGCGGTCGCGCTCCGTCTTGGTGAGTGAGCCTTCCAGCAGGATGCTGACGGGAAACACGATGCAGGCGGTGAAGATGCCGATGCTTATCCAATCGCTCCCGAAACACCAGTAGAAGAAACCGGCAAGCGCGATGGCAAGCAGGGCGAGCAGCAGGTAGTTGCGCATGGGCCGTCCGTTGGCGTGGGCACTCTTCCGGGCGGTGTTGTCTGCCTGGGGCCGCTCCTTGCGGGCGTCGGGGATAATGCCGAGGGGCTTGCCATCGGGGCCGATGAGGTACTTGTTTTTCTGGGTTTCGAAGAGGACGACCGTCAGCACGGTGACGATGGCGGCAATGAGGAAGCCCCATCGGAAGTCGTGAGGGTTGCCCGTCTCGCCAAAATAGCCGCAGACCAGCGGGGCGAGGAAGGAACCCACGTTGACACCCATATAGAAGATGGTGTAGGCGGAATCCAGCCGTTTGTCACCCGGCTCGTAGAGCTGCCCCACCAGGGAGGAGACGGTGGGCTTGAAGCAGCCGTTGCCCAATATCAGGAAAGTCAGTCCGCCGTACATCAGCCAATGCGAAAGCTCACGCGCCTCCAGCATCGAGGCACTGGCAAACATCAGGAACTGGCCGACTGCCATCATCATGGCCCCCCAGAAGACGGAACGGCGGATGCCCCAGTATTTGTCGGCGATGTAGCCGCCGATTAAGGGTGTCAGGTACACCAGTCCGGTGTAGCTGCCGTAGATGGAGGCGGCGTGCTCCTTGTCGAAAAGGAGTGCCTGGGTGAGGAACAGAATGAAGATGGCACGCATGCCGTAGTAGCTGAAACGCTCTGCCGTGCTGGTGGCGAAGATAAGGTAAAGACCTTTCGGGTGTCGGGATGTACTCATTGAATATGCTTTTATTGTTTTGGCTTTTATTATATGTTGAGGGTACAAAATTAGTCATTATTTTGCGTAAGTTAATGGGTATAATTAGAAACTTGCCGACAAGCCTGCGGGAACTTGCCGACAAGCTTGTGCAAACTTATCCGTAAGCCTACGCAAACTTAAAACAGAATTTCTGTTTCTGTAAATAAAGCTTTTGTTTATAGAAATAGAGCTTTTGTTTCTAAGAATAAAGGCTTTGTTCTAAGAATCCTTTGCATTGAAGACAACTTTTCCTTACGGAGCAGATATTTTTTCCCGGGGGGCAAAGCAACTTGATAAAAAACGTCTTCTCTTTGTACAGTTGAAATCAAAGCCCTATCTTTGCTCTACGATTTTAAGATAATCCTATTATGAAGATATTTCCTACTACAAGCATCAAGCAACTGGATGCAGATACCATAGAGAATGAACCGATTGCCTCCATCGACTTGATGGAACGTGCCTCACGCGCATTGGCCCGTGCCATTGCCGAGCGTTGGGAGCCGGACACGCCGCTCACCGTTTTTGCCGGACCGGGGAACAACGGTGGCGATGCGCTTGCCCTGGCGCGACTGCTGGCCGGGAAGGGCTACCGGCTCGAGGTGTATCTCTTCAATACGAAAGGGACGCTTTCGCCGGACTGCGAGACGAACAAGGAGCGGCTGGCCGACGTGCCGGGTGTGGACTTCCACGAAGTGACCACCCAGTTTGTACCTCCCGTGCTGACGGCAGACCATGTGGTGATAGACGGTCTCTTCGGCAGCGGTTTGAACAAGGCTCTGAGCGGCGGTTTTGCAGCCGTAGTGAAGTACATCAACGCTTCGCCCGCCACGGTGGTGTCCATCGATATCCCATCGGGACTGATGGGTGAGGACAATACCTACAACGTACATACGAATATCGTCCGTGCCCATCTGACGCTGAGCCTGCAATTGCCGAAACTGGCATTTCTCTTTGCCGAGAACGAGCCGTATGTGGGCGAATGGCAGTTACTGGACATCGGACTCAGCGAGGATGTCATCCATGACATGGAAACGGACTTCTGCCTGCTGGAGCATGAAGATGTGTCTGCCCTGCTGAAGCCGCGCAGCCGGTTTGCCCATAAGGGGAACTTCGGCCGTGCACTGCTGATAGCCGGTTCGCAGGGAATGGCGGGAGCTTCGGTGCTGGCTGCGCGTGCTTGTCTGCGTTCGGGGGTGGGGCTGCTGACGGTGCATGTGCCGTTCTGCAACAACTTCATTGTGCAGACTTCCGTGCCCGAAGCCATGACGGAGCTGGACATCAGCGACACCTGCTTTGCCGCCGCTACTGATACGGACGATTACCAGGCCGTGGCGATAGGTCCGGGACTGGGAAAGGCGGCAGAGACCGAGGCGGCTCTGCTGGAGCAGATAGAGATATGCCAGACTCCGATGGTGGTGGATGCTGATGCCCTGAACTTGCTGGGCGAGAAGCGTAACTATATAGGGCGTCTGCCCAAAGGGAGTATTCTGACTCCGCACCCCAAGGAACTGGAGCGTCTTGTAGGCAAATGCCAGAATTCGTACGAACGCCTGATGAAGGCTCGCGAGCTGGCGAAGAGCGCCGGAGTGCATATCATCTTGAAAGGCGCTTATTCTGCCATTGTCACTCCTGCCGGGAAATGTTTTTTCAACCCTACCGGCAATCCGGGTATGGCAACGGGAGGCAGCGGTGATGTGCTGACGGGAGTGGTGCTTGCCTTGCTTGCCCAAGGCTATGAGCCGGAGAAGGCTGCCTGCCTGGCCACGTATGTGCACGGACTGGCGGGAGATGTTGCCTGCAAGAAGCAGGGGGCAGTGGGGATGACGGTGGGGGATATAGTTGCCTGCCTGCCGCTAGCGTGGAAGATGCTGGAAGAATAAGGAGAGAAGTGTAATTTGGATGGCTTGTCATGTCAACAGAAATAAGATATTTTGAAAACAGAAAAGATTGGCGGAAGTGGCTGGCTGACAATTTTGATACTGCCGATGGAGTCTGGTTTGTGTTTCCTACTAAATCTTCAAGCGAGAAAAGTATTGTATATAATGACGCTGTTGAAGAGGCCCTTTGTTTCGGGTGGATTGACAGCACGATAAAGTCACTTGACAAAGAACATAAAATTCAGCGTTTCACGCCCAGGAATCCTAAAAGTACCTATTCGCAAGCCAACAAAGAAAGGTTGAAATGGTTGCTGGAGCATAAAATGATACATCTTGAATTTGAGGATAAAATACGAACTGTCTTGTCGGTTCCTTTTGTTTTTCCAAATGATATAATCGACAGATTGAAAGAGGATGAAAGAATATGGAAGAATTATCAGAGTTTCTCTGACCCCTATAAACGTATCCGAATCGCATACATTGAAGCGGCGAGGAAACGACCGGAAGAATTTGAAAGGCGATTAAATAACTTTATCTGTAAAACGAAAGAGAACAAAATAATAATAGGGTTTGGCGGGATTGAAAAATACTATTAACGCTAATTCTTTTCCGCTTATTTCTCTCTTGTCGTAATGTGGAAGCATCCTTGCTTCAACTCGTACTTGATGTAGCATTTATCGGCTTTCCGCAGGTCACGGAGCACTTCCGAAAGAACCAGTTTTAAGGTATCTGCGCTGACATCCTGCAAAGGACGTCCATCCTCGTCTTCTATTTTCTGAAAGCGCTTCCAACTGACATCGAATGTCGTTCCGTAAAAATGTGCCGAGTTTGGAGAAGCATTGCCGTTACGGCGGCGCAGGCGTTTTACGTCGTCTTGGGTGCGAAGTACGGAAGTCACAATTATCTTGTTTGGATTCAGTCCTTTGGCGGTCAGTGAATCAAGGAAGTTGTGTCCGATGGTATCCAGTAGGCTGGCGGCGCCCGGAATGAGAAAAGGGATGGAATGCGTCAGTGAATCCACGGCATAGAGCTCGTTCGTCGTGATAGGTTGCAGTTGCTCCTTCATCTTTTCTGCTTCCTCGCGGGAGGAAAGCACACGTATGCCGATGGCTTGGGCTACATTGAGATGTTTCTCATTCAAGTCTCCGAACGAGCGCTTGTAGCTGACAACACCCCGAATGTTGCGCGGTTCGTTCAACTTGAGCGACATGTCTTTCTTCTTGCAGCCGGCAAAGGTGAATGTTGCGGCAGCTGCGACAATTATCAGTATAGGTAGGATTCTGGAAGAATATCTCATCTTATAAATGTACTATGTCTGTGAAAAATCTGCGTTAATCTGTGTAATCTGTGGTGAAAACCTTGCAAAGATAATTCAAACCTTCTTAAGTTTGCACTATCTGTGCTGAAAAAGCGAATATAGGCTGCACCTTAACATAACTTTTTCATGCGAGCATGAAAGTTCTGTATTCGGTTTGCACTATCTTTGCACACAAAAAAGACCGTGCAACGATATTTTATATACCTGGCTTATGATGGCACCGCTTATCACGGCTGGCAAATCCAGCCGAATGGAGTGAGTGTGCAGGAGTGTTTGATGAAGGCGCTGAGTACCTTGCTGCGTCGTGAGGTGGAAGTCGTGGGAGCGGGGCGTACCGATGCCGGGGTGCATGCCTCACTGATGGTAGCTCACTTTGACAGTGATTCTCCTCTGGACACTGTTTTTATGACGGATAAGCTGAATCGTCTGCTTCCTCCCGATATTTCCGTATACCGCTTGCGGGCCGTGAAGTCCGATGCACATGCCCGCTTT
This sequence comes from Bacteroides sp. AR20, assembly GCF_964250605.1. Taxonomy (NCBI): domain Bacteria; kingdom Pseudomonadati; phylum Bacteroidota; class Bacteroidia; order Bacteroidales; family Bacteroidaceae; genus Bacteroides; species Bacteroides sp. AR20. The sequence goes on along the minus strand of NZ_CAXUGK010000050.1, from coordinate 6,343 downwards.
GATGCTACGGCGCGTATGTATAAATATTATGTCACTACCGCCAAGTCTCCTTTCAACCGCCAATATCGCTGCCGTCTGTTCCAAACGCCGGACTTTGAGCGGATGAATGAGGCTGCCCAAACCTTGTTTGACTATACGGACTTTACCAGCTTCAGCAAACTCCATACGGATGTCAAAACCAATAATTGCAAGATTATGCATGCCGCCTGGACCCGGGTAGACGATGTGACTTGGGTATTCACCATCCAGGCCGACCGGTTCCTGCGGAACATGGTACGTGCCATTGTCGGCACTCTGCTCGAAGTGGGTCGCGGAAAACTTTCTGTTGAAGGTTTCCGACGCGTCGTCGAACAGAAGGACCGTTGCCAGGCAGGAACTTCCGTTCCCGGAAATGCATTGTTTCTGGTGGACGTAGCCTATCCGGAAACTACTTTTTTAGAATAAAAGAGGGATGTACTACAAAAACGTAGGCCCCTCCCTTTAATTTTTAATTGACTCTATGTGGTTATTACTTGCTTTCCTCTCTGCTGCCTTATTGGGATTTTACGATGTCTTCAAGAAGAAGTCGCTTCGTGACAATGCCGTACTGCCGGTGCTTTTCCTGAACACGCTGTTCTCGAGCCTGATATTTCTTCCTTTCATTCTGGTATCTGCCTTTGCGCCGTCGGTGTTGGGAGGTACGATGTTTGATGTTCCCGTGGTGGGGTGGGAGGTGCATAAGTTCATTATTGTCAAGTCGTTTATCGTGCTCTCTTCCTGGATATTCGGTTATTTCGGGATGAAGCATCTGCCGCTGACCATCGTGGGACCGATTAATGCGACGCGTCCCGTAATGGTGCTTGTAGGTGCCATGGTTGTGTTTGGCGAACGCTTGAACCTTTATCAATGGATTGGCGTGCTGCTTGCCATAGTGTCCTTCTTCATGCTGAGCCGTTCGGGCAAGAAAGAGGGAATCGACTTCAAGCATAACAAATGGATTCTTTTCATCGTGCTGGCTGCCGTTGCCGGAGCTGTCAGCGGGCTGTATGACAAATATCTGATGAAGCAGCTCAACCCGATGCTGGTGCAGTCGTGGTATAATGTCTACCAAGTCTTTATCATGTGCCCCATCATCCTGCTGTTGTGGTATCCCAAGCGAAAAGAAAGTACCCCGTTTCGTTGGGACTGGACCATTATCTGTATCTCCATTTTCCTTTGTGCGGCAGACTTTGTCTATTTTTATGCCCTGAGCTATGAGGACTCCATGATTTCCATCGTTTCGATGGTGCGTCGTGGAAGCGTTGTTGTTTCCTTCCTTTTCGGTGCGCTTTTCTTCCGTGAAAAGAATTTAAAAAGCAAGGCTGTCGACCTCATTTTGGTGTTGATTGGAATGTTCTTCCTATATTTGGGGAGTAAATAAACAAGAGATATATGGCAGAAGACCTATATATAAATGCTGGTAGCAAGACAGAGAAATATCGCGCTTTGCTTCCTCAACTGAAAAATCTGCTGGCAGGTGAAGATGACTTGATAGCCAATCTGGCGAATGTTTCGGCGGCGCTGAAAGAGACTTTCCATTTCTTTTGGGTAGGCTTCTATTTGGTGAAGGGTGAAGAATTGGTGTTAGGACCTTTCCAGGGACCGATAGCTTGTACGCGCATCAGGAAAGGCCGCGGTGTTTGCGGCGCGGCATGGGATAGAGCCGAGACGTTGGTTGTGCCCGATGTGGATGCATTTCCCGGACATATAGCCTGCAGCTCGCTGTCGCGTTCGGAGATCGTGGTTCCGCTGAAGCGTGAGGACGGTGAAGTGTGGGGAGTATTGGATATTGACAGTGACGATTTGGGCGGTTTTGATGAAACAGATGCCCGTTTCCTTGAAGAAATGATTAAAATGTTATGATAAGAAAACTGAGTGCTTTTTTGATTTTGGCTTTCATCGGATGGGGGTATTTGCAGGCCCAGGAAGCCAAGACGTGTTTTAAGAATATGCCGGATTCTATATGTCCGTTGCTTAGCGCCGTGAACCGTGCGGATTTTATAGACTTTCTGGAAAGTAAGATGAAAGCTGAGGTGACCAACAGCTTTGGTGGTAAATCGGAAATGACGGAGCTTTCTCCAGACTATATACATGTGAAGATGACGCCCCAGAGTTCATGGCAGATGAAGCTCTTGCCTATTAACGACAGTACGAAGGTGATTTGTGTGGTTGCTACGGTTTGTGCTCCGGCTTGCGACAGCCATGTCAAGTTCTATACGACAGACTGGAAGGAGCTGGTTGCTTCGTCCTACCTGCCGGCATTGCCCGTTCTGGATGATTTTATCGCTGAGGCCTCGGATACAGTGGATGTCTATGAGTATCAGGATGCCCGTCGCCAGGCCGACATGCTGCTGATGAAAGCGGACCTTTCTGCGAAGGACGCCACGTTGGCATTCACTTTTACCACGACCGATTACATGGGTAAAGAAGCGGCGGAGAAACTGAAACCGTTTGTCCGCCGTCCTATTGTTTATACTTGGAATCAAGGGAAGTTCGAGAAATCCTCTACTTCACTTTGATTCTGTCGAATCCCTCTCCATAGACTCCGATGACTGCACTTTGTGATACAAAGGCATTGGGGTCTATGTCTTTTATGAGCCGGAAAATGATGGTGGACTCCCGCTTCTTGGCCAGCACGAACAGCATTTTTATCTCTTTTCCCGTATAGAAGCCCGAGGCGTTGATGACTGTTGCACCTCTGTGGGGATATACCTGGATGTGCTTGGCTATCTCCTCATATTTATCGCTGATAATAAAGAATTGTACGGACTGGCGGGCACTGTTCACCACTTGGTCGAGCACGAAGCTGCATATGTATAGAGTAACGTAGCCATACACCACCTTTTCCCAATCTTTTAGAACAAAGTAACTGGACGAGATGATGATAAGGTCACATATCAACATGACTCTGCCCAGCGTGATGTCACGGTATTTGTTGATTACGGCGGCAATGATGTCCGTGCCGCCAGTACTGCCGTTGTTGGAAAAGGCGATGCCGATGCCGCTACCGCAGAAGGAGGCACCGATGACACAAGCCATGAAAGGCTGGTCGTGCAGGAGGACAACACCCTCGGTCAGTTTCTGGATAATGGAAAGGAAAAAGGTCAGGGTGAATACGGCAAAGATTGTCTTTACGCTGAACTTCCATCCCAACACACGTAGGGCAAGCAATAGAAGCAGAAAATTGATGGCGAAGTACGTATATTGGACGGGAAATCCAGTGGCAAAATATACGATGGATGCAATGCCCGGTACGCCACCGGTAGTAATATCGTTGGGAAGCAGGAAGACTGTCCAGCCGATACCATATAAGACCATACCCAGGGCAATCATCAGATAATCCCGCAGTTCGCGCATGGTGTTCTGTCGGGAGGGAATATTTACTATTGTTTTCATTATAATTTTATGTGGTTGTGAAAATGCGGGGACAAAGATACTGCTTATTTGGGATATAATGTTGAAAAAAAAATGCAGATTTTTGCAACCAAACTTCATCTTTCTGCGTCTAATAAATAAAAAGAGGAGATTATGAATATGAAAATGAATTTTTCCATGGACGAGATTCGTCTTAAAGTAGAAGAGTATATAAAGAAAGGTGGTCGGGCAGCCGGTCGTCCAGTACTGACGGCTTATTATGTGATGACTGCAGACTCTACTCCGGAGAGTGAAAGGACAAATATCATGATTGCTTTGGTGGCCATTGTATTTCCTACCAGTATAGAAGACCTTTTGGGACAAGTCTTTATGGTAGGGAAGGGATTTGCCGCAGTTTATGCTTATAAGAAAGTGAAGAAATACATCACTCCACAGATAAAAGACAAGGTTGAAGCTAAATTGGATGAGTGGTTCCATGAGAATGTGACGGAGGTGGTGGAGCCACTTTATCTGGAATGATAATGCACCACAGATTACACAGATTTGCACAGATAAAAATCCTTGAGATAATAAATCTGTGTAATCTGTGGTGGTCCCTTTACCGTTTCTTGCTCAAGAAGCGTCTGGCCAGATATTTCCGTACCGGTTCATCATAGAATTTCAGGCATAGATAGGCTAACAATATATTCCATGCATAAACGCATAAGGCAACCTGCCAAGTCTGCTCCAACGTGAAGAGCTGGTTCTTGATGAGCCATGCATAGAACAAGTACATAAATGGATAATGTATCACATAGGCTGGATAGGATATATCTCCCAGGAACTTGCATATCTGGGTCGATTTTTTATCCGTTGTGGTACCGGAAGCTCCTAACCAGACGAGAACCGGAAAAGCGATGATTACACAGAACGCTTCATAAATGCCATTTGTACAAACCGGCGCCGTACCTTCCAGATAGGGCACTGAGAACAAGGTAATCAATGCAATGGTGCATATCCAGAAAGCGCCTTTCACCTTAATGGGCTTGAAGTTGCGCGATAAAAGCATACCCATGGAGAAAGGGAAAAGCATCCTCAATAATCCTCCGATAAAGTTTATTCCGTCCAGTGTCCAACCTACTCCCATATTGCCATATCCGGAGACATCGAAGATGGCGAATGATGCCAATGCTATTCCCAGCAATATTGTCAGTACGGTCAGTGCTTTGTTTGACAATCGTCGGATGAACAAGGCATAAAGGATGTTGCCTATATACTCAAAGAACAATGACCAGCAAGGACCATTCAAGGGAAACATTTCGCCATTACCACGGACTTCATAGCCTGCTCCCGGCATTGCGGGAATAAAGAATATGGAGCAGAGAAGGGACAGCATAATCATTGATAGGGCAATATGTGTTCCGTCCCATTGTATGCATCCTTGAATGCAGAAGGTGATGGCGCCCAAAACAGCGCCCATAATTACCATCGGATGAAGACGTATCAGACGTCTCTTGAAAAAACTCTTCATTGTGAGGTTCCTGCCCCAACGGTCGTCATAAGCATACCCGATAACGAATCCCGATAGTATAAAGAAGAAATCTACAGCTAAATAGCCGTGGTTGAAGGTTTCGATAATGCTACCACCGGCAAAAGCATAGCCTTCGAATATATGATACCATATAACCATCAAGGCTGCTACGCCACGGAGCCCGTCGAGAAGGTCATAATGTGCTTTGGTGTCTGAAAAGGCAGAAGATGAAATGTGCGACATCTGTTTTTTTTCTGTTGTTTGGTTAATGTTTTCGGATCTCAAAGATACGCCATGCGAAGCGAAGTTCTTTTGCTTAAAAGCAAAAAAGAACGGTAATCTTCTATTTTTTTGCGCGTACCCGGCTGAGAGTATAGATGGAAATACCCAGGAAGGCTGCCACATATTTTAGCTTCACCCGATTTATCAGTCTGGGGTAACGGCGGTTAAATTGTTCATACCGCTCTTTGGGAGGCAGTTGGAGCCTTTCCACAAACATATGACTGAGCTCTTTGTTTACGTTCTGATGCAGTATTCTGCCCCAGTTGGCTATATCAATATATGTTTCGTAGAGAGCATTTAACTTGTCTATGTGGATGACGTAGATTTTGCAGTCCGAAAGAGTTTCAATGCTTTCTACTGACGGCTGCTGATAGTACAGTGAATCCATTCCGAAGGTTACATCACCTTCCTGGCTGAACCAAGTGGTGGTATCTTGTCCGTCGTGATGAAATACGGAACGGGTGACCCCTTCCTCAATGAAATAAACCAAACGGTCTGTCACTCCTGCTTGTACTATATAAGTTCCTTTAGGGTAGTGTCTTACCTGCATATTCATCAGCAATGCCTGAAGAGCTTCTTCGGAAACCGGATAAATCTGCCTGATTTTATGAATGATGTTGTTCATTGGAGGGGAGCTTTTTATTCGTTTACAAACTTACATAATTTTATTAACTAAAACTGAACTTTGATATACAAATGTGTGCGTTGCTTTATAAGCGTTTATGGTATAGTGGGATTTTTCTTGTAAAAGAGATGTTTGTTCTTTGAATATTGTATCTTTGTAGAAAACGGTAGCCTATGAATAAAATATTGGTAACATTATTGGCTCTAATCGGAGGCAACTGCATTTCATTCGCACAGATGGAGACTGGAAGAGTTTCCGATACAGCTGAGGATACATTGAGAATAGAAAATGAAATTGTCGCTGTTGATACCGGATTTTACCAGTCAGTAGTCCGCTATGATACGGTGCGCTATAATTTGAAAATGCAGAGTGTTTACAAAAAGGCTTTTCAACTAAAGAATGATGTTTTTGTGGAAAAGATGAAAGAGACGTGGTTAGATGATATTCTCAGAAATATCGAGGATGTAAATTAAACTGTGTCAGCAAGGAATAAAGTATTAACTTTGCTAACACAGTTTTTTTTATGAAAGAAG
>NZ_CAXUGK010000049.1:0-15266 GCF_964250605.1 Bacteroides sp. AR20 | reverse complement strand
CATATTATGAACGCCATTGGTTTTTATGAATATACCAATTTTGTTCGGTTAAACATACCCATGGGTGGGGCACGTTTTAAATGTTGTTCCGGGTCCCTTTTCAAGTGTTAGCTACAATGTATATTTTTAATTTGTCTTTGAAACTACCGCTTCTCCAGGATGACCAGCAGTGGTGAATCCCGATGCTTGAACTGTCTGTTAATGCGGATACTCCTTTGAGGCGTGGGTGAAACATATTGCTTTGCGGGAGGGTGATGTATGGGTACTTGGTTCTGTTGGCCAAGAAAAACTTGGTAAGTCCTTCCGGACCGGTTACTTTTTCAATTCTATTTTCTTGTAGTTGTGAAATTTCGCTATCTTGAAACAAGTAATCGATAAAGTCTTTCCAAAATTCAATTTTCGGTTCAGAACCGAATACCGCATTTCCCAAACACTCTATATTATCTTTTTGTCCTCTTGAAATTGGTAAAATGCAAATACACTCATTCAGGCTGAATTTGTCTGGAGAGGCTAACCATTTGTAGTCGGTATCGCAATAGTACCCCCCCCCATAAATACATGTAAATCAGGCGAATAACGTCCGCTTTGGCAACGCCTTTGTTGATGTTGTCGTATTTTGAAAGGTACTCAGGAAAGTGCTTTGCAACAATGGCTCTATTCTCTTGGTCGTCATAAAGTTTGAAGTCATAGTCGGGCATCAATTTCATAGCACGTTTTCTTAGCATTCGCTCTTCCCATGAGAGCTTTTTGTTTTTTGCTGTTTGGTGGATAATTTTTGGAATCATGATTGATAATTATTTATAGTTTGGTAAATAGAATTTCAAAATTCTTTCGGGGTCATTCCCTATGACTTTTGCCGGTATGCCTGCTACAATAGAATTGTTTGGTATGTCATGAACAACAACTGCGTTTGCTCCTACTACTACATTGTCTCCTATGTTGACATTTCCTACTATTTTTGCGCCGGCACACAGTAGTATGTTGTTGCCTATTCTTGGCGCACCTTTGCCTCGTGTGCTTCCAATAGTGACATTTTGCATTATTAAAACATTATTGCCAATAGTTGCATTGCCATTGATAATGATGCCTGGTATGTGACCTATCATGAATGGAGTACCAATTTTTTGTCCGATGGGGAGTGCTATACCATATTTATTATAATAATGATAGTGCATTAGTTTCGCTAATAAAAAGATGATAAAGAACGCTTTTTTTTGCCTGAAATACGAGACGATTCTCATCCAAAATACAACTTTGTATTCAGGAATAAATATCACATAGTAAATATATTTTACCCTCCCCTAAGCGCTTTGATTAGTGCTTTTGATGTTTTCTTTGAGAGTGTAGGGGTGTTGTATATACTGAAGTCAGAACGTAATTGTTGTTTTAGTGTTTTGATAGACATTGTTGTTTGCAGTTATTTTATATCTTCTTCTTCTGAATTGCTTTTAAATATCTTTCTTTGTTTAAGAACATTGCCAGCAGAATTAGCATATATATTCCTCTGTTTTGTGTAAAGGTTGCATCTGATGTAGATTCAAAAACAAAGAAGAAAATGATAAGTAATATGATTTTGAAATTCCTTAATTTTTTGCCGGTTTGGAATATGCGATACCAAAATAGCGTGAATAGCGTTATTCCTATATAACCGAATTGGGCTAATGATGGAAAGAAAGTATCCGAAAGGAATCGTTTATTTCCTATTTCATAGTTTAAGTACATTTTGTATTTGAAATATAATGGAGAATAGAATTGGCTCGAAGCATGGGTTGCATAAGTGCCAAAACCGCTGCCAAATGGAAAATAATCATTTAGAATCGTTATGGAATTCATATATAGATAGGGACGTGCATATATGCTGCTTGCTTGTGCTCCTGCAATGTAGTAATATGATATTTTTTCCCATGCAATAAATATGACCATACTCAAACATGCTGTAAGCAGTATAATTATACGGGGAGATAATTTAAACTTTTTGTTAGGATAAATGAAAAGAAGAAATAAGGCGGCTACATAGAATCCATAAAACTTTGCTTTTAAACTAAAAAGCCCTATACTCCAAATGATTGCAGCTATATTACGGGCATGTTTATCTTGACGGGAGCAATAATAGTACAGTGTTCCGAGAATGGTTATGATAGTGGCAAAGCGAGAAGGATGAAGTTCTATTGACATCATAAAGCTTTCACCCAGTATACCGACGGGAATCATTGCTATGGCAGATATTATGCAAAGCTGTCTGGTGCGTTTGTAATATCGGGGTGATATGTATATTCCTAAATTATATGCGCAATAAAAGGCAATGAAAGGTTTTATTTGTATAAGAAAATCTGTTAAGATGGCTTGATGGGTATTGATAGGATACATGAAAGAATATAGCAGATAAAATAGGGCTATTCCTATGAAAATGAAAAAATCCTTTGAAAATCTTCTTCTTAATATGCTGTACATAGCTAATATGGCGACAAAAAATTCGTCTATGTATGTGAATCCGAATCTTATTCCTATGAAATCGTAAAAAATAACACCAAATATCAGACCTGTTATTAGCAGGTAATAATTTATTTTATCGTAAATACTGATTTGTAGACTCATTTCAGATGTTTTTTGTATTTTCTTTTTTTGTGCAAAAATTGTGTTTATGCACGACTTCGTTTTTTAGAAATGAATAGTTCTTTAATAATTTAACAAATGACTGCTTCTCGTTTTTGTTCAGCACAATTATCCAAAATAAGCAGCTGTATACTAAAAACGATTCAAGACATAGCATTAAGAATGTAAATATGGAATCTGTCATGAATAGGGAAGAGGAATAGTTTACAGCTATAAAAGTTGCGATACATGCAGCCAGAGAAGGCAATAACATCTCTTTTATCAGTATTGCTATCTTTATGTGAATGAGATGTTTAGCAAGAATAATTCTGGATATGCCCATTGCGGTTTCGGCCATTAGGAGTGAATATAGAATGATTTCTACAGGAAATCCTGCTTTTAGTAAGATGAAAGCCAGTGGTAATGAGAGGAGTTGTATTATGCTCATGACTAACTGATAATTTCTGATACGCCCTTTGGCGTATATTCCAGATTGAAGTCCCATCGTAATTTGGCTCATCAGAGCTGTCAATAGGATAATTCTGCAAAAGATTACGGTGTATTCCGGTACATCCTTTAACCATAAATTCAGAATGTAAGGCATCTTGCAAAAAATAGGGATGCTGAAAAATGAGATTAGAAAGAATGATAATTTGCAGGTTAGTAGGCTTAGCCTTTTCATTCTATGAGTATCATTGTTTCCCTCGCTTTTCATTATTTGTGGCTCTATGGCTTGCAGTAGCGAGGCCGAGAAAAAGCTCATTTGTCCGTTAACCTGGTTGGCTATGCCATAGGCGGCATTGGCTACAGTTCCACCAAAAAGGTTCAAGAGAATAGTGGAGCCTTGTGTGGATATTATTCTGCTGGCATTGCCTATGACAGTCCAAAAGGAAAATTTAACGAGTTCCTTAGTGGTGTCTTTGTTCGTTTTTATTTTAATATGTATTTCTTTGTAATGTGTATGGCAATACCATCTGTATATTAAAGTTGCGATGCAATATATTGTTGCCAATAAAAGTCCATAAACTATAAGCTTGTCATGAAGGGTATATTGCAGGTAGAAAGCTATCCCTAACTTAGCAAAAGATTCTAATGTATATATGATTGAGATAACAAAAATATCTTCATGCGAATTTATTGCAGCAACATAGGGAATGACCGTAATAGAACAAAATGTACTGGCTACCATGCAATGGAATACGAAATAGGCGGTTGATAATCTGTGAGGTGGAATATTTAAAAAACCGTTGAACAAGAATACTCCTAATACCTCAAGAAGCAAGACAAACGCACATCCCCAAATCAAATGAATTTTTATGCTGGACTTGAATATGGTAGCAAGTAGTTCGATGTCTTTTTTTCCAATGGCATTAGACATATATCGTCGTGTAGATTGAGACATGGCATGGGTAAGGAAAGAGAGCATAGCAATGACTCCTGCTACTACATTATAGATGCCAAAATCATTCTCTCCTAATTCGTTTAATATAATTCTTGTTGAGTACAGTGTAATGCCCAAAGTGAGAACCGTCTTGGCATACATGATACTTGTATTAAAAATGATTCTTTGAGATGCTAACATGAAATCTTTTTTGTCGTTGTAAATAAATGAATCAAAAACAAGCGCTTGTATGCTTGCTATTATCAGCTATTGCCGTAGAAACAATGGCTAATAGGATAGTGATATAAGTACTAAAAAATCGCTGCTTGTCATCAGTGGTGAATTCGTGTATTTGAATACTAAAAATATCTTTTTTAGTATGTTTCGACCGTAAGTCTCTCATAACGCCTCATGACAGTTAACCGCCTGTGAATACAGGTGTTACTAATCATGAGATAATTATTGAGATTAAATTTTTCTTCCGTGAAATATTAAGGCATGGTGTTGTCGGGGCTTACACCAGCTCTTTGAAGTCAACTGTAAAGTTTGCTTTTTTGTCTGGTACGGGAACGTAATGCAATGTCAGTTCCGGTACATTCATCGGGGAATAGAATTTCTTGCAATTGCTTTCCGGCATGCAATATTTTTTGTCTCTATGGAGGTTGTAGCATAAATTACAAATTTTATTCCCTGCCTCTTTTTGCCTTGAGAGGAGAGCTTGTTGTTCTGTGTCCGGTGCAAAAGAGGCGATTATTCCTTTTATAATCCATTCTTCAGGGTTGTACGACTGCAACAAACTCAATAAAGAATGGAGCTTGAGGTATGAACCGATAATTTGGTCTTTGGCTTTGGCTATCTGTTGAGTGGAAAAAGAACTCTTCAACTCGCATAGATAAATATATTTCTGTCCACCGTGTTCTGTGAAGAATATTCCATCGCAGTCATCTTTCAAAATGGCTTTTGAACCTGCTTTTTTAAAAATGGAGGTGTTGTCTTTCACGATTACGTTTGGGATGACAATGCCGTTCATTCCGTTCACGGTCAGACGTTGGAATGTGTTGGGCTTGCCGCTATTGCTTGCTTCGTCAAAAGTATGATTTAGCTCTACAACCCCATTTGAAGCATAGGTGGGGTATATTTCATTATATTCCTTAATCAGCTGCTCCATTCAGTTCGCATATTTTGTCGTAAACGTATGAACTGTCTGTCAGTTGGTTTTCCAATACTGAACGGAACGTGTCAAAAGGTATTCCACTTTGGGTGTCCTGCTCTATTATACTTACCGTCTTGTCCGGGTTGCGTTTGAAATAGTATGCTTTTACAAGTTCCGATGAAATAGTTACTTCCGGATTATAGTGATGTTCATGGCAGAAGGTTTCGTATTCATCCTTGTCGAGCCTGTCCTTCAACAAATCCAAGCGGAGAAGGTCATTTATCCGGCGGAGAAAGTAATCACTGTGAGTGGTCACTTGAAAACGGCATCCCTTATGCAAAAGTTGGGCCAATATGTCTGCTACTTTTATCTGGAGTTCCGGATGGAGGTTGGTTTCCGGTTCCTCAAACATAATGGAGTAGTCGCCTACTAATCCTTTTTGGAGCATGATGGCAAAAGGAGCGAGTTCCTTGATGGAAGCTGCACCGGCCATGATGGGGATTTCTCCGTAAGGTTGCTGTTCGTAGTACAAGTCATTGTTATGGAGGTTGATTGTTCCGTCTATCAGTGTCCGACTCAAAACAGAACCGTAATCATTCGTTGCCTCATTTCCCGGAGATGCTGTCTTAAGGCTGGATAAGTCCCACATGAATTCTTTGTACATTCCGGTCAGGGCGCTTCTGCCGATGTCGTTCAGACAGACGATTCCCCCGCGTGAGGGCGGCAACAAGAAGGTGCTTCTTTGGTTGATTCCGAATATTGATTTTATATATTCGGTGAAAAGAAACATATAAGGAATTCCATCCCATTCCGTAGAATTATAAGGAAGGCGGAGGGGTAAGTCATTATTTATTGATACAGTATCGTAATACTTCATCTCTCCATCCATTTCCAGCACTTCTTTGGCATAGGTGAATTTGTATCGGTCTGTTGATAATCCGTTGAATTTGATGGAAACTTTTCCTTCTAAAGCATAATATCCAAGCATCTTTCCCACGTATTTGATGGCAGACCGGTTACACCATGTTTCAAATTCTTGCAACGTGAATTCATAGAGTACGCCTTGGTTTGCATCGGGCAATTGCTCTTTATGCTTGTCGTACGAGGCATTGTTCTCTGCAAAAAAGCCAGACATGTCATTGTTGCACAACACTCTGTATATGTAGTGCACAAGCAATGCGGTGTAGCTCTTTCCCGTTCCCGATTCACCGGAGAATACCATAAATGGCTTCAGTTCTATTCGAGAGTCGCGTATAGGACCAATATTTTCTATATGGATTTCTATGTTGCCAGTCATTCTGTTTTTCTTTCTTGCAAAGAAACAAATTTCCTTCCGCTTTTCCTAATTGTTTCCGTTTTTTTCTCCGAGTTGACACCTGTGTCACCCCTTAAACACAAATACATGTTACGCGAGCGAGACAAATTATCAATATGCACAAAAGTACGTCAGTTAGCAAAGTGCGTCAAGTTAGAAAATAGAAAGGGTATCCATTTATTATACTAATTGGGCCTTTTCAATATATTGCTTCCATTGGCATTCTCCCAATCCGATATATCTTGATATAATTGCGTTTGAACGAATGCTTCTAAACGGAAACATGGGTGCAATCTGTTTCGAATGCTGTTTTCGTTTTCTTGCCTATGGGTTAAGTTGCCGGCTTTGAGATGATGGCAGAAACGTTTTATGAAATCATGTCCATTAGTCAGTTCATATTCACAACAAGGGGAGTGGTCTCTTTGAAATGATTCAATGTCATTAGCTGTAATAATTCTGTTTGGATTGGATTTCGGAAGAATTTGTGTATGTATATATTCGAAATCTTTTAATTGCTCGGAAGAAAGCCCTTCAACGCTAAATGTCTTGAAATTATATTTTAAATGCTCACAGTAGTTGTACCATTTAAAATAGGAAAGAATATTTAGTTCTTGAAAGATTTGTTTCCATAAATCTTCATTGTATGTTATAGCCAGATTTTCAAATATCTCCTGACGGGTGCTTTCGTTTTTCAGGCACATCATTTCATAATCGTGTGCATCAGCGTAAAAGATATTATCCTCTGTGGGAAAAATGTGGCATAAACGGGCAAAATCACTGTCTTTGATGGCAATATTCTTTATCTTTCCTTGCAGGCAATTATAGACTTTTCTAAAAGCTCCGCAACCGCCACTTGTTTTAATTTCGCTATTCGAATCTTGAAAGAATTTATAGTAGAACTCTCGGTCGTCTTTTCCTTCCACCAAGATTAATGTCTTGTGAGCTTTTGAAGGCGTCTTCCATTCCAGCAGATACTGGTTGGCTGTTATTATAGGATTATTTACACTCTGCAAATTCTGCATGGTTGTTCTCTTCGTTGTTTGTGTATAGGTCACAGGATATATCCCAATGTTCGTTGATGAAAGCAGGGGAGTGGGTGGCTATAATAATTTGGCATTTTAATTCTTCTGCCATTTTCTGATAGTCTTCAAGCATTTGGCTGACCCATGCCATGTGTAATGAGTTTTCGGGTTCATCAATTAGCAATACGGTACGCATATCAGTCGAAAAAGCCAATTTGTAGTACAAGATAATCAAATTTTGCTCTCCGCTGGATAATTTGCGGAGTGGAACTTCTTCCCCTTTATCGTTTATTACGCTGACCCCTTTGACTTCATTTAATTTGATTTTCTTATTTGAAAGGACTTTGCCTGAGACAAAACGGTCAAAAAGGGAAAGTTGCTTATAGAATTTATCAAATGAAGACATTTTTTGCTCCATATCATCAATGTAGAGTGAGAGCACATTTTGTAAATGTTCGGGATATTCTTCCAGAATATCAATTTGGGGCATCAATCCGTATTCTTTGTAATTGTTGATTTTTGCTTTTAATTTTGATAGCTTTTCTTGAAATTCTGCCTCTTTGTATTTATTATATGTTCCTTCTACTAAGCGTTTGATGAATGTGCTGTCTATTTTTTGGCTTTCTGATGCGAACTCCATTTGTTGCTTTGCGAACTCTTTTATCAGTTGTGCGGCAATATCGTCGATTTCAAATTGATTTAATAATCTTCTTCGTCCATCATAACCGGAATGTTGTGTAGAAGCGATAATCCGTTGCTCTTTTATAAAAGAGCATTTCCGCTCTTGCAAAAACATCCGGATATTTTTACTTTTTTCCAAGATAGAAATATCTGAATCTATATTGTATTCTTTGTTTAACAGTTCTTCTATATCATATTCTTCAGTCTGTCTGTATGACAGGGTAGGGAGGAGCTGTCGCCTTAAACGGAGTATGTCTGAATAAGAAAGAGAAAATTCTTCTATATAAGCTTCATCACTTTCATTGGCGTTTAAACGGAAAAAAACTTTTTCTTTTAGTGAAGCGGGCGTTCTGTCTTCACGATTGTTGTCTTCTGCCTCGATTCTCTTTTTTTGTATGGATATATTCATTCCATTTCGGAAGAATATTTGAATTTCCTTGAATTTCAGAAGATAGAAAAACCAAAAATTACAGGTTAGTAGATTATTGATTATTTTTAAGAATGTAGTTTTTCCATATCCGTTAGGACCGGTAATAATTGTTACGCGCTGATTTTCCGGAAATTGAATATCATAGTTGTAAGTGTCATACAATTGCCGGATTAGAATGCGTGCTATCATATATTATATAGTTTTTGTAAAGTAGTTTGTAAAGCGTCGCTTACCGTACAAGCTGTATCTCTGTATATGTTCTTGTTCTCTTCGGAAGTAACAACTGCGGTGTAATGTGGATAGTCTGTTCCTTTGCTGCGGTTGTTTCTCCAATTCATGGGACGTAGATTCTCTATGTGGTTTCCACCTCCCAGTTCTTCAGGATATACATGGTCTATTTCCCATCCCAAAATATTGTCGGTATCTCCATAAGCTTCACGGGAAATCCATGCTCCGGCAAAATCCTGACGATATAAACTCGCATTATATCCGTCTACGATAATACCTTTTTCCCAAATCCTTTGAATCGCTTCAGGAGTTGTTAAATCAGATATATAATTATTTGCCATTGTAGTTTTTTCTATATTCAACGTCCAAAGGTAGATAAAGTTTTTTATTTATCTTGTATTAGATTCTTTTTTTATTCTTTTCCTAATTCTTTTTCTTGTTTTTTCCCGAGTTGACACCTGTGTCACCCCTTAAACATAAATATCCGTTACGCGCGCGAGACAAATTATCAATATGCACAGACCTGTATCGTTTGTGTGTGATAAATATTAGCCTAATAGGGAGTATTGGAAAAAGGGTGCCACAAGTGTCAAGGCCTCGAGTGAGGTTAAGGTTTCAAGACTCCCGTGTGGATTCTATAATTCCTCAAATCCTTCTCCAGGCAATCTGCTACCTCTTTCTCAAAACTCTCCCTTTCTTGGTCTGTTTTCGGGAACGACCTCCAGAAATGCGTTATGGCATGTATCTGGTTGATGTTGTTGCTCAGCCCTTTTTTAAAAGGTTGTAGGTTCTGGTACTCATCATCGTTGCTTGGGCGATGGTCTCGTTGGTCAGATGTCTGCCGTTAACGAGCTGTTCTTTCTGGCATTTGCTCAGAAAAGCTCCGAATGCCGGTGTCACCGGCTCTTTCTTTGTCATGTTGACTCTTTTAATTGTTAAACAATAATAAAAACAAGCGAAATCATTTCCATGTAGTGGAAACGACCGGACTTGTGTATCTGGGCACTTATGCGTTCCTTCGCGTCGTAATTTTAAACATAAACAAAAATCAGTAAATTATGGAACACCGCAATATCAGCCTTTTCAGAGGCTATTCGGATACAGAATCAGTAGAAACTTCTCTTGAAGAAATAGTCAACATCATTAAATGCGACGCTGCCCTGCGAGACCGCACCGAGAAACATCGCTACTACTTGCAGCAAGACCTGCGTAAGGATGCCGACCGCGAGAAGTCCGGCTGTCCCTGCTTCGCTGTTGCCGTCTGCTTTGAAGGTGGGAAGACCCGCGAACATATCTGTGCCTGGACCGGCTATACCTTGGTCGACCTGGACCATATCGCTCCCGAGCGGATGGCTGCCACACTGACATTGATTTGTGCCGACAAGTATACATTGATGGCCTACACCACCATCAGCGGTCATGGCATCCGTATCATCTGCCGCATCGATGACCTGAACGGAGCGGAAAAGGGAAAAGCCTTCCGGCAATACGCCAAGTATTTCAATCAAGTCAACGACTACTATTCCTGCCTGGTGGGCTTCGAAAGCGACGGGCAGTGCAAGAATGCTACCCGTATCAGTGGACTGGCTTCCGACCCTCATGTATATTACAATCCCAGTGCCGCTTCTTTTGTTTTGCAAGATAGTCCGATTGCTCCCCAACCGCAGGATGGCGCTTCCGAAGCTGTGCCGACAAAGCGCAACAAACGTTTGGAGAAGGTGGTGAAAGCTGCCGAACGCCTGCTGGAAGAGGAGGGAGTGAGTTATTGTGAACATCATCATAACGAATATGTGATGCGCATGGGTTATCTGCTCAACCAGTACGGAGTGGCCCGGAAGACAGCCGCCGCTTGGGCAGCGGAGCACTTTCCCGACTATGACGGGGATGTGGCAGCTGTCATCGGCTCCTGCTACGCGAATACCGGGGAGCATGGTATCCGCTCCCTTGTCCGCAGGGGAGAGGACGATGAAAAGTTTGCCACGGTGGCAGATATCGAGCAGTTCCTTTCCGAACAGGCGAAGTTCCGCAAAAATACGGTGAGCGGCAAGTTCGAAGTCCTGATGGCCGACTGCGGAGAGGAGTATGCGGAGCTGACCGACCGCTACGTCAACACGTTGTGGAGCCGCATGAACAAGGCAGGGATGCTTGCCCGCATTGCGGACATACGTTCCGTGCTCGATTCGGAGTACACGCCGCTTTTCAATCCCTTTGTAGCCTATCTGGAGGGGCTGCCTGCTTGGGACGGTACTACTGACCCTATTGCCCGTCTGGCTGCCGGCGTACATGTGAAGGACGACCAGAAGCTTTTCGGCATCTATTTCAAGAAGTGGCTGGTGGCCACCATTGCTTCGCTGCTCGATACCAAGGTGGTGAATCATGAGATTCTGGTCTTCATCGGTAAGCAGGGCATCTACAAGACTACCTGGATGCAGCGTCTGCTTCCTGTCGAACTTCAGCGTTATTTTTATGTGAAAAGCAACAGCCGGCGCGTCAGCAAGGACGACCTTTTTACGCTGACCGAGTTTGCACTGGTATGCCTTGAAGAGCTGGAGGAGATGACCTCTGCCCAGGTCAGCCAGTTGAAGGCCATCACCGGCATGACAGACGTGAACGAGCGTGCCGCCTACGGGCACTTCAAGGAGAGCCGTCCGCATATAGCCAGCTTCTGCGGCACGAGCAACAACGTCACCTTCCTCAACGACCTCAGTGGCAACCGCCGTTGGCTTCCCTTCGAGGTGGATTCCATAGACAGTCCTTTCGATTATCCCATAGACTATGCCGGAGTGTATGCGCAAGGCTATGCCCTCTGGAAGAGCGGCTTCCACTACTGGTTTGAGCAGGAGGAGATTGATGCCGTGAATCTTCATAACCGTTATTTTGAGGTGCCCTGCCTGGAGCGTGAGCTCGTTCAGGTGTACTATCGCCGCCCCATGCCGGGCGAGGAGTGCATGTTCTTGACCAATGCCCAGATACTGGGACATATCAACATAGGTATCCGGCAACCCTTGAGTCCCACGCGCCTCGGTCTGGTGATGAAGCAGGAGGGCTATGAGGCTGTCCGTTCCGGTGGCCGCCGTGGTTATCGGGTGGTCGAGCTGAAAGGGGATGAAATCTACCGCAACCAATGCGCCATGGCGCGCTATGTGGGGGATTGATTCTTTCATGGTTTTCCTAAATACCTGAATATAAGTTCCACCTGCAGGGAGGTGAATATTTTCTGGGAGCCTTTGTAGCCGGTATGCCGCAGGGCTTCGTCCAGTTCCAAATTCAGCTTCATCCATTTGGACAAGCGGTTGAGTGCGGATGCCGGTGAAATGGTGGGGGCGTATGCCTCTGCCAGTTCACGTTTGTAATAGGGACGGACGGGCCACTCTTTGCCGGGGATATTTTCGTAGTCTTCAACGTACTTCATAAACAATACTTTAACAGGTTAATACACTGTAAATGTACGGAATTTTTTCTGTATACCCATTGCCGGAACCCGGTATAATCTTACCTAATCTCACATTTTCCCACATCCCTTCATATCACTTCACCGCATCTCTTATTCTGCCCGGAGGTACGTCGTATCTTTGTTCTGTCAGACGATGAAGGGTGAAGATTAGTAATCGTGACGCGCGAAGATTAGTAATCGTAAGCCCCTGGGATTAGTATCGTCTCCCTATCTTTTAATTTTTAACTTATAATTTTTAATTTATGATTAACTACAGTATCGTGATGCGTGGCAATCCTACCGATAAGACGGTTGCCAAAAAAGCGTACGCAAGTGCGCAGTATTCGGAAGTGATGGACATCAACCGCTTTGCCGAGCATATAGCCAGTCATGGCTGCGTGTACAAGCGTTCGGATATCGTTGCCATCCTCACCATGTCCGTGGATTGCATGCGGGAGCAGTTGCTGGCCGGACAAAAAATCCAGTTGGGCGACCTGGGGAGTTTCTACATCAGCATCAACAGTATCGGCGCGGCTTCTGCCAAGGAGTTCAATCCTGCCATCCATATCCGTAGGCTGAATGTGAACTGGACCTGCGGCCAGCGTTTTGGAGAGCTGCTGGAGGAGGCGGAATTCAATCTGGTGGCAACCCGAAGTGCAGCCCGTGCCGTGGTGAAAGCCCTGAAGGCCGGAAAGACTACCGTGGACCTGACCGGAGCCACTGGCGGGGGTGAAGATGCCGGTGGAGGCAGCAACCCGGGAGGCGGTTCGGACGGAGACCAGGGGGAAAATCCGTTAGGATGAAACGAAAAGACAAAAGAGAGAAAATAAATATGTTCTTCTGTCTAAAAAATGCAGCTAACCATAGTATTTAATTCCTTAATTGCAAATTGTTATGAGTGAGAAAACAAAATCAAAATCTGTATGGGGCATTGTCCTTAAAGTGATTATTACCGTGGCCACTACATTGGCCGGAGTGTTTGGCTTGACTTCCTGCATCAACCGTTAGCCGGATGAAAGCAGGCAGTTTCTATCAGAACTATCGGGAGGTAACCCTCCTGGTAGTTCATTGCAGCGCTACGCGCTGTGACCGTCACTTCTCGGTGGAGGCGCTTCGCCGCAGTCATCTGGCACGGGGCTTTGCCGATATCGGTTATCATTTCTACATCACCCGTGACGGCGAGGTGCATATTTGTCGTCCGGTTCATCAGATTGGAGCCCATGCCACCGGCTGGATATTCTTTACCTATATTTGAATATCTTGTTACTTATATTAGTATATTTGCATCTGATTAGTAAATGATAGTATGAAAGCAATATTATTAGTAAGAGTATCTACCAAGGTGCAGGACTTTGACGAACAAGAAAAGGAGATTTATCGGATGGCTGTCAAGGACGGTTACAAGCCAGAAGATATTATTTCTATTTGCGAGAAAGAATCTGGTATTAAACTGCCAGAAGAAGAGCGTGCCGGACTTAACAGAATGAAAGAACTGATAGAATCGGACAATACAATAAATTGTGTCTATTGTTGGGAAGTATCACGTATCGCCAGAAAGAAGAAGATAAACTTTAGTGTCTTGGATTATCTGGTTGAAAGAAAGGTACAGCTTATAGTAAAGAACCCCTCTATCAGACTGTTAAAAGATGATGGAACTGTAGATGAGGCGGCAGATATGGTATTTACTTTGTTCAGCCAGATGGCAGAAAGTGAAATGAGAACCAAGCTAGCCAGATGGAAACGTACCAAGGATGCTAACCGTAAACAGTCTATCTATACTGGTGGATGGTTGCTATATGGCTATAAGGTGGATAATGGTAGGATAGTGGAAGACGAAAAAGAAGCCAGTGTAGTACGAAAAATATTTAATATGTATCTTACTGGTAATTACAGCTATAATTCATTGGCTAAAGAACTGACAGAACAAGGTATCATTAGAAAAGGTAGTAGAACCTATGCTTGTAAGTTTGTTAGTTTGACGCTTAGAAATATAGCCTATGCGGGTGAACCGTCCAGTTCTAGTGGTTTGAACAAATTAAAAACAGAAGGTAATGTTTATCCTCCGATAGTTACCATAGAAATGATAAACAAGTGTAAGGAGATTGCCAAGGGCAATATATTGCTTCCCAAAAAGAAATATGATAATTATTACTTTGGTAAAGGTTTGCTTAGATGTCCTTATTGTGGCAGTATTATGGTAGCCAAGAAAAATAACAACACCTATCACTGCCAGAATTGCGATAAAGGGATATGGGTGCAAATAAATATTGTGGATAGTATATTGTGGCGTGTCGCTTCGGGACTTTACCTTAGTAAGCTAATCACTGGTAATACTAAAGATAGAATTGCCTACCAGAAGAAACTGAAAGAATACGATAATAAGATTGCCACTTCCGAAAAAAACTTGAAAGATATTGAGAACAGAATAACCAAGGTGGAAGACAGTGCTTATCTGGACGGAACTATGAGCATTGACAGAGCCAAAGGGATTATCAAGCAACTAGGTGGCAAATTGGCTGATGAAAGAAAAATGCTGTCACAGTATTATATGGAAAGGGAACAGATTCAAGGTCTGCTGATTAAAGTGGACGAGCCTAAAGAACTGGACGTTTCTAATATTACGGATGATAAATTGAGATTTGAGATTATACACGAAACTATAGAATACGCATTTATTGACAGAATTAATACTATCAAGTGTAATATTTCTATCTATATACCATATAATAACGAACCGCTTAGATTTGAACTGCATACCAAAGCCAACAAAGTGTTTTCACTGATAGACGGATATTCCAAAGGGGAAGAAATAAAGTGCTATGAAAGGCGGTTTATAACTCCTAGAAACGTGGAGAAAAGTTCAGAGTATAATAAAAAATATTGTCGAGAACATAAGGCAGAAAATGCCAGAAGACAAAGGGAATACAGAGCCAGAAAGAAAGCACTAAAAGAAAGGAGGATGTAAATTAAACTGTGTCAGCAAGGAATAAAGTATTAACTTTGCTAACACAGTTTTTTTTATGAAAGAAGA
>NZ_CAXUGK010000048.1:0-15358 GCF_964250605.1 Bacteroides sp. AR20 | reverse complement strand
TATACATAAATTCTAAAATTTTTGTTCGCAGCGAAGATAGAGGTTGCAATCAATAGCCATTTTTTGACTGCTTACTACACTATTGCAAAACATGATGCTAGAAAACAGTTTACGCAAACGAATTACATCTATTTATTTTAAGTAGAGCTTCGCTTTCCTTTACATATTATCGAAATTTCTATCTAAAAAACAAAAATAAGGAACCCAATACGAGCTATAACAAGTATTATCTTTATTCTTAACAAAAAATCATTTCTCCAATGGATATTATTCTTCAACAAAAAAAGAAAAAACTCAAAAACACAATCTGTTTTCCCTTCTACCCTTCTCCTATCTCCTCCACCAGCGACGCATGCACAAACGTCGTCGCCACCGCCATCACCCCCTCGATGTTCACCACCACCCTCCTGTCATGGCGCACACGCACAAACACCCCTTCCACTCCTTCGAAGATGCCGCCGGTGATACGTACCCGGGTTCCTTGGGAGAGGTTCAGTTCGGTGGGTTCAAGATAGAGCACAGCCTGGTCGTAGGTGCCAGACACGGCGATGAAGCTGCGCATCTGCGAGTCCGGGATGACAATGGGCTGGCGGGTTTCGCGGTCCATGATATAGCGGATGGGGATGTTCATGCCCGGTTCGTTCTTTATTTCATCCATACGCTCGCGGGTGGAGCGGACGAAGACCAGGTTATGGACCGCAGGAACAAGCTTGCGCAGGCGGCGCTCTTTCCTCACGACATACTCATAGCGCATGGGTATATAGTTTTCAATGCCCGCTGCATCCAGGTATTCCTTGAAAAAAAGCTCTCGGCTATAGGTGACACGCACTGCATACCAGTGCATTTCTGCATTCTCGTTCACGAAAAAATATGATTGGGGGACACCGGAGTAGCGAAGTACCTCCCGGTCAAGTAATGTAATGCGGTTACTTTAAATAGGCTATATGCATTCATTTTATTTCAAAACCCTCCACCATCTCGGAAGGAAGGCGACGAAATAGTTATATTCAAGCTATCTTGCGATAAGCCGTTATCAACGAAACGTTTATGATGAAAGAAATGTTTTATAACACGTTCCGTTTAATGAACGCAAAGGTAACGTCAAGAAATGAAAGTACAAAATATTCTGATTGATAAAATGATAATCTTTTTTAATGCAGACATCATCACACTATATATCAAAGAATTACGCCTATTAGGTAAGATACACGCGCACGCGCGTCATTTCTTATCTTTTTAAAGAAAGGGTGTGTTACATATATAACCATAGGTTCCGGTACCTCACCCTATACATACAGACTACACACACGCTTCACTTGTTCACGGAGAGGGGCACCACAGATTACACAGATTGGCACAGAGGAGCACAGAGAAGAATTCTTCGCTACGTTCTGAGTGACGGATACTCACGGAAACAAAAGGATGATACGCACGGACATACACAAAAGTGATACGCACAGAAACTACAAAAATCCGTGCCAATCCGTGTAATACATAGTGCACAGACTTCTCTTTTTTATTAATTTTGCACCCGATTCGTTAACTTAATATAAAATTAGATTTTCAAATTGTAATTATGAGAACAAAAAAACGCCAATTAGCGTGATGCAAATCAAAGGGAGAGATTACCAAGTGCTGTACACCAAAGAGAGCAAAGAGGTGCAAGTGGCCATCGACCTGCTTTCTATGGTAGAACACAAGTCGTTAACCGTGGAATACAAGGAGCGGAAGGCTTTCCTGACACCCTTCATCCCACTGCTGATAAATCCCCAAAAGGAACACGGACTGAAGGGTGTAAGCCCCTTCGCCAAGCTGCTGCATCTACTTGTAAACTTTATGGACGCGGACGGAAGCGGCAATACGCTGAACCCCGATTGCATTGAGGATGAGATATATAAGCTCTTCAATGAGCTATATCCCAAGGAGTAAAACGGACCAAGGAATTCAAATTGTAAAAAAACGGCTGTCCCACTGCGGATGGCCGTTTTTGCTTCCTAAGGAAATAAACGGCATCTTTGCGCCGCCAATAAGGCAAACTTAATACAAGTAGAATGGAAAACATTCCAGTGACCACCTACCGTGGTTTCAGCGCCGTCAGCGGGGAGACAACCTTCACGCAGGACATGGCTGACATAAAAAACGGCAAGCATGCCAAGTTAATCATCAAAATCGCCAGCCTCGTGGCGCAGGGAAAGGTGGAGGAAGCCAACCACGTCAAGAAGCAGCTTCCCTTCAGGACCCTCACGGCCAACTACCGGGAAAGAAGGCTCGCACCGAGCATCACCCGCTACAACCCCGTCATCACGCTCGACATCGACGACCTGGAAGAGAGACAGTTGGAGCAGACCCGGACCCTCATCAACGAAGACCCGCACACCCTGGGCAGTTTCCTCTCCCCCAAAAGGCACGGCTACAAGCTGTTCGTCTTCATGCAGACGGAATACACCCGGCGTCTGTATGACCGTCTCCGACAGGGCGAGGTGACCTACGCCACGCTCGAGGAGATACACCTGAAGCTGTACAGCGCCGCCAAAGAGCACTACGAGGCCCTTCTCGGAGTAGAGGTGGACGGAAGCGGAAAGGACATCTCGCGAGGATACTTCATGTCCTTCGACCCGCATGCCTATATCAATGCCGCACTGCTGGAACAGATTTCCCCGTTGCCGGCACGCATCATCCCGCCTGCGAAGAAGGAGAACAGCCCAAAGAAGACGCCCGTCGAAACGGTACACCCCCTCCCCGCCTCCTCTGCCGCCACACCGCAGGACGCAAAGCCTTGGGAGAAGCTGATATTCTCCCAAGCCGTGACTGCCGTGAAGCGCACCACCAGGTTCCGGGCAGGCAACCGCGACAACTTCCTCTTCGCCCTGGGCAACAAATGCTACAGCAAGGGCCTGGACGAGCAGACAGCCATCAGACTGGCGAAAAACGAGTTCGGACAAGAGTATCCCGACGTGGAATCTCCCCTGCACAATGCCTACATCTATACCGACAAGACCAGCGAAGCCGCCACAAAGAAGGAAGAGAAAAAGCCCGTCATCAACCAAGTGATGAGCTTTCTGGAAGAGCACTACGGCATCCGCAGGAACCTCATCCTGGACCGCCTCGAATTCATGCCCTATGCCCTGTCGGCAGATGCCGGAAAAGGTTACCGTCCCATGCGCGGAAAGGACTACAACACCATATTCGTAGACCTGCAGATGGCCGGCATCTCCTGCTACCAGAATTTCC
This sequence comes from Bacteroides sp. AR20, assembly GCF_964250605.1. Classification (NCBI taxonomy): domain Bacteria; kingdom Pseudomonadati; phylum Bacteroidota; class Bacteroidia; order Bacteroidales; family Bacteroidaceae; genus Bacteroides; species Bacteroides sp. AR20. Next base: position 12,127 of record NZ_CAXUGK010000048.1, on the reverse strand, counting down.
TCAGAGCCGTGATAGACTCCAACTACGCCAAGGAGTTCAACCCCTACACCGACTATCTGTACGCGCTTCCCCCCTGGGACGGGACGGACTACATCGCCCGGCTGGCCGACACCCTGACGACCGAGAACCGGGAGCTATGGCAGAAGGGCTTCAAACGGTGGATAGTGGGCCTGGTGGCCTGCGCACTGAGCGACGAGGACATGAACCAGCTCGTCATCATCCTCTACAGCGAGCAGGGAAAGGGAAAGAGCAGCTGGATTCGGCGCCTGCTGCCGCCCGAGTGGAAAGAGTACTTCTACAACGGCATAATAGACCCGAGCAACAAGGACGATGCCCGCCTGCTCGCCACGCGAATCATCATCAACATGGAGGAGTTCGAAGGCGTGAAGCCCGGCGAGCTGGCAGCATTGAAGCGAATCATCGCGCAGGACAACGTGACACAGCGCAAGGCCTACGACATCGAAGCCTTCACCCTGCCCCGCCACTGCTCCTTCATCGCGAGCACCAACAACCGGCAGTGCCTGCAGGACATCGGCGGAAACCGGCGTTTCCTCCCCATCACCATCACCGGTATAGACTACCACACCCCGGTGAACCATCCCGGCATCTACGCCCAGGCCCTCGCCTTGCTGAAAGGCGGTTTCAGATACTGGTACGAGGGCGAGGAGATAGAACAGTTGAACAAGCACAACGAACGGCACCGCATGAAAGACCCCGTGGAGGAGAACCTCTTCGTCTTCTTCCGCAAACCGCTGCCCGAGGACCTGCAGGTAAAATGGCTCCCTGCCAGCGTCATACTGACCAAGCTCAGCATATTCGGGAAGGTGCAGGTGAACCCGCACACCCAGCTGGTACTGGTGCAGGCACTGGAAAAGTACGGATTCGGCACACGGACCAACGAGCAGGAGACGACCGAATATGAGGTAGTGGACATCCAGACATATCAGTAACCGGCATTCGAGGAGAAGAGAGAAGCCCCGTAACATATATTGTTGTGCATGACAACATATATTGTTACGGGGCTTTACATATATTGGCGTTTTCTTTACTCTGCTTCCCTATTTCCGGCCGGCATCCTGTCAGGGTTCTCCCAGATACTTCACCAGCACTTTCACTTCCAGCGGAGTGAAGGTGCGCCGGTATTTGTTGTAGCCCACCTTCTCCAGCTCACCCTTCAGCGCCTTGTTGTGGCGTATCCATGCCGCCAGGGTATAGATGGCATTGCTGATGCAGTAAGTCGGGTTGTAGAGCATGGCAAGCTCCTCCTTCGAATAGGCGTGGATGCGGAACGGACGAAGGTCTTCCTCCTCCTCTTCCCTCTTTTCTTTTTCTGTTTTCATTCTTTATGTTATTGGTTGATTATTACACCATAAAGATACTGAATATCAGCGGTATGACCAAGCATATACAGACATAAACGGGCATCGGACGAAGAATTTTTTTTGAACAGAAAGGAAACGGGAAAGAGACAGCGTAACCCGAAGAAAGCCATGAGCAGAAAAAGCCGGAGGAGTACTTTTGCAGCACCCCTCTTCCCCCTAAAGGAGAAAGAGAAGAGTATTGCAATACGAGACTTTAATTTCTAATTGTTAATTTTTAATTATTTAATTGTTTATGGGAGTACCATTCAAGAAAATTGCGAGGAAAGATCCTCGAAAGGCAGATGCGGTGGCAAAGTTCTACCCGCAGCTGGTGACACTGGGCGACAATGCAACGCTGGACGACATTGCGTATGTGATGAAAGAGAAGAGTTCGCTGACGCTGGGAGACATCCAGAGTGTATTGACCAATTTTGTGGAAGCCATGATTACGACCCTCTACAGCGGCCAGTCGGTGAATATCAAGAACTTCGGCGTATTCAGCCTGTCGGCGCGTACGGCAGGCGTACTGGATGTAAAGGAGTGTACCGCCAAGAACATCAAGGCGGTGAAAATCAATTTCCGGCCTTCCAGCACCGTAAGACCGGACATCGCCGCCACGCGTGCCGGGCAGAAGATTGACTTCTACGACCTGGAAGCTTTGCTGAACAAGGGAGACGGTGAAGGAGGAAGCTCCGGCAGCGGTTCCGGCTCGGAAGACGGAGGCGGTTCGGACGGAGACCAGGGCGAAAATCCGTTGGGATAAGTATGACTGATTTTACTACCGATTCGTATGTTCAACTTTTAAAACGTATATAGCATGAAAAAAAGTATCTGGGATAAAATTCTGAAAGTCGTAATTGCAGTAGCCTCCGCCATCTTAGGGGCATTGGGAGCCAATGCGATGAACGTGAGCATTTAAGTCGCCGGAAAGAAAGGACGGCAGGAAGAGGAAACCCCGAAAAAGGTTTCCTCTTTCTCTTCCCTCTCTATACAGCGCAGGATACGCCAGTCGCAGCTACGCACCCAATAGCGGAAAGCCATGTTCGGGTGGAAATGCTCCGAGAAGTCCAGCAGACGTTCCAAATCAAACTCCTCGGAGATGACACCGGCACCGCTACGGAATGCATCGTAGGCGTTACAGTCCTGCTCGATATGCGCCGGAACCATCAGCAAAGGCTTGCCCAGATACATCGCCTCGCAGACCGACTCGAAGCCGGCAGTGGTGGCATAGGCCTTGCAGCCTGCCATGTAGCGCAGGAACTTGACGTCATCGAGCTGATGGAAACTCAAGGTGTCGTCCACACGGCACACCTCGGCTTCGTCCTGCTTGTCCCAGAAGAAGTGGAGGGGTATTTCCGGATGGGCACTGTGCCAGTGGAGGATATTCTCGCCAAAACCGGAGTTTACCATGTATCCGTGGAGATAATCCCCTTCCGTACCTTCGCACGACAGCACCTCCCTCCGCAGCAATGGCGGAACCACGCGGACATACGCTTCTTCGTCATCCTCCATCTCGCGGAAGGAAAGGGCGAGCTTTTCGCGGGCACCTATGCACGTGAGGCGGGTGAAAAGGCGGAGCAGCCACAGATGGAAGCCGTTCTTACCGGGAAACTCGAAATCGCGGTGCAGGAACAGGTACTGGTGCCCGACGCTTATTTGAGGAACGGAAGGACGGAAGAAGAGATAGGTCATCCCCGTGAGCAGTTCGTAGAAGTTGATGACCAGTTCGGCACCACTCTCCTCGATGCGGCGGTGTATATAGTGCATGCTTTTCAGATAGACGGGCAGACGGGTGAGATTATAGGCCACACTACGCGCAAGACTTGCCCGCTTGTTGGCAGGCGTAGGCAGGAAATTGGGACTGAGAAAACGTTTCACCGGAGCTTGGATGCTGCGGTTGAAGAAACCGGGCAGACAGCGCGAATTGCTTTTGCCCACCAACACTTCCACTACCTCGTGACCGTTGCGGCGCAGCAGCTCTTCCATTGTTATGGCTTGGGTCAGATGCCCGCGGCCTTCTCCTTGAACGATAAAAAGGACTTTCATTGGGACGACTTGATGATTTACAAATTAATGTTGAAACACATGCAGCACATGACGTTGCATTTAGTTGATGCAAATATCGCACCTCCGTGTTACGGCAGAATGTGAAGAATGTGACAATTCGGTTATAAATGACAAAAGTCACACCGGCATCGCGCAGACATGACTTCAAGAGAATTTATGGAATAAATACGTAAAAAGGATAATTTGGTCGGCATATGATGCCGGAATATCAGACAAATTCCTCGACCATATACATATCACTGACAAAATCGTCAACAATCTGTTCCAGGTTTTCGCAGGCTTCGTCAGGCGTTTCACCGTAGGCGCTGCACAACACATTATTCATAAAATAAGCGTAAAAACCACCGCCGGCTGCCGCCTCTACGGTATAGTCATTTCTGTTCAGTTTCATATTCGGGCCTCCTTTCTTTTTTTACGCTGCAAAAATGAGGGAAAGTTGTTACGAGGAGATGTGAAGGAGGTTACAATAGTATGTAGATTGGTTGGCTTTGATGCAGTGGAAAATAAATGGATTGAATATTAGGAGTTTTCATTTATTCAGTTTACCTTTGATTAAAAATAAAAGCAATGGGTAAAATTAAACCATATAAAGAGCAGGACTCTTCCAAACAAACGGCACAAGAACCGATGATGGCAACTTATCATCAATCAGCCATACCGATGGACGACTTTATCAACAGTATTCCCCGAGATGCTTTGGCTGAAGCCCTTCTATTTGCCTTAGAAGAGAATAAAGCAGGACACTGTATATCAAACTCCCAAATAGAGAGTATGATAAATGAACGCATGGGATGGAAATAGTCTGGTCTAAGTTGGCTTATGAGCACTTTTTAGAGATACTTATTTATGTAGAGAATAATTTTGGCATGTTGACGGCACAGAAAACACGTCAAAAGATACAAGACAAAGTAAATCTTTTAGCAAAACATCCGTATATAGGAATTATAGACAGTGATTTTTCTACTCTATTTAACAACATTACTGTCCGTCATTTAAAACTTTCCCCTAACGTGATATATTATTTGATTGATGAGAATAGGATTGTCATTGCAGCAATGCTTCATTCAAAACAATCTCCGGAAACTGTACGTAAAACAATCTCAGAATTTCTGAAGCAATATAAATAGCTGTTCATCAATTCATGATGAGAGATAACTCTATAAATTTAAAACCGAGAGGACGTATCAAGATATACAATCACCCCGGATTACGCGGATTAACGCAGATAAAAGTTTCTGATTATCAGAACTCCTAAAATCATCTGTGTTAATCCGCGTAATCCGGGGTGGGTATTATTAATAGGAACGTGCGAAAATCACGCGGCAGGCAGAAGGCTTGCCGGTAACCATACACTTGCCCGGTTCCTTGTCACCCGGAACAAATGAATCGAAAGGAATACAACGGATGGTTGCTTTGGTCTCTTCCTTGATTTTCTCTTCGGTTTCGGTAGTCCCGTCCCAATGAGCCAGAATGAAGCCGCCTTCTTCAATCTTTTCCTTGAATTCCTCGTAGCTGTCCACGCTGGTGATGCGGCTGTTACGGTAATCGAGCGCTTTCTTGTAGACATTAGCCTGAATGTCCTCGAGCAAATCCTTCACGTACTCTTCGATACCCTCGCAGGAACGCGTCTCCTTCTCCAGTGTATCGCGACGCATGATTTCCATTGTATTGTTCTCCAGGTCGCGGCCACCCATCACCAGACGAACGGGAACACCCTTCACCTCATAGTCGGCAAACTTGAAGCCCGGACGTTTGTTGTCGGCATTGTCGTACTTCACGGAAATACCCATTGACTTCAGCTTGGCAACAATGCCTGCCACTTTCTCGTCAATCTTAGCCAGCATCTCTGCATTCTTGTAGATAGGTACGATGACTACTTGTATCGGAGCCAGGTGCGGAGGAAGTACCAGACCGTTGTCATCGGAATGCGTCATGATAAGCGCTCCCATCAGACGGGTGGAAACACCCCAGGAGGTAGCCCAAACATACTCCAGCTTGTTCTCCTTATTGACGAACTGTACATCGAACGCCTTGGCGAAGTTCTGTCCCAAGAAGTGGGAAGTACCGCTCTGCAAAGCCTTTCCGTCCTGCATCATCGCTTCGATGGTGTAGGTGTTGAGGGCACCTGCAAAACGCTCGTTGGCAGACTTCACGCCCTTTACCACGGGCACCGCCATGTATTTTTCGGCAAACTCGGCATATACATTCAGCATCTTTACCGCTTCTTCTTCGGCTTCCTCGCGAGTGGCATGTGCCGTGTGTCCTTCCTGCCAGAGGAATTCGGCGGTACGGAGGAACAGACGGGTACGCATTTCCCAACGGAACACGTTTGCCCACTGGTTGCACAAGATAGGCAGGTCGCGGTATGAATTGATCCAGTTCTTGTAGGTGTTCCAGATGATGGTTTCGGAAGTGGGGCGGATAATCAGCTCTTCTTCCAGTTTTGCAGCAGGGTCCACCACCACACCGCCGCCATTCGGATCGTTCTTCAAACGATAGTGCGTCACGACGGCACACTCTTTGGCAAAGCCTTCCACATGTTCCGCTTCACGGCTGAGGAATGATTTCGGAATAAGCAAGGGAAAATAAGCGTTGACGTGTCCCGTTTCCTTGAACATATCGTCCAACTGACGTTGCATCTTCTCCCAGATAGCGTATCCGTAGGGCTTGATCACCATACAGCCGCGTACAGCCGATTGTTCTGCCAAATCGGCTTTTACCACCAACTCGTTGTACCACTGAGAATAGTTCTCACTACGTTTGGTAAGGTCTTTCAATTCTACTGCCATTCTATTTCGTTTTTTAAAGTTTTCGTTGATTTCTCTAAACAGTCGGCAAAAGTACAAATTTTAAAGGAAATTTATTTGAAAAACAAATAGTATTTTTAATAGAACCGAAAACACACTATAAAAAGAGATAAAATCCGTAGGGAAAAACTCGCAGGATATTTCTTTTATATGACTACCAAAATCCGAATGTCCTGCATATTCGTCTTTTTTTGAATTATGCCATATAGAAAAGCTTGTTTTTTGCATTATAATGCACTATCTTTGTAATACAATATAATACAGATAATGATATGGAAGCAGTAGTAAGAAAACAAACCTCATTCCGTCTGCGTGAAGACCTGTTGCAGATCTTGCAGGAACATGCCAAGAAAGCAAACAGAAGCCTGAACAACTTTGTAGAGAGCACTTTGATGAATGCGATGTATTCAGAGCCTAATGAAGAAACGACCGCAGCCATCAATGAAGCACGCTCCGGGAAATATGCCGGGACAATAGACACTACGGACTTTGATTCATTCATGAAATCCGTCAACGAAATAGAATGAAAAAAATCCGTTACAGTACAAAGGCTAAGAAAGATTTGAAGAAATACCGCAACGACCTTCAGCTAATGAAAGCCTTATATGATGTATTGGAAAAGTTGGCGAACGGCACCATCCTTCCCAAAGAATACAAAGCGCATGTACTTATAGGGAAGTATAAGGATTGCATGGAATGCCATATAAAAAGTAACTTCCTTTTGATATGGATAGACACGGAACACGATGTGATAGAAATTGTCAGAATCGGGAGTCATTCTGAATTGTTTTGAAAAACGACAAAGGAGCTACGATAAAAAGTAGCTCCTTTTTTCAGATGGAGCGGCAAGCGAGACTCGAACTCGTGACCCTCAGCTTGGGAAGCTGATGCCTTTTAATCCTGCGGATTAAAAGTGACCAACTGAGCTACAGCCGCTTATATCTTCTTAGAAGAAGTCCTTTCAAGTTGCGGTTTACATGTTGGTTTACATGTAAACAAGATAGATTCAACAATAAATTAATAATCTCTTTGCAGTTTCAAACTGCATCACAAAGTTAGTCAATATTGCGCTGTTATGCAATGATTCTTTCTTATAGTTTTGCTTTTGACTATCAGTTTTTTATATATCTAATGATATGGTATATAATAGTATAGTGTAGCTTTCTCTTTACTTAAAAAGTATTCATATACTGTATTTCCATTATATAATAGAGTATCGGTATAGAAATCAGTAGTGGGTATATAAAGCTATATCTTCTTAAAAATCTACCTGCTGAAAATCTGTTCCTATTACTTGGTATTCTCCGCAATCATGAATACAGTTGTATATGTGAAACTCAAAATTTTATAGCTATGAAAAATTAGATAAGAAAAGATGCAAGGGTATGCCTTATACCCGATTATATGGAAACGCACACTATTACCACTTATAGATTAGCAAGTGATAAATTTCTCCGCACTTATTTCCCGGAAAGTGCGTATGGACTTACCCCATCCATGAAGTTCAAAAGGAGAAAGCGTTAATAATTTGTTCAGAACTGAAAAAGCCAACTTATCCATTTGTTTATAATGGGTAGGTTGGCTTTTGTTGTTACTATTCTTTTCTGTATTTTTAAAAGGGACTCTTTAATTAATGAATTTTTGTTTGTTTTACTAATTCCAATTTGCCTCTTTTCTTTTCGTAAATTCTACATTCTTCCCCATCTATAACCTCTGCTTTAATCATGTCAAATTTGGGGATAGTTATGGGCTTGTTCCAATCCATAGTACTATATTCTTTTTGTTTATAGGTGTAAATAACATAGTTGTATGCACCGGACGAACCACATGTTGTAATAGTCTTATTAATAGAATCAAATTCTGTTGTATTTTCTAAATCATTAAATGGTTCATCCGTCATTAGCTCTACATTGTCATAACCATGTATTTTGTATATTTTATAAGTATTGTTTGAGCGTGAACCGCCCAATTGATGTGTAATGACCAATTCTTCTTTTCCGTCAAAATCCACATCAGAAAAGCAAAATGGTGAATAATGAGGTAAAACCTCATTGCTGTCTTTAGGCACATAATCCCAATAAAGAACATCTCCATCTTTTAAATGCGGATAATGATAACAGAGAGTATCAATAATATGTTTGGCTTCTAAATTAATGTAAAATTGGTTGTCTGCACTATCGAAAAATAGAGAGGTTGTTACTCCGGTTTCTGCTGTTGTATTATCCTTTGAATTAAGGTAAGGTAGCCACATAACTTTAACAGTATATCCATTTACGGGTTGTTTATACTGTATAAATACTCGTTTACTATTAAAGCATTCAAAGCCTTTCGGTATTGAACACTTTCTATCAGTAACACAACCCCATAAAGAGATTGTGAACATTGCCATGATGAGGTAAAATATCTTTTTCATATTATTCTGTTACCATGCAATCAATAATCTGTCTAAAAAAATGGATTAAGGATGATTCTCCTTTGCTTTAAGACCTCTAAGATTTTCGGAAATATACTTATATATAATGTATTGTGTATAAGCAGCCTTGCATTCTATTTTATGAAATTCGTTATCGGTCATGTTTTCATAATAAGATTCATCATTGTCATTGGTTAATGAATCATGCCACATTGCAAGTTCTATAAATTCTTTCCAAGGCATTGAATCCAAATCCGGTTGTCCACCATGGTTTTCCATGTAAGCCTGTTGAGCAAGAATGATTAAATAGTTGAACCATGATTTCATATTCAATACAGAGGATATTCTATAAGCTACCTTGGGTGGCATATCAGCGTATATCGTTTTATACATCATGCTTCTATCATAATTAGGAAGCAGCCTATTTTCAAATTCTGCAAATCTATTTGCTTTGAAAAAATATAATAAACTATATAAGGCTCTGAACTCCAAACGAGTAGTATTGAAAAGAATGTAATCATTAGGAATTGTATAGTCTCTGATGATTTTCTTCTGGGCTTCTTCTATTCCTGTCTTAGGGAAAGAATCATCATTGCCTTCAGCCATCTGCCGACATTCCTCCATTACTGATGCTACATAGGATAATCCGTAACTCACATAACTTGTTGCAGCATAAATGCGAGCAAGAGATTCCTCATATTTTCCATAATCTGTAATGGTATTAAGTATAGAATCCGCCTGTTTAAAAGCCCAATATGATTCAATATCATCACCCCAATAATCAGCTTCCTTTATAAACTCTTTGAGACCTTGAATTTTATAAATCAAGACAGAGTCACGAACTGAAACATCTAAATTTGACGTTGTTGTTCTTTGCGTACAAGCACATAATAAAGTCATTACACTAAATATACATCCAATAAAATTATTCATAATGGTTATTCTTGAAATTTGTTAAAAACAATCTAATCATTCTTAGTTGCAATAAAAATGCGAGTTATTCCCCATTCAGCATCATACTATCTACAATCTCTTTAAACACTTTACTTGCTATGCTACCGCTTGCAGGTAATCTTTTCTTTGCAGGACTAAACCGTTTCTCAATGCCATGTGCTAAAGGTAGTATCTCTATTTCAATATTCTGCCTAAACACATTACTCACCATTTATCGTAAAGAACTAATTAGGATTGACAGCCTAACAAGCACTTCACTGGTATTTTTTTCATGTCTCTCTTCAAGTTCGTTTGTTTCATTAGCCCATGATTCACGTGCTTTAATCCACTTGCCGATTACTATTGGAAGTGTAGAAACCTTTTGTTTGGCAACTGTTGTTAGTTCTTTGTAGCTCTCACTTTTCTCATCTTCATAAACATATTCTTTTAGTGTAGACTGACAGCAATCCAGTAACAGATTTTTGGCACATTCCATGAAAACACCATTGTCTTTATAAAGATAAAAATTATCGTTTAACAGACTTCTATCCTTTTGGTACATTGAAATGTGAGATTCTAAAATCTGAAGTATTCCTGCTGAACGAACTGGTCCGGTAATAGAGCCGCCCCAATATCTTAAATAAACGCAGTCACTATAAATTTCTGACATCAGAGTATTCAAATCAATCCATGCTTTAAATTCATCTTTTAGTAATCCTTTTTGTCCGTCTGTTTCACATAGCTCCAATAATCGTACATACTCATTATATTGTTGGAATATCAGTCGTGTACGTTCTATACCGTTGCTTATAGTCAGCCCCGCAGTAGAGCCGTCTGAATCCAACTTCCACAATTTCCGGCTTGCTTCAATTACTGTATCTGCTTTGGCGTAATCGGATATTGTATCTGTCCCTAATTGATTGACCTTATAATATCTGCATAATTGATTGCGGTATTTATTCATCCATTCTGTATTATCTTCAAGCGCGGATGATGAGAATTGGGCTGTGTGCACATATCTGTATAGAGTGTCCATTAACATGACAAGTTTATAATTTGTCTTTAGTATGGTGTCAGTAGCCCAAAATCCAAGTAGTCCTTCCACATCGGATGATTTTTCTGTCATTAAGATGCTGGCTATTTGTCTAAACACATCACCAGCCATCAGTCCACCACTTGCAGGTAATCCTTTCTTATTAATGGTAACGATAATACTGTATTTCGGGTTATCGGCAGGGAAGTAACCGCAAAATTCTACGGCATATTCACCATTTGAAAGTTGAATTGTTCCCGTTGCTCCGGCTACTTTTACTTTATCTGATTGGGCAGGCTTGGCTAATCCATCAGTAACAGAGTATTCCAATGCTTGTTTAATGGCAGTGTTACTTTTAGCTATGCTATTAAAGAAAGTCAAGTTCTGTAATGGAGTTGTGAGTATGCCATATCCCAAAGGATTATAAACAAGACTTGTGTCTTTTACTTGATAACCGTATTTTGCAAGTGCTTCTGCAAAGGCTTGTCCGTTCTCAAATGCCTTATTTACTATCTTATAGTTGGCAATATTGGATGCAAGTCCGAAACCTTGCTCCACTGTGATTTTCCCATATCCACCCCTATGCCAATTATGGTCGCACAATGTATCTTTTTCAATAGCTAAAATACCATTATCAACATCTATTGTATCGGATAGTTTGACTGCCTTTGTTTCCAATGCTGCCAAAAGTGAAGCGGTACGCACTAATCCCGATTCTTGAAGAATGGAATCAGAACCAACAGAAGCCTTAATTTCTCCCGTCTGTACTTCCATTACAATAACTTGCCCTACTGTAGCATCAAGTTCGGACAGCTTATTTTGCAGGATAGAATCAACTTTTATCTGCAAAGTGCTGTCTATGGTAGAAACTTGTTCTACTTTTTGTTTGGTAGGGCTGCAAGCTACTAACAAGGCTACTAATACTATAAAATAAATTCTTAACATAACTTTTGAATAGATATATTGAATATAAATTTAATATCCTACTTGGCATGTTTCTTTTAAATGCAATTCTAATTCCATTTTGCATTTCAACTCATTAAATTCTTTTTCATTGGACTCTTGAAGATTAATAATTTCATTTCCATTTATATGTACTTTTTGAGATTTTAGAAATTCGTAAACCAAGTCATTCAGATATTCTTTTGAAGGAATATTATTTTCATGTGCAATGCCTAATCTATAAATTTTGCTATTGCATTTAACCTCAATTCTATAGTATTTCATAAGATATTTTATAAATATTGATTAACAGGGTCATTAGGATGTTTCTTTTTCCATCTCTTCGCCCTTTTATTTCCAATAAGATAAATTATTAAACCGCCCAAAATGAAGATTAAACCACTGCTTATTACTGTATTAAAAATGAGTTCCAAGAAATCGGAAAAAGAAATGATTGCTATTATTATTCCCAAAATAACTGAAATAATTCCCCATGGAAAATCCAGTGTAAGCTGCCCCCTAAAACCAAGCGATTCTGCCCCCTTGTGCTAAAATAATCCTACCCCCTTGA
>NZ_CAXUGK010000047.1:0-21359 GCF_964250605.1 Bacteroides sp. AR20 | reverse complement strand
TCCTCTCTGAAAAATAAATGTTTTTATTGCTTATTATCCGCACCCAAAAAGTTGCATTTATAAGTTGAACTCAAGATATATAATCATTTCAGCACCATCCTGAACGTGGTTCCTTTCCCAAGCTCCGATTCCTTCACAAAAATCTTTCCTTTGTGGTATTCCTCCACAATCCGCTTCACAAGCGACAGGCCAAGTCCCCAACCACGCTCCTTGGTGGTGAATCCGGGATAAAAAAGGGTTTTGAACTGTGATTTCGGGACACCTTTTCCAGTATCGGAAATATCCAAAAGCACCTTTCCCCGCCTTTCGGAAATATGGAACAAAACCGTTCCCTCGCCGCCCATGGCATCCACCGCATTTTTCAACAGGTTCTCGATCACCCAATCGAAAAGCGGCTCGCTCACGGTAACCGTCACCCCATGTTCGGGAAAATCCAGATCGATCCGCACTTTATCGGAAATCCGCTTTTCCATATAACCTAACGATCGGCGGACAACCTCGCGCAAATCTGCCTGCCGGAGATCCGTGGCGGAACCGATCTTCGAGAAACGCCGGGCAATCATCTCCAAGCGATGCACGTCCTTGTCGATTTCGGACAATAGAGCGGGATCGATATCTTTCAGCTTCAAAAACTCGATCCACGCGACCAACGATGAAATCGGCGTTCCCAACTGGTGTGCCGTCTCCTTGGACAATCCCACCCACACCCGGTTCTGCTGCGCTTTCAACGAATTGCGAAGGGCGAAGAACACCAGCGCGATGAAAAATGCTATCACCGCCAGCTGCACATAGGGAAAAACCTGCAACTGCTTGAGCGTGTAGGAATCATCGTAATAAAGAGATTGATTGAGTTCGGTGAGTTCAATGGCATTTCGTTTTTTGGAAAATGCCTCCATTTTCTTTTGAAGAAACCTGTCCCGCCCTTTGTCGGGAAGTTTGATGTTGTTGACAATGAAACTTCGGTTCGATTTGTCGTACAAAATAACCGGAATGGTGGTGTTGCCCTGCAAGATCCGCAACACAAGGTTCATGTCGCTGTTATCGGTTTCGGTGGCGAGATGCTCGGTGGCTTTTGCCCAGATTTCAATCTTGTTGCGCTCCTCGATGGTCAGTTCCCGCACCAATTTGTTGGAGAACAACAAAGAAGCCAATGCAATGGCCACTGCAAAAGCAACAAAACCGTACTTGATCCATTGATGAGAATTGAAATCAATCATGCCGACATATCCGTTTAATCCGCATGCAAAGTAACGAAAAAAGCGGGGATTTATTGAACAAAAGTGATTTTTAAATTTATTAAGGTAAATATCTATAACAAACATTTGATTCATTGCCTGCATATGATATTTAATCGTACATTTGTGTTCGTACACGTAAAAACATTTGCAAGTCATGAGAAAATTACTCCTCTTCTTATCCGCAATCGTCGTTTCGATGATGATCAGCGCGCAAGATCGACCCGATCCGCAACCGGCTGCCGACACCTACGAGAAATTCAAGGTGGGAATGGCGGGTTATACTTTCGTGAATTTCGATTTGGACAAGACCTTGCAGACATTGGAAAAATGCGATGTCCACTACCTCTGCATCAAGGATTTTCATCTGCCGTTCAACAGCACCGACCAACAGATTGCCGATTTCCACGAGAAATTGAAATCGAAGGGAGTTACCGGTTATGCCGTGGGACCGATTTACATGAAAACGGAGCAGGAAATCGACAACGCATTCGAGTATGCCAAACGGGTTGGAGTGAAGCTGATCGTCGGCGTTCCAAACTACGACCTGCTTCCTTATCTGGATAAAAAGGTGAAGGAATACGATTTCAATTACGCCATCCACCTGCACGGCCCCGACATGCCGCTCTATCCCGATGCCGACGACGTTTGGGAAAACGTGAAGGATTTGGACCCGCGCATCGGCATGTGCCTGGATATCGGTCATGACAGACGCAACGGAAAAGACCCGGTCGCCGATTTGGAGAAATACATCTCTCGCGTGTTCGACATTCACCTGAAAGATGTCACCGGAGCTTCAAAAGCGGGATATTCGGTTGAGGTCGGCCGGGGAATCCTTGATATCCCCGGATTCGTGAGGATGCTCCGAAAAACCGGCTACGACGGCGTCGTCAGTTTGGAGCACGAACGCAACATGAAGGATCCGTTCATCGGAATTGCCGAATCCATCGGTTATTTCAGGGGCGTGGTAGCCACAACGAGCGACAGACAAAAATAAAAGATAATTTCATTCTCTCTTTATCTCGAAAGGGTTTGTGTTCCGATGCGAATGCAATCCCTTTTTTTTATGACATTTGACTCGGATGCCCACTTGAGGTGGAGGTCGGGAGTTGAAAAATATTCAGAACGCATCCAGGCGTGACTCTCTTCCTGATTCCGGCTCTTGACGCGGCGTTCTTGACAACCATCTGCACGGACTTTGCCGAATATGGGCCGCCCCACTGCCCTTCAAACAGATATACATCGGGCTTATGCAGGATGTAACAGGTGCGAAGATCAGTCAGAATGGATTCCGGGAGCGTCACAACCCTGTCTTTGTTCCCCTTGGACTTGACGATGCGGATCAGCATCCTGGCAGAATCAATATCGGCTATCTCCAGATTGATCAGTTCGCTCAATCGCAGCCCCGATCCATAAAGCATTTTGATCATGCAACGGTGCTTGATGTTTTCGGTGCCGTCGATGATCCTTTTCACTTCATCTATATTCAGACAATTGGGCAACGCAAAGGTCCTCCTCGACGGATAAAGGTGTTTTATCTTTAACTCCCTGCCATAAATCGACTTGTAGAACTTGTCGATCGACGCCACTATCATGCGCTGGTGAGAACTGCCGATCCTGTGCCTCTCGATTTTCCACAGCACATATTTCTCAACCGCCAACTCGTCGATTTCAGCCGGATGCGAGAATTTCCTTTTCGCAAGATCAAGGAAGCTCCTCGCGCTGCTTTTGTAGTTAGCGATCGAGTTCGCACTGTAGCGCTGCAAGACGAGCTTCCGCTCAAATTCAAGTATCAATCTGTCAACATCCATGCCTCCGGTTATAAGTGTGAGTGGCAAAGATAACAAAACATTCGTAAATGCAAAATAATTCTATGTTTATTTTCGTGCTTATCCTTCTCTCTATCAATATCATATCAAGGAGTTCCACTTTTACTCACAAATCGGTTTACGAATGTTATATGGTTTGTATTTACGAATGTTGTATATTTGTTGCGTAAATAAGACGTTGTACGACATAGTAAAACCGAACCAAACAAAATGAAAGTCAGAGAAGAAAAGTTAAGAACAATTATAGAATGGTCGGAGAAAAACGAAGATGTAAGAGTTCTTCTTCTGACAAGTTCACTTGTAAATCCTTTAGCACTTGTTGACGAATTTAGTGATTTAGACATTGAATTTGTTTTTGAGGATAATACAAATTACATTTCAGACAAAAGCTGGACGCTTAAATTCGGAAATCCAATTGCTATGATTGAAGAAGACGAAAGTTGTTTTAACCATAAACACGCAATGAAAATGCTACTTTATGAAGACGGTGTGAAAGTAGATTTTAAACTTTACAGCAAATCAAAATTTATAAAGGAAACGCAAGAGAAAGAATTACCAGAAGATTGGGATATTGGTTATAAAATTTTAATTGATAAAGATGGTATTACAAAGCAAATGCTGAAACCAACTTATCAAATTTCCATTATCAAAAAACCGTCTGAAAAAGAGTTTCAAAATCTAATAAACGATTTTTGGTGGGACACAACTTACGTGGCAAAGTGTCTTGTGAGAGATGAAATATTCTATGCGAAATTTATGTCGGAAACCGTTATTCGCACAGAATATTTAATTCCTTTAATTGAATGGCACATTGCAAGTGAACACAATTGGAACATAACGACCAATAAATATGGACGGCTTTTCAAAAAGTATCTTAACCAGGAAATGTGGGCTAAAACAGAACAAACATTTTCAGGGAGCGATATAAAGGAAAATTGGACTGCTCTATTTTCAATGACTGATTTAGTTTCAGAAATAGGAACTGAATTGTCAAAAAAATTAGAGTACAAATACCCGGATAAATTAGAAAATGACATACGAAAATATTTAGCTGGACTAAAACCCAAAACATAACTACGTCGTACAACATCGTATTGGCAATAGGCGGGCTGAACGGCTTCGTATCAACGGAAGTGCAAAATTCAACTTCTGTTCTTCGATTAAAGTTCAGTGCTAAAAATCCCGCCCATCGCCAATACGCGGCACGTTACCTGCAAGCATAAAAAACCAAACCGTAAATTCAAGAAACTAATGAAATCAAAAAGTTTATTTTCTTTTATTGTAACACTTTTCCTTATTTATGGATGTTCGTCTAACAGACAAGCAGATGGAAAATCAAATATTTTGGCTAAGAACGACATAAATATACGGGGCGACTTCCAAAATTATTTTGACAGTTGCGGAGTTGAAGGCACAATTGCTATTTATGACATTAGAAATGATAAATGGATTGTATCGGACACAGTTGGATTAGAAATTGAAACGCTTCCAGCATCTACATTCAAGATTATAAATTTATTGATTGCTCTTGAAACTAATACTATCAAAGATGAAAACGAAATAATAAAATGGGTTGGTAGTACAGATACAGTTAAGTATGGTTATAGACCCGAAATTTATCACGATATGCCAGTCAAAGAAGCCTTTGAATTATCAGCAGGTTGGGTTTTTGTAGAACTTGCAAAGAAAATCGGAAAAGATACCTATAGAAAACACCTCGCAGAGAGCAAGTATGGAAACAATAATTTATCCCAAACTGAAGCCGATTTTTGGAATTTTGGAGACTTTGCAATTTCGCCTAAAAATCAGGTCGAATTTGTAAAATCTTTTTATGAAGAAAAATTACCCTTTTCTAAGCGAAATATTGACATTGTTAAAAACGTAATGATTACGGAACAAAATGAAGAATATACTATAAGGGCTAAGACAGGTTGGACAAGGGAAAATAACATCAATACAGGTTGGTGGACAGGGTACATTGAGACCAAAAATGGGACTTATATTTTTGCAACAAGACTTTTACAAGACAGAAAAATGAAAAGGTCTGATTTCGGAAGTTGCAGAAAAGAAATTACCAAAAAAGTATTTAAAGACTTGAATATAATTTAAAAGAATGCCAGCAGGTAACAGGCGTTTGGCTCAATGGCGGGTGACGTGGTTAATTGAACATTCTACCTCGCATCAACTTTTGTGGTGTATTGACAGTTTTGTGCTCCAAAATCCGCCACTGCGCCAAGCGCCAAACCGTTATGCGGCAGCTTAAAAAAAGACGACACCAAACCAAAAAAATCATCTTGACAACCACCCGACTTTGAACTACGAAGGATGAAATTTTTCAGGGACAACTTCCAGCATTTCCAAAAAACAGTTTAACCATTGACTTGGAGACAAACAAACAATTTGAGCATTAAGGTTTAAACCGAATTTTTCCGAAATTGACCTGACCTGACTTTTCCTGAAAATCGACTTTAAAGCTGTTTTTACAGATAAATCAGGTTTCTCTAACAGACAGGAAATAAATGCTAAGTATTTGGCTTTAAACTTAAAATCAAAAAATAAGTGTTTTCTTTTAATGTTTAACAGGGCTGATTTGACAGTTGGCGGTGGCAAGAAACTTTCAGGACCTACCTCATAGACAAGTTTCAAATCAAAAAAAGTATGATAGAAAACGGTATATGGATTGTAAAGCTTCCTCGAAAATAACTTTTGTGTAGGTTCTAATTGAAGGACAATGGAACCTCCCAGAAAATTTCCAAGACTCTCAAACATCAGGATTTTGAAAATATCGGAAGTAATGCCATAAGGAATATTTGACACCACTTTGAAAGGAAATTTCGGAACTGCAAAATTCCTAAAATCACAACCGACAACTTGAACATTTCGGGCATCAGAAAATAATTTTCGTAAATGTTCAACCAAAGCTGTGTCGTTTTCAATAGCAACAACATTGTTGGCGATTTTTAATAAATGAACAGTAAGAAACCCCTTGCCTGCCCCAATATCTAAAACCGTATCCTGATTACTTATATTTGCTTGTCTTATTGCATCTTTTATTAGCACTTTATCAATAGTAAAGTGCTGACCCGTAAAACGAACGGGCAATTTCTTTTTTGTCATTAGTAACTTCTTACAGAGTTGTTAATGTATGGCATTAGGCTTAGGCCAAGTTTAGTCAATGAATATTCAACCCTTGGGGGTACTTCTCCATAAACAATTCGTTTGATTATACCATCTGTTTCAAGATTTTTTAGGGTATCAGATAATACTTTGGGGGAAATGTCAGGAATAGCTTTCTGAATCTGATTGAAACGCGTACACTCGTTTTCAGACAGAATACATAATATAATTACAGGCCATTTTCCTGAAAATCGTGATATGATATTTCTTATTGGACATTCATCCAAGTTCGAATATTTTTTTAGATTTTCTTTTAACTCTATCTTGCTCATACTCAAAAAAACTATTCAAAAAGTAACCAGCTTACAATTAAGTAACCTCTTGTTTTATATGTATTTACATATTAACTTTGCACTATCAAAAAGATAGTTATTATCAAATGCAAAGATACTGTTTAATTTAAATTATCGCAATTATGAGTCTATTAAAATTAATGCCGGCGATAAATTCGCCCATGTTTCTGTTGGGAATCTGCAGCACTTTGAAGGGAAACAATTTGTAAAAGAAGCAACTGAGGCCAATTCCTGTGAAATCTCATTTGGCTCTCTCCCTTCAGGAGAATCTGTTCCGTTCTTCCATACCCATGAGAATAACGAAGAGAACTATATTATTCTTTCCGGTTCAGGGAAGTTTCAGGTAAATGATTCTGTTTTTGATATTTCCGAAGGTTCGGTGGTTCGTGTTTCAACACACTGTGACCGTTGCTTGAAATGTACCTCAGATGCACCAATGCTATATCTCTGTATTCAAGCCAAAGAAAACAGTCTCGGAGGTTACACATTGGACGATGCAGCCATTACCGAGCGAGTGAGCCTTCTATAGGGATGCTAAGTCAGTTTCATTTATTATTTGCTATACTATGAGCTGATAAAAATAAAAGGGTATTGAACTTATGTCGATACCCTTTTTTATTTTTGACTAAAAAAACTAAACTAAGCTAAGCAGAATTTATATATAAGGTGCAAATTACAGAAGTAATTTACTTGTCTGTTAGAAAGGATTCTTGTTTTAGTTGAGTCAAATCCATTCCACCTTTTTCATGCAGTACGTTCCATACGGCATCTGCATGTGTGCCAATCAAACTAATGTCCATATTGAAGATGTATTCTAAAAACGATGCAAAGGTAGTGCTTTTCGTGCTGATTTACAAGCAAAAAACGGGGTTGTTTGATGTTTGTTTGAAGTACATTGCGTATCTTTGTGCGTTTTTAAAGAATCTAGAAATGACGAAAGCAGAATTATGTAAGAGTATATCCGCAAAGACCGGATGTGATGCCCAAACCGTACTGGCAGTAGTGGAGAGTTTGATGGTGGAAGTGAAGGAATCGCTGGAAAAGGGAGAGAATGTTTATCTACGTGGCTTCGGCAGTTTTATTGTGAAGCAGCGTGCGGAAAAGACGGCGCGTAACATCTCCAAGAATACCACCGTGATTGTGCCGGCTCACAACATCCCGGCATTCAAACCTGCCAAAGAATTTGTGAAGCTGGTGAGCAAACTGGAGGATTAATGGCTGTTTGCAAAGGATAACCATAAAAGCGAGTCAGAAAACGGCTCTCTTTTATGGTTTTTTCTTACATGGGCATTTGCACTACTTTATTTCAACAGCTTCCAGTAGCCGGCTTTGGTCGGACCAATATGCTCTACAACATGTTTCAATTCTTCGATGTCGCGATGAATGGTACGCGCATTGACACCTAACTTGTCTGCCATTTCCTCCATTGTAATCCTCGAATTCTTCCTGATCAACGAGACTATCGCTTGATGGCGCTTATTCTTTTTAGAATTTTCTTTCTTGTCTGTCGGCTTTTCAAGAGAAATATTCAAATCGTCTTCATCGTTAGTGGAAATGGTTTCTTGGGACATTTGTCCGTTTCTTGGGACATTTTCCGCAGTTTCTTGGGACATTTTCTCATTTCTTGGGACATTTTCCACGGTTTCTTGGGACATTTCCATATAGGTAATGGAAAAGATGAACTGCGAGCCGTTGACGATTTCCACTTTGTAGTCGGGATAGTACAAGGGGGCATAGCGCAAGATATTACGGGTACCGGAGCCCATATCTTCCACCCAGGACAACTCATGGAACACGCGCACCAGCAGCGGATTCTTGGTGTAGTTGCTCAATTCCTGCAGTGTGAGTTCGCCTTCGGGAATCTCCGGAAGCAGACGAGTGGGGTTCTTCGTGATTACCCGGTCTTTGAACACATGATAGAAGCAGGCATAACCTGTACTGAAATCACTGTGTACGCAAAGGTTGGCCACAATTTCACGGAAGAGGTCCCAGCGCAGGTCTTCCCGTTGGGTAGTCCCTTCTGGCAAGTAGAACTTGTTCGGCAGGTAGCGTTCCGTAAACTGCGTCAGTCGGTCATAGACCTTGATCAGGTTACAGCGCATGGTGATGCGATCGTCGTACCGACTGGGGAAACGCTTGATGTCATTGTATTCCTCGTAGGTACACATGTGAAACAGCGCCTCGAAGCGGTAACGGGGCATATACTCTTCAATGGCTTCTTCCTTGCCAAACAGAATGAGTGCAGCATACTTCAACTTCAGTTTTCCGGTTTCCCTTTCTTTCTTGGCCAGACGGGTATGAAGCAGTATATCTTCATCTGTCAGCTGCAGCCAGGGATGGTTCGGCTTGATGACTGCCAGGATATTACGGCAATACTGGAAAGTATCACTGTCCAGATCTTCCAGTGTCAGTTCTTCTACAATCCTTTCTTCAAAAAGATGCGGATTCTTTCGTTCAAAGAGCGAAAGCAGCAATTCCGGCTGGTCGGTCACATCAATGTCTGCATCTCCATTGCGGTCCCAGTATTTCCCCTTGTAGCGGTAAACGTATTGTCCGCAAGGAATGTCCAGATACAGGACCACCTTCCCCTCAACGGTCAGTATTTGCGGTGTGAAGTAGGGACAGGGCAAGAACAAATCCGGATTCTTGATGGCGGTAATGATATTCCCCTGCAGGGTGGTAGCCTTGTCTGGATTTACTCCGGCAATCTCACCATTATCCTTGACTCCCACCAGAATGTGGCCACCACTATGGTTCAGAAAGGAGCAGACGGTTTCATACAATGAATCAGAAATCTGTTCATAGCATGTCTTGTATTCTATTTGAACATTCTCTCCAGCTTGGGAGAGCTTGATAAATTGGTCTTCTCTCATGAGGTTCGGTAACTTGTTTACAGATATATATATTGCATGGTCCTATCATTGAGGCCCAAGATACAAAGATAATTCTATTCCCTGAATCTTCGAAATAAAACGGTCTTTATATCATGGGGGTTAATCCTATCAGTTATCTTATATCTCGGAATCATCTTCACTGTTTTCCGTAATCACTTCCGTTTCCAGATCCAGTCCGAACATCTCCTTGAGTTGCAGGTAGTCGAAGCAAAGCGCTTTGGGGCGGTTCACCTTCGGACTCTGGATAACCTTTCCGTCTTTCACAACCGTCACGCAATCCGGGTTACCACTGGGCAGCAGGATGTAGAAGCGGTCCTGCTTGGTGCCCAGAAAGGCCGGATGGGATTTGAGGTATGACAGAACGGTGGACCAGGACGAACGGTTGGCCGTGATGTTCTGGGTGGAGTTCCGGCTGCTGAACAGCGAAGAGATGGCTGCCATGTTCAGGTAGAGTATCGGACGGGCTTCCATGAACTCCATATCTTCCTTGACATTCATCGGACGGAACTTCTTGAGATAGCGGATGTTGAAGTGTACTTTTTCTGTACACTTTCCGATGGACTGCCAGCCCTGGAGCATGTTCCAGAAGTCGGCCACTTCGGAACTTTCCTGGGCCAGTTCGTTCTGGTTGCGCATGCCGTTGACCGTGGTTTCCAGCATCTGGGCGTAACTAAAGGGAAGATGCAAGGCGGATTCCAGCGTGCGCAGTGTGGCCAACGGAATAATCCAGTTTCCGAAGATACGGTCATGGATGCCTTCCTGTTCCATCTGGATGGCAAGTTCCCGCTTGGTGAGGGAATACATGTCGGGAAAGTTCTTCTCAAACAGCTCCCGATGTTTCAGAATGTCGAGGGTCAAGTGGGTCAGGCCCAGGTTGCAGATGGACTGCAGTTCCTCGTAATGCTTTTTCTCCAGGACGCTGAACGAGGTCTTGGTGTAAGCCAGGAAAAGAACACGGGTATAGAGCGCCATATCCTGCGTCGGCTTTTCCTGCCCGCAGATGACGACTCCCGTGCTGACGATGGTCTGAGAGGCCATGCCGTCCGTGTTGGTGTTCTTCTTGGTCTGGCCGCCACCGCCCCAAAGACCTTTGAGGAAAGCAATCTTGCGCACATCGAGGTCGTTCTTGTATTCGTCAAAAACAACCAGGGTGTTGACCGCCTGCGATACCCGGTCGTTCATGGCCGGAACGGAGGCCACACCCATGTTGGGCGGTTCCACGTCATGGAGGAAGAAGGCCTGCAGGCTGGTGGCCAGCGTGGTCTTACCGGTACCTTTCTCACCGAACAGGTTCAGGATGGGGAAATGCCGGGTGCGTTTATAGACCACGTCCCGGAAGAGGGTGGCAATTAGGTAGCCGAAAGCGATGCGGGAATTGTTGCCAAAGACTTCCGTCAGCTTTTCCACGAAAGAGCGGAGAAGCACGCCGTTGCTCTTTCGGTGCACCATCAGTCGTTCAAATTGGTAGATTTCCGCATTGTCCCGGTAGATTTTAGAAGTGGCGGGAATGTAATAGGCATGGTGGCTGTCATCCTGGATGATGCCCATTTCGTCGGCTTCATGAAAGACACCGTGCTGAAAGATGCCGTTGCCGAACGCAAAGAACTCCTTGCTCTCGTTCCATCCGAGCTTGCGGATTCGCTCGGCCGTCTGGGTGCGGGCATACAGGAACTCCTTGACGTTGTTGAGTTTGTCTATCTTGCCCAGCCATACGTAATTGCCGACCGAACCTATCTTCTGCTGGAAGTTGGAGATGGAGCACATTTCGGATTCTTTCAACTCGATGATGCAGCTGTCCCGAAAGGAATTGAACAGCCGGAACAGGCGGACACCGTTGCATTCGTCATGGATGTGGAACAGGGGTTCCATCCGAAAGTTGGAAAGGCGGATGGGGTCTTCATCATCCTTGCCCAGGCAATAGTAGCAGTTGTTGCGGACAAACAGGTTGAGCTGCCGGAGTGCATCGGTCTCTTCCTGCTGTTTGTCCATCATGGTCGGCTGCTTGGCCCTCTTGGCCTGGTTGCGGGCCTGTGTCACGGCATCCTTCCACAGGCGGGCTTTGCCGTAAATCTTACTCAGCTGCTCGATGCACTGCTCATATACGAACTGGTCCTTTACATAACGCAACAAGTCCGCAATCTGATTGACGCAATTGATTTCCCTGAGCAGTGAACTGGCCGTGGCAAACTGCTTCTCTGCCAGCCAGACGATAAAATGCTTTTCCCTCAGGTTGCGGTAGATTTCTTCGCTCAGAATGTAGCTGTCTGCATCATTCTTGACAAGCACTTCCCGTTGAGCATCTTTTGGAATAGCCCCTTCGTACTTTTCCTGCAGTTCTTCTTCCGTCAGTTCCCGGGTACCGAAGGGCAATTCCTTGACTGTGGCATGGAATCCTTTTCGGATGGCCAGTGTGCCGCATTCCATCACAGCCTTGAATCCGGGACCATATTGGCCTTCCGGAGCCACATCAGAGTCAGGAATGAAACAGAGGGAGGACTTGTAGCGCTTGAGCAGGTTCAGCTGGTTCTCGTTCCAGCTGGTACCCAAAGAGGCCACCGTGTTCTCCAGACCGATGGATTGCAAGCGCAACGCATCAGGAGCGCCTTCCACGATGATGAAATTCTCTGCATCCCTCAATCGAAAGGCGCGGTCGATGCCAAACAGGGTTTCTCCCTTGGTGTAGAGCACGCTGGTGGCGGAATTGATGTACTTGGGGGCATTCGGATTGGCACCGATGTAACGGGCCGTATAGGCAATGATGCGTCCCCACCGGTTCCGTATCGGAATCATGATCCGTTCGCGGAACATGGAGTAACTGGTGCCGTCCTCCTTCCGTTTGAGCATGCCCAGTTCAAACAGCAGTTCCTCTTTCAATCCTTTCTGCTGACAGAAATCGCGGAAGGCGTTGCTGTCTTTCGGGGCATATCCTAATCCGGCCTCTGAGCAAAAGTCTTCCGGCCAGCGGTTGTAGGCATAACACCGGGCATTCCGTGAATCCTCCGTAGTTGCCAGACGAAGGCTGTCCACAAAGAAGGTCTGGAGTATATCCAGTGTAGCCAGAAGGGATTCCTTGTGTTTCTGTTCGGCTACGGCTTCCCCGCTTTGTTCCTCTTCCTTTTCATAATCTACCGGGATTCCGTGCTGCTTGGCCAGAAAATGCACCGCATCGGTGAAGGAGAGGTTTTCTTTCTCCATGATAAACCGGATGCCATCGCCTCCCCGGTTGCAGCCGAAGCAGTGGTACAGGTTCTTGGACAGATTCAACGAGAATGAAGGGGTTTTCTCCGAATGGAACGGACATAGCCCTTTCATGTTGAGTCTGCCGTCACGCGATAGCTTCACGTACGGCTCTACAATGGACTCGATGGGCAATTCCCTGACTTTATCAAGTGTGCCTTCGCTAATCATAGCATGCGGAGTTTGAACCAGCAGTCCAGAATGGATTGCCCAGTGTATTTCAGACGATGGGGATTGTCCGGATTGATGGGCTGTATGTGGCCGTTCATCCGGTATTTACGGAGCGTTTTGTAGCTGACCTCCAAGGCAGCACAAGTCCTTTTGACGGTATAGACACCATGAGGGTCTACTGATGGCTTTGTCTCATTCATTTTTCTTAAAAAACGAGGAGAATACCTACAACATGGCAATCAGATGATAGAATTTCATGGCTATTTCTCTTACTTTCTCATGTCTTTTGGCAGTCTCTTGTACCTACTAATCTATTTCTATGTTCCGTAAGACTACAACTATACTGATGGAACAAAAAAGGTTTATGTATAGTTCAGTTTGATTGCATTGATAACCTTTTCCCTCTTTGTTGATGCTGTTTAGTTCTTATTTTGTATGCTTTACCGTCTTTTTAATACTGGTAATGGATGAAAGAGGCGGGCTTTCAAAGTAATCCTGGGTGGTCTTCTGCAGCATACGAAGGTCGGCGGTCTTGTATTCTACCTTCCCCGGACGCTTGTAGCATACCACCTTTCCCTGACGTCTCCATCGATCTACGTTTCGTCTTCCAAAGAGCTTGTAGGCCTTTCTCTGACTGATGAATTCAGGGTCGTCGTGCGTGTCTTTTAGCGCCTGAACTAGTTTGTTAACCAGGTCATTCAGAAACACATCGTAAGGGACTTCGTGGTCTATAAATTGTATCGAAAACATAATTTTGATAGTTTGGTTCTATAATATGCGTTTCACCTTGATGATGTGGTTTATCCGATCGGTCTTGGTGGTGTATTGACGACTCATGATGGCGCCCAGTTCGGATGCCTGAGTTCGTACACTTTTTAGTTTCTCAATGGGGAAGGAGATTTCGTCACCTACGTTAAGAGCGATGAGCGACGGACGGATTTTTGCCGAAATTTCTACCATAAATCTTGATTATTTAATGATTAATGATTAACTTTGCACTCAAATAATGAGAGCTTTATGCTCGCAAAATAACAAAATAGTGTTTATATAGCCAATATTTGAATGATATTATTTTGATTGAAGCTTAAAATTTAACTATAGACCATGGAAGTTGCAGTAAAAAGTGTGCATATAGGCGAGGCAATAGAGAAACGCCGGCTGGAACTTGACATCAGTAAGTCCGAACTCGGACGTAGAATTGGTGTCTCCCAGCAGCATGTCAACAGAATATTGAAAAGAGATACGATGGAGAGTAAGAAGCTGGTAGACCTATGTCATGCCCTGGACTTTAACTTTTTCACTTTGTTCTGTGAAGTGCCCCCTCAGATCTCGGCTTATCTCGCTGCCGTAACGCTTCATGGTGATGCCAACAATTTTATAGGTGATGCGCAGTTAATCGCTGAGCTGACCGCAGAGCGAGCTAAGGCTGCACAAGCAGAAGAGCGAGTAGCGGAATTGACCGAGAAAGTGGAAATGCAAAAAGAGTATATAGAATCCTTAAAGAATAATTTAGAGGATAAGAATGCTATCATTGAGCTTTTGCGCAAAGGCCAACAATGATGCTACCTTATTATATAATAGTGGTATTTTACATGTTGTTTTAGACTTGGTTTGCTTTTAAGTTGAACCAGTCTCGGTAATTTACTGATAATCATAATATGATTGCTGCCGCAGTTGCTGCAAAAATGCTTGCAAATAGGTTTTTTTGACAAGAAAATTCAACGGGTTTCTTTTCAGTTTTCCAATGAGTTTGAATTTGCTGAAAATCAAAAGCGTTTTAGAGCGGCACAAGCCGCGGTCGAGGAATAATCTCAACAAAATCAAGGCTTCTTGAAAAGTGTTTGCGATAAGTTTTCCAAGCATAGCTAACCTTGCTGATTTTGAGAAGCTTTTCCGAGCCGCTCAGGCTGCCATTGAAGGCTGATTTCAATAATACTGAATAATGACATTTATGGGCTGCATGCTTTACTTGGTAATGGCATGCGGCCTATTTTGTTGGAAAAAACTGTAGTTTCTATTAATTTATTTGTATTTTCTTTAGTATATTTGCTTCCCATAATTTTATAGTTTCCAATAAGCAAGCAAAAAACGATGATATTGACAATTACGGCAGCATACGATGTTTGGACGAATGACTTCTATCAGAATAATGAAGCATTGGTATATAGTTTTGGGATAATTGTCATTCTGCTTTTGGTCATCATGATAATCATTTCCATCAGCAAGAGCAAAAGGTTGAAGACGTTGCAGCGCATCAATGAGGTTGCCGAAGAATCCAACCAGCTGAAGAATGCTTTCATCGCTAATATGACTCACGAAATTCGTACTCCTTTGAATGCCATTGTAGGCTTTACAACTATGCTTGCCGAAATGGATGATCTGGACAGAGAAACCCGTATGGCTTTTCTGAAGGAGATTAATGATAACAAGGACTCGCTGCTGCAACTGGTCAATGACTTGCTGGACTACTCGAAGATTGAGGCAAATACTCTGGAATATAACGATGGAGAAGTGGATGTAAACGCGCTGATTGATGAAGTCTGTACGACGGAGAATATGCGCTCGCATCCCACGGGCATTCAGGTGGAGTTTGTAGAACGGTTGCCTCAATGCCGTTTGGTGGTGGACCGCGTGCGTTTTGCCCAAGTCATAGGTAACTTGGTGAGGAACGCCTTGAAGTTTACGGAGATGGGCAGTGTGAAAATCGGTTGCAGGAGATTGAGCAACCATAACTTCTATTTTTATGTGGCAGATACAGGCTGTGGTATCGATGAAGTGGGAAGACATGCCATCTTTGAACGGTTTGTGAAGATGAACTACAATATCAAAGGTACGGGGTTGGGGCTTTCCATCACCAAATCTATTGTGGAGCACTATGGGGGAGGTATCGGTGTGGAGTCTAAGAAAGGGGAAGGCTCCACCTTCTATTTCACGTTGCCTGCCGGTATTGAATACAAAGAGTACGGTAAATTTTGATTTGCCAGTCCAAGAAGGCTCAATCAGCCATTTTCTTCAACTTCTTGAAGTGGCGGATTACTTCCAGATAATCGCGGTCGGTGCAGGCATTGAATTTATTCCATAAGTCACCCATTACAACGGCACCACCGAATCCGTAATCCTTAATCTCCAGTATGTTGTCGGGAGTAATGCCTCCCAAAGCCATGACTCTACTGTCTATGACCTTACTTTTTCCTGCTTGCCGCAACTCTTCGGCTGTGAAGCCGGACGTGACTCCGGACTTTGTGATGCAATTATATATCGGGCTTAGGAACAGATAGTCATAGAAATGCTTCTTGTTCTGCACTTCGTCCAGTGAATGGCAGGTGCAACTGATGTGGCCCGAATAGTCGTGGGGCTCTTTGGGATTGCGGGTGTTTAGATGAATCCCCATCAGGCTGAACTCTTCCTGCAGGTAGAAGTGCTCATGGGTAATGATGCGCTTATGGTATTTTTCGGGTATCAGCGTTAAAAGCCGTTCTGAATACATGGCGGGAGTTTCCGGCTTCCTCAGATGTAGAATATCCAGCCCCTCTTCGAATAGTGCCGTGATAATCTTGTCTTCTTCCACAAAAAATGTGGGTGCTGTTACTACGATGAGTTTCATTTCTTTTGTTTAACTTTTAAGTTTAGCAAAGTTAATGAATACTTATGGTAGAAGCCAAAGAATTTCTTTAAAATATGTTAGATGGCTATTTTAAACAAGAAAACGCATTCTTGAACCTTAGTTGCTCAAGAATGCGTCATTAACATGTTTAGTGGGACCTTGTTACTTATTTCAGTCTTTTACCTACTACATCCCAGTCGATGATGCTCCACAGTTCGTTCACATGGTCGGCACGGCGGTTCTGGTAATCAAGATAGTAGGCATGTTCCCACACGTCGAATCCGAGTAGCGGAACAAGACCGGCGCGTACCGGATTGCTACCGTTGGCTTCTTTGGTGATGTGGAGTTTGCCGTTCTTGTCGGCAGACAACCAAGCCCATCCGGAGCCGAACAAGCCGACAGCTGCCGCGTTGAATTCCTTCTTGAAATTCTCAAAGCTGCCGAAGTCGCGTTTGATGGCTTCTGCCAGCTTGCCGGTAGGCTCGCTGTGGGCAGGCTTCGGAGCAAACTGTAAGAAGTATAATGTGTGGTTCAACACTTGTCCTGCATTGTTGAAGATGGCACCGTCCGGTGCTGTGGCAACAATGGTTACCAGGTCTTTGCCTTCAAATTCCGTTCCCGGAACGAGGTTGTTGAGGTTGTTCACATAGGTTTGCAGATGTTTACCGTAGTGGTAATCTATGGTTTGCTGACTGATTACAGGTTCCAGTGCATTGTTGGTGTAGGGAAGTTTTGGCATTTCGTAAGTCATAACTGTTATCATTAAAATCGTTAATATTGTATTCATAAGTTTCAATTATTTAATTTTGGAACTTTACTATATAAACACTATAACCTATAGAAATGTTCGTACGTCTCCGAAGCTTTTTTTATCTTTGCCTCCGTAAAAACAAAGGAAGAAAAAATATCATCATTTTAAGATTATACGGATATGCCCGATTATATAGAGGAACTGAACGAAGGACAACGGAACGCGGTGTTATACAATGACGGTCCGTCACTGGTGATAGCCGGTGCCGGTTCGGGAAAGACGCGCGTGCTGACCTACAAGATTGCTTATCTGCTGGAGAATGGCTACCAGCCTTGGAACATTCTGGCATTGACCTTTACCAACAAGGCGGCGCGCGAAATGAAGGAGCGTATAGCCCGTCAGGTGGGGCCGGAGAGGGCGCGCCATCTGTGGATGGGAACCTTTCACTCCATGTTCCTGCGCATTCTGCATGTCGAGGCCGGGTATATCGGCTTCACTTCGCAGTTTACCATTTACGATACGGCAGACAGTAAAAGCTTGATACGTTCCATTATCAAGGAAATGGGGCTGGATGAGAAAGTGTACAAGCCGGGGATGGTGCAGGCGCGTATCTCGAATGCCAAGAATCATCTGGTTTCTCCGGCAGGCTATGCCAACAACAAGGAGGCTTACGAAGGAGACCGTGCAGCCAAGGTTCCGGCGCTTCGCGACATCTACCAGAGATATTGGGAGCGTTGCCGGCAGGCAGATGCGATGGACTTCGACGATTTGCTGTTCTACACATTCCTGCTGTTCCGGGACCACCCCGAGGTGTTGGCGCGTTATCAGGACCAGTTCCGTTACATTCTGGTAGATGAGTATCAGGATACCAATTTTGCACAGCACAGCATCGTGCTGCAACTTGCCAAGAACCATCAGCATGTCTGTGTGGTGGGGGATGATGCACAGAGTATCTACTCCTTCCGTGGTGCCGATATTGACAATATTCTCTACTTTACGAAAGTATATCCCGATACGAAGGTCTTCAAGCTGGAGCAGAATTACCGTTCCACCCAGACCATTGTCCGCGCGGCCAACAGCCTGATAGAAAAGAACCAGTGGCAGATACGCAAGGAAGTGTTCTCGGAAAAGGAGAAGGGAGAGGCCATTGGTGTGTACCAGGCATACAGTGATGTGGAAGAAGGGGATATTGTGGTGAATAAGATAGCTGAACTGCGGCGTGAAAAGCGCTATGCCTACTCTGATTTTGCGATACTCTACCGTACCAATGCGCAGAGCCGTATCTTTGAGGAAGCCATGCGCAAACGCAGTATGCCTTACCGTATTTACGGAGGCTTGTCGTTCTATCAACGCAAGGAAATCAAAGATGTAATCGCTTACTTCCGTCTGATAGTGAATCCCAATGATGAAGAGGCTTTCAAGCGTATTATCAATTATCCTGCGCGTGGTATCGGAGATACGACAGTGGGAAAAATCATTGCTGCCGCCACCGGGCACAATGTAAGTTTGTGGACCGTGCTTTGTGAGCCGTTGGCGTATGGCTTGAACTTCAATAAAGGTACGGTGGGAAAGTTGCAGGCATTCCGCGAACTTATATCCGCCTTTATCACAGATGCTGCGGAGAAGAATGCCTACGAGATCGGTGCCGACATTATTCGCCAATCGGGCATCATCAATGATGTGTGTCAGGACAACTCTCCCGAGAATCTGAGCCGTAAGGAGAATATAGAGGAGCTGGTGAACGGTATGAGTGATTTTTGTGCCCAACGGCAGGAGGAAGGAAACCCGAACGTGTTGTTGGGTGACTTCCTTTCGGAAGTTTCCCTTCTTACCGACCAGGATTCGGATAAGGATGGGGACGATGAGAAGATAACCCTGATGACTGTACATTCGGCCAAGGGATTGGAGTTCAAGAATGTGTTTGTAGTGGGGATGGAGGAGAATCTTTTTCCCAGCAGCATGGTGGGTGACTCTCCCCGGGCATTGGAGGAAGAACGGCGGCTGTTCTATGTAGCCATCACACGTGCCGAAGAACACTGTTTCCTATCGTATGCAAAGACGCGTTTCCGGTACGGTAAGATGGAGTTTGGCAGTCCCAGCCGTTTTCTGAAGGATATAGACGTACGGTTCCTGCGCCTGCCTCAGGATGCGGGAATGTTCCGCAGGGTAGAGGAGGAAGCTGCCGTTTTCCGCAGGGAGAACGCCAGAGGCTTTGCGCCTGATAAGGAAGATGCTCCGTATGGAGGAAAAGAGCGTGTGTCTGTACGGCCGAAGCAGCAGATTATTGCGCCGACCGTTCCACGTAACCTGAAACGGGTGGCGCCTTCTGCAAATACGGCAAGTACATCGCCTTCTGCCGGCGCGTCTGCCAACCGTGTACAGCAGGGACAACTGATAGAGCACGAACGTTTCGGCCTGGGTGAAGTTTTGAAAGTGGAGGGCGAAGGAGACAATGCGAAAGCCACCATCCGCTTCAAGAATGCGGGAGACAAACAACTTTTGCTGCGCTTCGCGCGTTTCAAAGTTATAGGGTGATGAATATTGTTTACAAAAGAATGACTTTGCAGAAGGGCGGCATCTGTTTTACTAAATATTCCCCGGAGAATTACTAAAATGAGGAGGACGATTTAGTAAATCTTCTCCGAAGTTTTACTAAATCGTTGGAGAGGGCTTGTCAACCCCTTGCGGCGTGTTTATTAGGATGGAATCATAAATGGTAAAAAAAATATATATAAAATGACAAATAAAGACTTTTCCCTTTTCCCTTCTCCCTGCTATATTATGGAAGAAGGATTGCTGAGAAAGAACCTCGCACTGATAAAAAGTGTGGCCGACCGCGCAGGTGTGGAGATAATCCTCGCTTTCAAATCATTTGCCATGTGGCGTTCCTTTCCCATTTTCAGGGAGTATATAGACCACTCTACGGCAAGTTCCGTCTACGAAGCCCGTCTGGCATTGGAGGAGTTCGGAAGTAAGGCACATACGTACTCGCCTGCCTATACCGAGGTCGATTTTCCGGAGATAATGCGGTGCAGCAGCCATATTACTTTCAATTCGCTTTCGCAGTTCCACCGCTTTTATCCGGTAGTGGTGGCGGAGGGAAGCGGCATTTCCTGCGGTATCCGTATCAATCCTGAATACTCTGAGGTGGAAACGGAGCTTTATAATCCCTGCGCACCCGGTACTCGCTTCGGTGTAATGGCCGACCAGCTTCCCGAAGAACTTCCGGCGGGTATTGAAGGTTTTCACTGTCATTGTCACTGCGAGTCTTCTTCCTACGAGCTGGAACACACATTGGAGCACTTGGAAGGAAAATTCTCCCGCTGGTTCTCACAGATTAAGTGGTTGAATTTAGGAGGCGGGCATCTGATGACGCGTAAGGATTATGATGTAGAGCATCTTGTCCGTCTGTTGCAGGGCTTGAAGGGGCGCTATCCACATCTTCAAATCATTCTTGAGCCCGGTTCCGCTTTTACTTGGCAGACCGGTGTGCTGAGCTCGGAGATAGTGGACATCGTGGAAAACCGCGGCATTCGTACCGCCATTCTCAACGTTAGCTTTACGTGCCACATGCCGGATTGTCTGGAGATGCCCTATCAGCCTGCAGTGCGTGGAGCGGAGATGGGCGATGCGGGCCCTTACGTCTATCGCCTTGGAGGAAACTCCTGCTTGAGCGGCGACTATATGGGACTGTGGAGTTTCGACCATGAGCTGCAGATAGGGGAGAGAATCGTCTTTGAGGACATGATACATTACACCACTGTAAAGACGAATATGTTCAATGGAATTCACCATCCGGCCATTGCAATGTGGACAAAAGAAGGAAAAGCTGAAGTTTTCAAGCAATTTTCTTATGAAGATTATCGTGGGCGAATGAGTTGATAATCAAAAGTCTGCTTGTATGCCTGGCGAAAATGTACACTTTTCTGTGTGAAAAAAGTCTGCGGAATGTTTGCAGGTTTAAGGAAAATATCTACCTTTGCATCCGCAATCGCGGAAATAGCTCAGTTGGTAGAGCATAACCTTGCCAAGGTTAGGGTCGCGAGTTCGAGTCTCGTTTTCCGCTCAACGCAGTTTAGATTGCAATTACCTATGCCCAGGTGGCGGAATTGGTAGACGCGCACGTTTCAGGTGCGTGTGTCGAGAGGCATGCAGGTTCGAGTCCTGT
>NZ_CAXUGK010000046.1:0-22915 GCF_964250605.1 Bacteroides sp. AR20 | reverse complement strand
TTTAAGGGGGCATTGTTGAATGTTTTAAGGGGGCAGAATCGCTTGGTTTTAGGGGGCAGCTTACACTGGATTTTCCAATACACCTTATCAAATTTTTTAGCCCACTCTCTTCCTAGTTTCTCAAGCGTAAGCCAATCACCAGAGTTAAGTTCATGATTTTGAGGACAAATATTAGTTAGGTAAAAGCTTTCATACATTGTCTTCTCTGACCACTTCAAATCAGCAGCAGGGCACATATGACCTTTATCCCATCCAGAATTACTATAGTCCTCTCTCATAGCCTGACGACCTTTAAAAGAAAGATCCATGCCGAATTGACCTTTCCTCGGAAACTGACCATCTACTTCTACATCGGTCAATTCATATGCAACCCAATTAGGGATTAGTGTTTTTGTGTTGTATGACACAGTAAAACCTGTATATGTAATAACATTGTCACTAGCAGTGATCTTTGGCATCTCTAATAAAGAGCCTGAAATACCTTTAGATGTTTGTCCATATCCTGTTAAACAAACGACTAATAGTAGTAGTGTTGAGATTATTCGCATAATATTACTTTTATTGGTTGTAATCCTTTACTCTGTTTTCTCGATGTTGCAAACAAACCGCAACATTTCTCTTTCAATGCGCATTCATCACAGAATTCAGCATATTCATTCTTCCAATCAGAAATGGATTTAACTGCAAATTTCCACAAATTTTCATTCAATACGCAATGAGTCAAATTGAACACAGATACATTTAACCCCCAACGGTTCAATTCGCATACAGCAGTCTCAAGTAGATCTTTATAGTCAAGTGGGTCTATCCAAACTAAATCGTGGTTTTTAATTGTGTACCCTGTATATTCCATACCCATAAAAGCGACATACCTGACAAAAGGCAAATTCCGATAAATAAAATTAGCCATTTGAGGGAGTCTCTGACAGGTTATTCTGTTAAGGACAATTCTAAGTTCTACATCAAAACCACACCGTTCAAGATTATATAACCCTAGCATAGTTTCATCAAAAGAACCTTTGGATTGAGTAATATAATCGTGATCAATTGAGCAGTCTGAGTGAAGTGGGATTCCAAGTAATATGTTGTCAGTGCCACATTGCTTTAGTTTTCTTGCATAAGTAATATCTGCAAATGCGCGTCCATTTGTAAGTAAATGAATTTCTGTTTCCGGTAATTTTGCTTTGATATGACTTATTAAAGAGAAGAGTTTATCTCCAAGCAATGTCGGTTCACCTCCTGTAATTCCAATAGATGGCAACGTACTTGGGGCAGAATCAATCAGTTTTATGTTCTTAATATAATTGCGCTCTAAATCGTTGCTATTATTCGGTGGCTGACAGCACATTAAACATCTATTATTACATTGAGATGTAACAAAAAGAACATTATCATTAGAATTTATATCTATTGTGTCTCTCATATTATTCTACTCCTGTTATCCATCTCTGAAAAATAGGCATCAGTTCTTCTCTTCGAGTATCAAGTAAGTGGAATATGTGGTCAATTATGCTCATATTCTTTTTGCATAATGTAGAACTTGGGCGAAAACCATATTCATCGCCTTGTGTTGAATAATTTCTAACTGGATCAGCTCCACATATGGATAAATATGCACATTCCGAACATCCTGCTATATATTCAGTAGCCCATACTCGTGATACTTCTTGTACCCTCCGTCCATAAAAGAGACTTTCGTAATCATCCGTTATTTTACCCAAACGGAACTTAAAGTCATTATTTTCAGCAAGCATTCTAGATTCATCAGAGGCATACACATAACCGTCATAATTGTATACTATTACACCATTAACAATGCCTGAAGGAGATTGTAAATCTACAAACCCTATTGGGAAAGGAGTCAATATCTTTTTGAGGATCATTGTGGTCAATTCCTCAACAAATAATTCTCCTGATTTATTAATCTCTATGATGTAATCTAATGCAGTTTTGTAGAACTCTACAAATCTTTCAAAATAACGAGGCCAATCTTCATTATCCTTTGCCAGTCCGTATGGATTTAGCGATCTTATAAAGATACTATTAAACTTATTCGCTCTATACGCATCAATAATTTCTTTAGGATAATCTAATGACAATTCTGATGTTGTCATCAGGGCCGATACCTTATATTCACCTATTACACCTCTTGCTTTTTCAATGCCAGCAATCACT
Source organism: Bacteroides sp. AR20 (assembly GCF_964250605.1). Lineage (NCBI taxonomy): Bacteria > Pseudomonadati > Bacteroidota > Bacteroidia > Bacteroidales > Bacteroidaceae > Bacteroides > Bacteroides sp. AR20. The sequence continues at coordinate 20,740 of NZ_CAXUGK010000046.1, read as the reverse complement.
TTCTGATAACTATCTGACTTTCCTCTATTAGTATTGTGCAACCACTCTGGACCGTCTAATGAAGTAGAGAATACGACATTGTAGTTTGAGCAAAAATCCAACAGATTGTCTGGAATGTTAACAGAATTTGTGCATATCACATATGTCACTGACTTATTAGTCTGCTCCTTCTTGCTTTCCGAATAGAGAATACCTTCCGTTATCAATTCTGGTACGAGAGTCGGTTCTCCACCTTGAAACTCCATTGTTAGGTGCAGTGCAGGAGACATATACATGTGGTCTATCGATCTGAATAAATCTTCTTTACTCATATCGACACCACTTTTATCGCACACTTTACTAGATGCTTGACAATACACACAATTCTGGTTGCACCTTAATGTTACTACAAAGATGTGCAGTGCTGTATAATTATCTAAAAAACTCTTTCTTGTTGAGAGTCTTACAGATAAATTATCTATCAGTCGAGGAACTGGTTGTTCACTTATTATAAATGAAGCAAGCAAATCTTTGTAAAGATTGTCAGACGGGGTTAATTGCCTATTGACAATTTTAGACACAGTGCCTCTCGGCACAATCTGATAATCACCAAAATCATTGGTAATTATTTCTTTGCCATTAGCTATATTATATTTGAAAGGCAGTAGATAGTACACTAGTCATTAAAATTAAATTCAACGAAACTATCGCTGTTCGCAAAGGCCTTTGCAAAATAGAGTTCTCTTAAATTCCTTGTCTCTTCAAGGATTATTTGACGATTCTTATAGTCGATAAACTTATCACTTAAAGCAGATACAAGTCCTTCCCAGTTGTAGTCTGGTACATCATTCTTAAGTTTGAACTCTATTCTTTGAATATTATCGCCGACACCCTTACTACGACAAATAATAAAATCCGAAGTAAGCCAATATAGAGTTTTACATATTACTGCTTCACTATATATTGAAGTATCAACCTCTATAATTAGCGTACTATTCTCAATCTTATAGCTAATCATTGTACTTCTTCTTTAGGTAGAATACTATATCAGAATCTGTTTTACCCGTCCACTCTATACCAACATCATTCAAGAAGGTTTTAAGTGCTGTCTCTAATGTTACATCAAATGTTGACACACCTTTAGATACTGTACCCTCGATATAGTCTTTCTCAATAAGGAGATTCTTCATCTCTGTTACGTCAGTGCCAGACATACCTACACTCAATGCTCGATCACCAAGTTTCTTGAAGTTTTCAGCATAAGCAGTAAGCTTGGTAATAGTTGTTGTACCTGCAATACCATCAGTAGTCAGCCCCATATCCTTCTGGAATCTCTTTACAGCGTCAACAACATTCTCGTCATATACCACATAACCAGAATAATTAGTTTTAACTTTTGACTTATCCAAATACTCACACTTAACCAAGTTATCTGTCAATAGTTTCACATCAGCACCATATAGGTCTTTGTTGAGAGTGCGCGAGCCCAACGTATATGACGAAGGAGAAACATATGAAGAAGAACTACTACTTGAACTAGTAGTACTTCTTGTTGTGGTTGTTGAAGAATAATGCGATGAGTGCGAATAGTGGCTTGAACCCGACCTGTGAGAACTATGGCTTCGATGAGATCTGTGAGAACTATGGCTTCGATGACCAGCGATATCATAAGTGTTGTCACTGTTTATCTTAAGCATCAATTTATAGCTAAGATCCTTTTTTGCCTCACCTACTGACGCTATGTCTAAGTCCATATCTGAATCATTAAAAGAGACTGTTGGTGCAGCTTCTGCGCCATGTGTTCCCGCTATTGCAGCTATCGAGGTAGCCACAATGCCTTTGATTAAATCTTTAAAGCTCTTTTTCATATGCCTAGAAATAATATGTAAATGCTGTTCCTACAGCACCAGACTCGCTATTGAATGTACTTGTTGTTTTTGTGTGTATTTTATAATATGCTTTCCAATCCCAATGTCTGCCAGCAAATCCCATTTGCAAGATCACACTTCTTGATGGTACAGATAATTGAACGAAGTCTTCGTCACCATATCTATAAAAATCACTTTCGTTAAAAGGATCTCCAAAATCATACTCGAATTTGTAATTATCTGATAAAAGAACGCCGAACTCGTATCCAATACCTAGATAGAATGACCAATTGTCATTTCTAGCTGCATTCCAATTAAGTATGATAGGAAATACAAATTGATTAACCTTTCGTTTATAGTCTGCATAGCTATAAACATATTCATATCCCCAATAACTATTATAGTCATCATATGAATAACCCACCCACTTACTATATCCAGTATACTGATATTTTATGCCTATAGTAGAGTTAAAAAGTGAATTAAAACGACCTATACGCATAGATAGTCCCCAACCAGTAGAGAAGCTCTTTAATCCCTCTATTGAGCCTTCAATACCGACTCTAACAAATGGTTCTTTTTTAACATATGTGGAATTACGATACCCACTATTGGAATTATAACTAGATGAGCCATAACTTCTATTATTAGACGAATATGAACTGTTATAAGAACTTGATGAACTAGTTGTATTGGAAGAACGGTAGGATGATGACGACGATGTACTACTACTTGACGTCTTCTTAGCCATAGCTGCTTTCCACTTATTAGCAATATAATCCTTTGTCATACCCTTTTTAGCGTACGACTCCGCTCTTGTTCTATCAGAATAACTAGAATTTGGCGTAAACTTATCCGCTAGCCTTTTTGCCATATTATCTGAAGCCGTATCATCATACTTACTTCCTGGATGTTTGGCCCTAAATTGTTCGTATGCCTCAAAGGTATTAGTTGTCTGAGCTAATTGCCAGTCTGCATCTATTTGTCTATCAGAAATAGTTTTATTGAATTTTTCCAACAATGCTTTCGCTTGCTGGTTGTCTGGGTACTTTTGCAGTACTTTTGTAACCAACTCTATGGCACCTGTTTCATTACCACTAGAGAATCTAGCTTCTGCTTGACGTAAAGCAGAAGATATATCCTGAGCACTCGCAGACAGTACAATCACGAATGATAGTATCAATAATGAGAATATCTTTTTCATATTAGAAGAATTTTGGATCTAATGAGTTAGCTGCATCATTATATTTAATTGACTTAAAACTTGCATCTAAGGCACTATTGCTATACTTATGTTTGCTCAAGAATAATTGTGCATTCTTGATCATTTGATAATCTGCATCAAAATCGTCAAAATAAGAATAATTACTTTTGAAATTATTCATCTTTTTACATTTCGGTAGCAGCGTTTTATTAGTATAGGAGGTCATTGATGTATTTGGCACGGCTGCTAGACCGTCTTTCAAAGAAGTACAATTACTCCATGGTTGAGTAGAATACTTTGTACTTTCAATAATACAATTCTCAACTTGCGATTGCGTACGACAAGACTGACTAGATGCTAAAAGTGACTGTATGCTATAATATCCACTTACAGCATTAGCAGTGTATTTATGATCAATATACTGAGCAAACTTATTTAGAGACTGTAACTCTGATTCGTTCCAACTTTTTTGGTTGAAATATGAGCGTAAAATCAAATCTGCTTTAGTGTTTAATAAAGCATTGTATTCGGAGAGAGTTTCACTTTCTACTGCCCCCATTGAGCCAACTATTGCCAAGTCTGCATAAAGTTCCTTAAGCTGGTTGAAATCTTTTTTTGACCAGCTCTGAGACAAACTATCAACACCTTCAGTAAAGTCTTTATGATAGTTATATTGTTCTATGGCATCCTGAGATGTACCAAGTGACATAAAATGGCTTATCGCTAAATATAGTCCTCCTATAACAGCGACCATAACCAGTAAAATCTTAAATACTCTCTTCATAAAAACTATTCAAAAAGGTTATTTATGAAACTAGTTATCTCAGACCAGTAGAGAACAGAAAGTACACCTACTGCTGCAATAAAACCTATAATGAGAATAGCCATTAGCCATTTAATCCATTTAGGAGATGATGATTGATAATCATTATACTCATAATCTCTAACTGGTTTAGGATTTTTAGGAATATCAACTTGATATACATTGTTAAAGTCTAATCTCGCTCTGTACCCACAGAATCTACCAGACTGCATTAAATCCTTATATATTTTAGTTGTTTCATCAATTTGCATAAACACCGGGCTAGAACTGATGCTATTATCAAAATTGAACTGAACTCTTATTTTTGATACTTTAGGTTCCATCTTAATTAATATTTGAGAATTAGTTGTTGTTAGATCTACTTCGCCATTGTATTGATGGTAGTGTGGACCTGATGCTGTTATAGGCACAACTCGCAATGTTTTCAATTCTTCTTCTGTAAATCGTATTAGTTTTCGAGTTGACTTGTCGGGAATGCGTCCGTTGACCGTTAACTCTACAAAACTTTCATCAACACAAGTGTTGTCGGTTGATTTGCGGATGTCAAAATACCATGTTTTTGTGAAAACCACATTTACATTAGAGAGATCACTTAAAACAATTGATGTTCCCTTTATTTGAAAGTATTCACAATTGCAATGAGGCGCAGGACATGCAATTACGGCATTATCAAAACCTTGTTTCCTATATGTAATGTTAAAAGAATCCTGAGCATTGATGAATCTACAATTTGCTTGAGCATCTTGTGCATCATAGATATTATAGTATTTGCACAATGGTGAAGTAATATGCTGGATAGCAATGTTATCTCTTGCATTACCATTTTTTGCTAAAATTATCTTATCATATGACGCATATCCCTCCTGGGCGATAAATGTCAAAATGTCAATAAGCTCTTCCTCATTTGCAAATACTTTGTATCCGTATGTTGGTTCGGATGATGTAGTATTCTTATTAATTCTAGAAGGAATACATTTCGTTGAAGTATATACCGCAATGTCGTTTATTATTTCTTCTACAGATTCATTGCTATAATCCCCATTTACTATGAGTTTATTAGAGAGCATATTTAATGCCTCATAAATATCCTTTCCGTCACAAATATGATTTCTCTCCACGAAGAAAGTAACCATGGCCATTCCGCCTCTGGAATCTCGACTATTTCGTGTAATGTATGAGAAGTAATTTCCATACTCGTTACCCCATATAACATAGCAATCTGCTCCAGCCTTACATAATTTACCATGTAACGCTCGAGGATCAGATATTGATTTTGCCCAGACAGTAGCTTCTGTGAAACTATACTGATTTAACAACTTTGATGGATAGGTAAACTCGTGTCTAGTATCATCATCAAATTGTCCATACAAATCTACTTTTATATACTGTTTCATAGCTTATCCTTTTAAGAAATCCCAAAAACTACGCCCAGTGCTATCGCTTTTCTTACATATATTGTCTAATACCAACTTCGCGTACTTACCGTTAAACTCGCAAAGCTGTTTAGCAACTACATTACCTACAGAGAAAGGAATAACTTTGAGGTCTTTAACTCCACAGCTTCTACTAATTTCCTTCAATGTTTCCCAAAAACCATTAAAGTACTTTTCTACATATCTCTGTGCTTCTACAGCCTGATCCTTATATTCACAAGGAATCATATCACTCTTGGTCACTAAAACATATATGCCATTAACAGAACTGCTGATAATTCTTAAATCGTTAAGATAGTTCAAGCATCTATCCAAGTAGTCACTCATATTAAGATTTGAGTTATCATCCCAAATTCTGTTATGTCCATTATATTCAACCACGAAGAACATAATCTTTTTATTTCTTTTGTCCTTCAAATAGTTAAATGTAGTATTTAGTATTCGCTGACGATCTTCGTCCAAGTCGAAATTTTGACTGCTAAAATAGATACACTTGAATATCTCACCAGCAAGGTCAATGAGTGTGATAGGATGTTTCCTGTTATTATCATCCTTTATATCAACATTCATATCATAAATACAGGCATTAGATGTACTATTTGGCAATCTACTAATACCAGATGGGTTAAATATATTTTTTAATCCATCCATATATTCAAGAGCTCCGCCTCTTTTGATTAGTTTACCTTTAGTGTAGGCGCTGCTCAAAACTGCCCCCAAAGTACATGTTTTACCAGATGCAGGTGTACCCCAAAAATACACTTCTGTTTTGCCCTTCTGCAATTGTTGAGGAGAAGTGTAAATAGGCAAATCAGGTGGCCTTTGATAAGAGAGTATTTCATTGGCCCAATCAGCACCTACAATACTTATTAGCTCCTCACGAGAAATAACATTATTATTAATTGCTGTTTGAATTTCCTCAGCACTAATGTAATTTTTATCACTTGAAATACCACTAATCAGGGAGTCGTGCTCCTTTCTACTACTAATTATATTTTGAGCATCAGATACCTTTTTCCCATTGGGGTGCTTCAAGATGTAATCTCTATATGCATTTGTAGTGTTCATAGAGCATGCGAACTCCCAGTCGGCTTGATCGCTAAAACCAACAAGAATTTCAGTAATTTCCTTAGAATGCTTACCAGGGAAACTATCTCTATATTTAAGATATGCCTCTTGAGTATTGATTCGGCACGTGTTTAACCAGTCTATATCCTTCAAAAGGAGGTTTGCATCATACAGATGTTCTCCGTCAGGATAAATGGCAATATATGCATTCAAAGACTCTTCTGTTGGGGCAATTGAAATCTCATCCCACCAACTTCCCTCCAAGTCTTCTAGTGCTTGCTTGCAATTGGCAGCGTATTTACCATCAGGAAAAATCCTTAAGTATTCGTGATAAGCCTGAGGGGTATGAGACTTTTGAGCTCGTTTCCATATAATATTCTCATTAGAAACAATCTCTTTATTAATTTCGTCTTCTCGTTCAGATGACAAGCCATTGGCTCTTAACTCATCCATAGTTATAACACCATCTCTCAAATATTTTACAATATTTTTGATCGGTATTACATTACAACGACTTAATATTTTATCTTTCTTCTCTTCCATCTATGTTAATCTTCTTCGGGCATTTCTACAATATAGTTATTATCATCACCTATTGCGGCTATATCCTTTGAAGTCACAATCCAAGGCAACAAGATTATAGCACAGCATATAATAGATAGCAAAATGGCAATAAATGATGGAGGAACAATTGTTGTGCATAGCAATTGTAATCTATCAGCATTTTGATTGAAAGATTCGTCCTCAAACTTTGGGTAGTTACGTTCTTGACTATATTGCTTTTGGCTCAATTCCCCATAGTTGGTAAGCCATGCGTTAACTGAAGATGTTACATCTTGAATGTTTTTAGGAAGATTAATATTCCATATAGTTGTTGCGCTTTCAGAGAGCCAAATAGTTCTTTTTTCGTTTAGTGCATCTATATTCTCTCCTAATAAAAAGTCTTTCAATCGGGTTGCGTATTTTTCAGATACCGAAGCTTGAGAAAAACCGAGTGACAATGGTTTTGCAACCATATCAGCGTATCCTTTTGTCCCAACCTTTAACCCACCTATTGTCTCTTTGTAACTTAGGCATCGTTGGTCTACATATTCTCGATATTTTGCATCTAATTCACGCGCATCGTCAATAGTTTCTGAATAGAGTTCTACTATTGATTCCTTCTCTTTTATCATACGCGTAAAATGAGTAAAGAAGACAGATGACACTAACAGAAAAACTAATATAATAAGTCCAATAGATATTTGGCCTATAATACCGAGTCGAAGCCACCTAGTTGCTTTTGCTTTACACATAATATTTAGCAAAAAGATGATAATGCCTGTAAATGCTAATGCTATGAGAATAGATAGTCCCAAAGAACACAATTGACTATATATAAGCCCCATAAAGCTTATATATGTATATGTTAGAAGTGCAAGTGTCGCAAAGACCCAAGCAAAATTGAATTTAGATCTGGACATATTCAGATTCACTTTGTTTATTATTATTCTCTACCTGATTTTCAGGTAACATTTGCTCTAACTCATCAATTCTTCTTTCATATTCTTGAATTAGAGCGCGTATTGCCTCGTAATCATCAGTATTTTGTGGCGTTTCTTGAGGTGTTTCTTGCTTAGGCGTATGTACAACCTCTGGAATAGGTCTATTTACAACAGGGACATTGTTTCGTGCACCACATCCTCTGAACAATGAAGACAGCAACATAATGATAAGGCCCATTAATAATAGTCCCACAATCCAACTCAGGCATCCAGAGAACCAGCCTCCTCCAAAACCTCCAAGACCAAATCCGCTGAAAAGGTTTCTAAACCATCCAAAAAGGCCTCCACTAAATAAGTTACCCCAAAAGCCCTTACCATTCTTTTTGTATTGAGCTTTAAAGACCTTGTCGCCATTAATAGGAGAATTAATGTCCTCATCCCAACCAACAAAATCATAGCCCCTTTTAGGCTTAACTTCAGGAACTTGCATCGGAGGTACAGGCTCTCCATTTTTTGCTCTTATTGTATCAATACCCTTAATTTTTCCGTGTTCGCCACCATCAAATCTTACATTACTAAACTCGGGCTGAACAGTCTCTGGTTCAACGATATCATTTGTTGGTACAGATTCATCATTGACTGGAGGTACAGGAATTGGAGTACATATAGCGGTAAAATTAAGATCCGACTCTACCTTTTTATTATGTGGAGCATCTGGTTCCCAAGATGAAAACTCAAAGCCATCCTCAGGGATTATATTTGGAATATCTTTACCACCATTAAGGATATGTCCATGACGACGCTTTATAGTACCCTTAATGCCTGACATTATACCATTGCCCCTAACTTGATAGTTTATAGTATACACTCTTTTGTCATCAATGTCTGTTCTAATAGATGTAGTAAGATTCTTTCCATCTATCAGCCTCAGACCCCACACGCCAAATATAATGTGGCCATTGTCACAGTATACTAAATCGTCAATATAGTCAGAAGATAAGTACTTCGTGAGACACTTAAAATATTTTTGATCATGGTCAGGTAAATCTGCTGCGGTCCTATTAAGATGCTGGATGATTAATTCCTTTTGCTTTGAATATTCATCACCTTCAGCAGTCCCTTTCAATTCGGACAATTTTATTGCATTTTGGAAGTTCGCCGGTACATACCAATCAATCATCCCATTTGTTGTATTGAAAACGGGCTGCGCAAATAGGTTATGATACTTTCTATCAATTATATGCTTCTTAATGGTATTATCAAACTCTATATATCTTTCATAGAAAGGTACGCCATTGATTTTTTCAACAGCAACACCATTCATATCAATCGAACAGAGTTTTACCTTATCTCTAACAGAACTCATATAATTACGAATTTACAATGTTTAAAATATCTCCCAATGTTTTATTCGCCACTGCATCATAGTTGGGCAAATCACAAGCTAAAACATATCCTATTTTCAGCTGTTCCTCCCATTTCCAAACACTGTTATATTGAGGAAATTTGTTCAAGAAAGCCTTGTCGTCAGAATTAAAACTTGGATGCTCCAATATCTCCTTCTGGTGACTAATATGTGATACTAACATTACGCCTTCATTTTGAGGAGATTCTATGTACTCTTCGTTTATGTGCAAACTGAACTTTTCATCTATATCGCCAATGGATGTTTTAGCTCCATCTGTCAGGAATTCATATCCAAACGAAGAGGTCATCTTGTTGAACATTACTGATAGATAGTCAGATAGTACACCTACTGCACCCTCATTTCCAAAACAATTAATATAGTATTCTACTTTGTTTATTAATTGCTTTCTAACTTCAAGTTGAAGGTATAATCTATACAGAGTCGATACAATAGTAGAGATGCTATCAACTTTATCTTTCAATGCATTTACTCCATAATGAGATAAAACCTCGTTATACCAGTACTCTTCAACGCACATTACAACACTTTCCGCAGTTCCAATATGCATTTGTTTACTAGATAAGAGTTTTGCCATATCGACATTCATCTCCATCAACATCTCTTTGCACTCTTCAATATTTTCAGAGCCCGTATATTCACACAACAACATCTCATTTTCTTTTCTTGAGTTATCAGTGCTCAATCCAGCAGCAATAAAGACCTGGGACTCAATGTTAGTCATTTTAGCCTGGGCTTTATTGTTTATGAGAATAGTATGTAATAGTTCTCGCAATTCGGTCTCATTCAGCATCAAGCGATCCATAAAAGTACCGAAGAAGGATGGATCTTTTCCAATTTGGATATCAATCTGCATATTAGCTCGACGAGATTGCTTTTTGGCTTTCTGTACTTCTTCGTCTTTATTATCGCTATGATAGTAAACTTGAAGAGTCGACTTTAATTTATTCAATAAAGTTCTAATATCAGAGTTGAATTTACTAGTACGAGCATTGTTCAGATTAGGTGCAATTGTATTTAAAGCATCAATAATTCTACTTGTGCCATCGTTGTTCATTGTTGCTGCACTATCCCACGCATTCTCTGGCGATTCGAAGTGTGTCTTAACAAATTGGCATGAGCAGAATGAGGTCTTAAGATCATTCAGGAATGTAGGATATGCAGGTGGCACAATCAGCGAAACCTCTGGAGATTTTCCTTCTGGGCCTGGATGATATCCAGAATATATTTCCTTAGAGAACTTGTAATCTCTAAGCATATATATATTCTTGAAGCAACTGCCATTTGACCAGTTGTTGAACCAATGAGTATTTGTCTCATCTGACAAAGACTTTAATACCTCTCCTTCAAGAACGGTAGTAAAGCGGCGTCTCCATCTCTCTTCCAAATCTGATTTGCCCTTAATCTCATCATGGTAAACAAGATCTTTATTGAACCAAGTACTTACAATAAAAAGAGGAGAGATTATAGACTGCTCAATAAATGAGGCTCTTCTTTCTGAACTCTCGCCAACATTGTTTATTATCCAGCTATTGAGAACAAAACTCATTGTACTTTCCGCCGATTGGTTATTGTTATGGCAGAACATTAGTGAGTTGATTCGTTTTGCTGTAGAATATTTGTTAAACAAATAAGTAACCTTTCCTCGACGATATACAGTCGAAAGATTTTCCCCATCTGCTAATTTTGTTGCTTTAATTTTTTCTGGTCTTCGTGCTCCAGGAAAGTCTAATATGTCAAGATGCTTCAAAAACGGATGTTCTTCTGCAATGGCAGTCGGTAACACAAAGTATAATTCGGCAGTCAACGCACTCAAAAATGATTTCTTCATTGTGATTTGATTACCATTTGCGATCCTAACTTCAGAGTCCTTAATGTATTCTACTGGGACATTCTCAGGCTCACAATACATTTCGTTGAGACGAGCAACATCCAAAATGGTACCGTGTTTACGAAGTACAGACTTAAATGGGATATATACGAATCTTGAATACTGAAGCTTTTTGTATTCTGACACGATATCTTTAAAAGATCTGGTTATATCCTGATTCTTATCCCAAAGCATTTCAATCAACCCAAAGGTTTGCTCCTCTGATAGTCGATTGATATTATGAATCAAGAATGGGAAAAACTCTGAATCAGTAATATTGAGTATAGATCTATTATATGAGGATAATGACTTTAGGTATTCTTGAATATCTAAAATATCATCTTCACTCAAAAGACTGTTCTTCCCTTGCTTCCCTAGCGATAACGATTTTACGGCATCATTTATAGCACTTGTTCTGAGGACTTGGCTAAAGTCGTAGTCAACAATCTGTGTATAATATGCTTCGCACAAAATTAATATTACATCGACTACTGACAGAAGACGAATTTTTACATAACCCTCAGGTGTTTGACTATCCGACTTGATTGTAAATCTAGTGACTACGCCAGTAGCCTCAACAGTTGCGTTTGGGGCACTAGGATTAATTTCGTTTATGAAATTATACTTTTCTCCGGTTGATGAATCTGTAACACAAAAAGCCTCTCCTGGTTTTGAGAGCATTGCACTTACCAAATATGATTTACCCATCTGGCTCTCACCAAATGCTGCTGTAGAACATTGCTCTTCTACCGCGAACTTAATCTTATTTAGCTCACGTCGTATATTGATGAGGTCCTGCTTGTACTGAAGTTGTTCAGCTTCAGGAACATTTGCAGTCCAATTAAGGGCTTGCTCAACAGCTTGCAGGTTTTTATCTATAATTGTATTCATATTACTCTCTCAATTCGCGGTTAACATTTGATACTGTGTTGATATTAAACTCTCCAGAGTCTAACCAATAGCACTCAGGATCATTTAGGCTCTGTATCTCCAATTTGAAATTGCGGATATTTATATCCTCACCATCATCACCCTTAACACTATCTATTACTATTATCTCTTTATTCTCTTTGTAGTTTTCTCTTGTAAGCGATAATGTTAACGGACACTTCGAAAGAATCTTGTCAATTTCCTCCTGAACCGCAACTTGAATCTCTTGTGAATTTAACTCGACGGAGTTTTCTTCATATTGCTTTCTAATTCTTGCTTTGATGCCTCTCTCGTCAATGTCAAAAACATAGAACGGTCTTAATGGGTAATTCCCTATATCGAATTGCTTGGTACCAATGTACGCAGGGAACGATTCAATAGTCAAAGAACCATTATTAACATTAGGTGAGATAAACCAGTCTGTATTTTTTCTGTTTTTGGACATCTTTGCATAATACTCCGTGGTTGGCTTAATTCTATTGCCGAGTTCGCTGAGGTCTAACAAAAAACCATTATAACCTCCGGCGTGAGATGCTTTATATGCAATCATAGCTCCTACAGGCACGATAGACTTTGAGTCACTCAAATAACCATTTTTATCAGCAAATGGATACCAATGACCTATGCAGAATTTGTTCAAGGAAATAAGTCGATCTGGAGTTACGGCAAAATATTTCAAGAAAATATCTCTAATAACTTTTAGTGATGTTGGTCTACCTGACAACAAAACAATATCGCACTTGTATGCATACATAATTACAGCGATGTACTCCAGTAGGTTGTCCATTGCATATTCAATATGCTTACACATTACAGAAGAATCAAAAGTCCATCTAATAGACTTTAAATCGATCCCCATCTTTTCATTAAAAGCATCTATGACAACTTGACTAGGTGACTGTTTAGCAAAAATCTCATCGTATGAAATTTCTCTAAACTGCTCGCCATCACTTAGCAAGTTCAAGAAATAGTACATGATAGGAACAGAAACTTGAGCATTAAAGTCCCTTCTAACCATTCTGTCTTTAAACGACAAGCGGTTGTGGTCGGCCCCAAAGAAATCGAATAATTTGGAGTATATTTGAGAAGCTTCCAAGCCTAGTTTTGACAGCTCCTTTTGAAGTATTCCATCATGGCCTTCAAGGAGAATATTATTGATTAATACCCTAAGCATATCATCACCTGCGTAATCAAAACTATCCCAAAATATTGGAGTTGGTTTTAATTGCGAAGGTTTAAGCTCATTGTACTCGTATGAGCAAATAGTTACATCTGATGTTCCTGCTCCAATATCTAACGAACCAATTGTAAGATTTGAAGTTGAACCTTTCTCTGTCTTTATTTCTTTGCCATATATATCAAAAAACTCCTTGGTTAAGTTTTTATATCGCTCAGTTAAAACGCTGTATAAATAAACAAACTGCGAGCATGTTGCCTCATCAAAGATCCAGGGCGTATTGTCATTTGAATCTTTGGTCAATTTGGGCTCGATAGATATCTCTAATTGAATACGACTTGAATCGATATTGTTATAAAATTTATTCATAACAAAAATCGCATCTTCTAGGCTCGAATGTAATGACAACTGTTCGAACTTAGACATAGCCGTCGGACAAGTCAAAATAATCTTATTGATTCTTCTAGGGGTACTCAGGCTACCATTGTATTCTCGATAATCGTGACTGTTTACCTGAGCTGAGGCTTGTGACAAAATCTCCAAGAAAGCAAATGTCATAAGAGACTTTCTTGAATAATTGGCGCCAGCTCCCAACCCATCTTTATCAATTGTTCCGTCATAATTGAAATAGTTGGATATCCCTTTTAGAATAGGGGGTCTATCTTGATTGTTTTCAAGATTTATGAAACGCCATTCTTCTTGTCGAGGATTATAATCCCATAAATATCTTTTAGGACTAGAATAGGTGGATAATGTCTGTTTTGCAAAAGATATATTAGTAGCCTCATGTGAGAGATACTCTGCTTCATTTCCTAGTCTAACAATGCTAGGCCAAGTAAATTGAGTGCTTCCCTCCATGTTCCCTCCAAACTCGACCTTACTGAATGCAAGTCGCATATTGAATGAATCTTCAACACGGTTCAGCTTGCCATTACTCAATAGCGGTTTAGAAAAATTTTGCAATTTCAAAGATGCAACCTTTGTAAAATCTGAATTTTCGAACAAAATTGCTGATGTCCTAGAGTTACCAATGTCAATAATCATTTCAACATTAATCTCCTCTTGTCCTCGCTCTTTAATAAGTTTAATTTTAGGAAGGTTAGCTGTCCTAACTAAATAACTTATAAGCAAATAATATGAAGCTAAGAATGAATACTTATATGGCTGTTGTGGCGGAATCTTATTGATGTCATCAGTGTTATAGACCAATTTCATCAAATAGAGTCTAATCCAATCATTCTTTCCTGAACAATAGTCAATTAGCTTGTCAGTATTACCGCAAAGACCAAAAAGCTTTTCATTTTCAAAGGAGAAAGAAGGACTTTCGTTATACTCATCATTGCCATCATAAGTGGTATGTGTATCAAAAGCAACCAATAAATTAGCTTTAATTATACCGTTTTCTTGAGAAATAGGCACAATTTTGAAACGACACCAATTATACGGACCTAACTTAAAGTTTCCAGTTTGATCTATCTCATAGTACGGGGCTGGCAACCAACAATTAAGATACTTTTCCAGAATGCAACTATTCTTGTCATCAATTCGCATCCTAAAAAGGCCCTCACCATCGGTAATGTCACCCTTATGTATTAAGCGTACTTCAGGATTTGCAGTAATAACATTAGGCTCAACCAATAAATTTCCTGCATGGTCAATAAAGCCATACTTCAACAGGTCTGACATACGAACAAATTCACTCTGTTGTTTGATTTCGTATGCATATTCAAGCACTTGCTCTACTTGCTCCTCATCAAACCATTCGTAGAAGACTTGCTTAAAACCATCATTCAAATTTATTTCGATTTCTTTCGAATAAAATTGAATTCCTGAATTGGCGATTAGTGAGTAATTCATATTTTTGGTTTATTTTACTGCTTTTAATATCAAATCTCCTTCTAGGAGATAATAATCCAATATGCAAAGTTAATTGTTTTATTTCATTTTAAGGCATTTTAAACCTATAAAAAATATCTCAATAGCACATTTTTGCTAGAATGTTTTATAAATATATAAATAATTAGAAATTAATTTCTTGCATTACAGCAGATTTTATTAAAAATAAATCTCCTAGAAGGAGATATAGAATTTAGCCTAACAAATCAAAAGTTTATCTGCACTAAAAAAGGAGCTCGCTCCCGAACTCCTCTAAAAAGCAGCAATCATAGCTTTCATAATAATTTCAGTATTTTCTTATTGGCTTTGTCTATTACTTGCGTTTCCAAAGAGGCCAGATATATCTGTGTAGTACTCTCAGAATCGTGTCCCATTCCTTCGCTGATTACAGATATTGGAATCCCTTCATCTCTGGCAATACTCGCCCACGAATGGCGTGCAACATACATTGTTAAAGGCAAAGTTAACCCCAACTCCTTACCAATTGCCTTTAGGTTATGATTTATAAGTGTCAAGGCATTATGATACTGTTTTCGGGTATTTCCGGTTGGTTCCTTTATTATCGAAAGGAGAAAAGGCGAACTCAATGAAGAGTATTGATCCACAATGTTTTCCATACAATTCTCCCAACGGATTGACAGTAATTGTCCTGTTTTCTTTCTTCGGTATGTAAGCACATTATCTTTCAGATTCTTTTTCTGTAAGTATGCCATATCCACGAATGCCATTCCTCGTGTGTAGAAACTGAACAGGAACATATCACGAGCGAAACTCTTGGATGGAGAATAGCTCAAATCCAAATCTTTCAATTTACGAACGAATTTCAACGGAATAGCTCTCTTTACAGTCTTTTCTGATGAGGTAAACACCTTCTTAAATGGATTCTTATTCTCTACATAGCCATCTTCCACAGCATTATTATATACCGCACGCAAGCGTTTCATATAGAAAGAGATTGTATTGGGAGCCAATTCCTTCGCTCTTAAATGATACTCATACGAAATAAGCATCTCCGAATCAATGTCATCAAAACAAACATCTACACCTTCTCTAAACTTTCTAAAACTGCTAAGGGTAGCTTGATATGTTTCACTTGTGCGATATTGTCCTTGTCTCCAGAGTTTAGCTATCATTTTCTCCATATACGAAAACAATGTAATTTCAAATGATTGCTTATGAAACTCATCTACAATCGTATCAACTGTAAATGGAGAATCTGAAATGGTCAATTTCTTTACAATACGATTGAAACACTTCTTGTCGTATTCTATATGGCTCTGTACATACTGTAAATAATTTACACGAGACGAGTCATCATCCTTAATGATAAGATCTTCCAACTCAGAATCCCATTCACTTTGAGTAATTCGGAAGTTCGTTGCAATTTGCCGAACTTTTCGCATATAAATCACTTGGTAGTATAGACTACCTGCTTTCCCCTCAATCGTAGAGGGTCTGAACTTTAATTTTATAGATACCATAGTATGTTCAATTTATCTTTGTTTTACAATAAGAGCCTTCTCTCAATTGCTTAAGGGAAGGCTCTTTAAATAACGGCTACGGGATATACAGCAATTGAAACTCTCTTTTTCTGCGGCGTTCGATGCTGGGGATAGGCTTGCCCTTGTAGCAACGGTACGAGATATACTCCTCGTAAATATCCCTGTCGCCGGACTCTATTTTCTTGATAAGGTTACTCTTCGGGCGTTTGCCATAGCCAAGCAATCTGCTGTGACCCACATTGTAAGCCAACACTGTTAGTAGCAGAGCATCTTTCCCATACTGTCGGAAATACTTATATCGCTCCAATAGGTCGGCTCTGAGCAACGAATCAGCCTGTGCTTCGGTAATATCGGCTGTCAGGTTTTCGTGTGGAAGCAGTTTATGACCGTAACCGATGTACGGGTGCTTGGTATGGTCGTGCCACCCCTCAAACTCCTTGATAAGTGCTACCGCCTTGTCGAACAGTTCCGTTGAAATCTCTTTTGGCAATGGTGGCGAAGAGTCACCGCCTCGTGTCTGTGCCTTGGCATATCCGCAAAGCAAGGTCAGACATATAATCATCAACTTTATTCTCATAGATTCTCTTTTAGTGATTGGTTATAGCGGCAGACACGCGACAAGCGAGTGCCTGCCACCGTTGTTTAAGGATTGATGTTGATTGGAGAGACGATAGTTCCTATGGGAGTAATCGTATTACCCTCTGTGGTATCCTCTTCCTCCTTCACCTCGTTATTGAAAGTGAATGTGAGCTGATAGAGCTGGTCATGGTTATCCTCGAAATAGACATCTATCGTCTGCTGATCCTCACACTCCGAAGTATAGTACAGACGGAACACATCTCTGTCAAGCGGATAGCGGTCATTAGGCAGTAGCACCATACCGTCATCCATTCTCAATGTACCCTCGCCATCGGGCTGAAAGTAGCGGATTGTGTAGCGAGTATCTGAGAAATACCCCTCACGGACAATCTCGCAGCGTATCTCCGCTGTCTCACCCTGCACCAATCGCTTGGGTACAGGCATTGTCTCAACCGTAAAAGGATAGGCTTGCTGAACATCGAGGTCATCCTCACAAGATGTGAAGCCCAATACTGCGGTCATCATGGCACCGCAAACCATCATATAGGAAAATAACTTTTTCATAACGCATTTAATTTTAATTGATAATAAACTTTATTCCTAAACCGAACTGGGTGCTGAACTTGCCGAGTGAGCCTCCCCAGAGGACACGCTCACGCACATTGGCAAGCAGTACAATACGGTCTGTTATATAACTCTCCAATTCAAGGGTGATGGCACCGCCATAGATGAAGGCATCCTTGGCAAGCAGCGTAGAGCCGTCATAGAGCATCTTATCACCCCAATTCACCGTTTCGTAGCCTGCCAATGCAGATCCACCGATAGAGAGGAAGAAGGTCTTTGTAGGATCGGACAGGAACTTCAGATAGTAACCACCCTCGGCCGTAAACTGGGCACGAGGAACAGATGTACCCCGATAGTCGTAGTTCTTGAGCAGATACTCTGCACCCACCACCCAGCGGTTAGCCTTCTTGGTATATCCCGACATCGCTATTCCCGTGTAGTAGTTAAGCGGAGATTTAGAGCCGTTTACAAAGCCGCCTTTGAGTTCCACACCCATCATCTTCGGGAGATAACGCTGGGCGTATGCCTGCCCTGACGAGAGGGCAAGCGATACGACTGCAACAAGTAGAAACAGATACTTCTTCATGGTTACTTCACTTTAAGTTCGTTGATTACCTTTGCTCTTACGATGTCCTCACTCTCCACGGTGAAGGTCTGGTGTCTGCCACCGCTCTTCTCGTGCATCTCCACCACAAGCACCTTGTCGGCAGGAATGGTGAACTTGTCGAACACAAATACGGTACGCTCATCCTTGTTGCCAGCAACGGTTGTGGCATAGTCATAAGCACGCAGAGGGAAGATGACCTGCTCCTGAATGGCTGTACGCTTCATCACCTGCTTATCCACAATCTTGAAGGTCACAAAGTCCACCTCGTATGGTACATTCGATGTATTCTTCACCTGCGTATGGAAGTAAAGCAAGCCATTGTGGGTGTAAAGCCCACGCAACAGGTACTGGATGCCGAACGCCTTACTGCCGATGTGCTTGATGTGGCGTTTGTTGTCCTTGTGGATAGCCTTGCTGATAAGGTGTACCAACTTCGGCGACTCACTGCCAAGCTCCTGCAAATAGATGTCGAGAGCATTGTTGGGGCGGTTTACCTCACTGCCATCGTGAATAAAGTCCTTCATCTCGATATTCAGGAGCAGAGGCTCATCCGAGTACTTCACATTGAAGGTGTAGAAACTGCCACTCTCGGTAATCACCGACATATTGGTTTCATCGCGGAAGTTCTTGACTGTAGCCTTCACACGAATTACATTCTCCGAGCCGTCGGCCTTGCCTGCAATAAGGTTAGGCGAGCCAAGATCCACATAGCGTACTGCGGCAGGGAAGATGATGTGAGTAGTCTTGTCGTATGTCACCTCCAAGCCGTAAGGCGGTATCATACGGTCAAAGGTCAGTTTCTTTGTCAGACCGTGATAGATGTCGCCATCCTCCTGCTGCGGATAGATGTCCGTAGTGAGGGTAACATCATCGGCTACTGTGTTAGTTACTGCGGTTGAATCAACCGACTGTGCATTGGCACTTACAACGCCCATCGTGAGGGCAAGCATTACAAAAATCTTTTTCATGTCTTTAATGTTTTAATAGGTTATTGATTGTTTTGATAAAGCATCAGGGTATATCCTGATTTGAGGTGTACCTTCTCTTCACGCATCTTCTTGGAGATATACTGCGACACGCCCTGTATGGCACCACGACCTACTTCGGATAGCAGTTGGTCTCCGGCAGACTGGTTGGTGATGGATATGCTCGTTCCGAGGTTCTGCCCCAGATTTGCCGCCATCTCCTTTGCTGCACTTGCCTCCATGGAGCCGGGGATGAAGATTCCCGCCTGTCCGTCATTGTCGTGGACGGTAAGTTCTACGGGAATGATCGTTCCGTTATGCTCCACCTGAAGAATCTCGATGTCGAGCCTTTCGCCTTTGATGCTGCCTTCACCCGTGATGAGGGTGTTTCGTGGCAGTACATACTTCCCGACACGCATTGCCTCCAAGAGCCTGAGTCGCACGCTCTGACCGCTGATGATGGTCTGGTCACCATCCACGCACGCCTTGATGGTGTTCCGTGCTGTCTGCTTCGGTGCTTCGCCTACGGCAGTGTGAAAGCCACCGCCTACGGATTGTGCCATCCGTACTATCATCACCGAGTCGCTCATAGGCTGAGCGAGTGCCGACACAACGGGAGTCGTTACATGACCTACGGGCTGTGCCTTCGCCTTGCCGCTTCGCGTGGTAGTCTCCACCTCCTCGGCTGCGCCCTCGGAGGTAGCGGCTGTATTGCCGGGCATATACTTCGCTGCAAGCTCGTATGACTTCTCCAAGAGTGCCACCTGGTCGGCATATGTCGGCTGGCTGTTCTGCTGTTGTGCCATCGACTGCTTCAGCTCCTCAAGCTCCGCTTTCAGAGCCTCCTTTTCGGGATCCTCACGCGGCTCTTCGTAGAAACTGCCGAGTGTGGCGTTGATGTCATTGTAGGCAGATGTGGATGTGGAGAACGAATTGCTCCGACTGCTACTGCCACCTCTATAGGACGAACCACCGCTACCACCTGTGTATCTCGGCTCTTCGGGTATCTCGACCACCTCTTCCTCCTTGTCATCAGTGGTCATTGCCGTAAAGTCCTCAAGGGTACGCATCTTCTGCTCCTGCTTGACACGCATATCCTCCAGTTCGTAGGCTGCAATCTTATCCGCCTCGATGCCTGCACCTCGCGGATCGGGAAGTTCGGCGTTGAAGCCTACCTTCTGCTGCTCAGCCTGTACCTGCTCCTTCGATGGCTTGAAGATGAAGTAGAATGACACAAGGCATAGCATAACCATTCCGCCATACACAAGAATTTTCTTGATTTGCTCCTTGGAAAATCCAGTGTAAGCTGCCCCCTAAAACCAAGCGATTCTGCCCCCTTGTGCTAAAATAATCCTACCCCCTTGA
>NZ_CAXUGK010000045.1:0-23131 GCF_964250605.1 Bacteroides sp. AR20 | reverse complement strand
CTGCTTTATCCCCATCCCCAATGCGTAACATTGGAGGATGTTTGCTATCTTTGTTGTCATAGTAGAAATGATTTTATCCCACCGGTCAAGACGGGAATCAAATCTACGAAAAATCCCCTGCCGGGCATTGCCAAGCAGGGGTATTTTTATATTGGAATCAAGGGGGTAGGATTATTTTAGCACAAGGGGGCAGAATCGCTTGGTTTTAGGGGGCAGCTTACACTGGATTTTCCAGGCTCTTTACGAATGAGACGATACAATGTATCACGACTAATTCCAAACAAGGCATAGGCTTCTGATACCTTAATATAGTCTTGGTCTTTAGGAATACTTTTTACTACTTCATCCAGCCTAAGATTTCTTTTTTCCTCGTCTTTTCTACGTTTCCAAGCAATCTTAGAACATCGAGGAGAACAATACCACGATTCTATGGTCTTGGCTAAAAACTCTTCTCCACAAATCGAGCATTTACGCTTTATTTCAAATTTTGCAGCTGGCATACAGTAACTTATAATTTGTTATTTTTGAGCATGTATATTTTTGTCGCACGTTATCTACTTTTTTGTCGCGGAACAATTATGGTACAAATATACAATAAAAATCCGAATAACAAGCAAAGTCAAAGAAAAGTGATATAAAAAGAAATAGGGCATAACTAATTGAGTTACACCCTATATTCTTATTTGTAATTATCGTTGTTTACCGATACTTACTTCACCTCCTCAAAATCAACAGTATCTCTGTATGAGCAACTTGCGTACACGTGTTGCAATTATATCGCAAATCCGAAAATAAGCATCCATAAGCAACCACAGCTCTTGACTGCAATAGTACGATTTTTATTCATAAATAAAGAGATGTAAACGCATAAAAATCAAAAGAAAGCGATGTTTTTAACAGATTCTTCGGTTTTATCCTTACCTTTGTATATGATATTGGGATGTTATACCCAAACAACAATAAGAAAACGATGCAGATACATAACAAATTCAAGTTGTAAAACTATTTATTATATTGAGATATGTCAATATGGAGCAAACTCATAGGAATCAAGAAAACCGAGGATAGAAACAATATCATCGGCAATAAAACCACCTCTGTACCATGTAGTGCCCACAATTATGCCATAGTAGATGTTGAAATAGGCTTGAAAGACCATAGAATCCATGATATAGGAGCCCTCAAGCATGATAACACGACATTTCATAAAACCTCAAAAGAAGAACTATTCATTTTCTTAAACGATGTAGACTACATCTGCGGACACAATATCGTTCACCATGATGCTAAATACCTGTTTACGGACAAAATATGCCGCTGGATTTTAGTTGATACACTTTATGTTTCGCCTTTACTGTTCCCTGAACACCCTTACCACAGGCTTGTGAAAGATGACAAACTGATGAGCGAACAAATGAACAATCCGGTGAACGATTGCAAGAAAGCAAAAGACTTATTGTTGGATGAAATAGCATGCTGGCATTCATTACCGAAAGAAAAGCGTATACTATTTGCATCGCTGCTGAAGGACAAGAAGGAATTTGAAGGATTTCTCAGTATGGTAAGTGCGGAGTATATCCATAAAGGAATACCTGAACTTATTAAAGAACTTTATGCCGGAAAGATTTGCCAACATGCCGATCTTGACATGCTCATCAACCAATATCCATGTGGATTGGCATACGCATTGGCTCTGATTGACACCACCGATTACCGCTCCATCACTCCCGGATGGGTACTTTATAATTATCCGGAAGTGGAATTTATCATAAAACTTCTGCGACACACTACTTGCAAAGAAGGCTGCGACTACTGCCATACGCAATTGGATGTGCTCCATAACCTAAAAACATTTTTCGGATATGAGCGCTTCCGGACATACGAAGGCGAGCCACTGCAAGAACGTGCTGCCCAAGCTGCGGTAAAAGGGAAATCGCTGCTGGCAATATTTCCTACCGGCGGTGGTAAATCACTTACCTTCCAACTGCCTGCACTCATGGCGGGACACTCCGTGCACGGGCTTACGGTTGTCATCTCCCCCTTGCAGTCTTTGATGAAAGACCAGGTAGACAACCTTGCCGACAGAGGCATCACGGATGCCGTAACCATAAATGGGATGTTAGACCCCATCACAAGATCGCTGTCAATACAAAGAGTACAAGACGGAGAAGCCTCGTTGTTGTATATCTCTCCCGAAATGCTCCGTTCAAAAACAATCGAGAAAATATTGATGGCGCGCCACGTTGTAAGGTTTGTGATAGACGAAGCGCACTGCTTTTCTTCATGGGGGCAGGATTTCAGAGTTGACTACCTCTACATTGGCAAATTCATCCAGAAATACCAGCAAAAGAAAAAATGCAAAACCCCGATACCTGTATCCTGTTTCACGGCCACGGCAAAACAGAAAGTAATCCAAGACATCTGTGACTATTTCAAGCAGACTTTGGATTTGAACTTGGAATTATTCGCATCAACAGCCTCAAGAACAAATCTACACTATTCCGTCATACATGTAGAGAATGACAATGACAAATATTTAAAATTGAGAGAACTTGTAGCAGAAGCCGATTGTCCGGCAATTGTTTACGTGTCACGCACCAAACGGACAAAGGAACTGGCTGCAAAACTGACTCGTGACGGTTACAAGGCACTCCCTTTCAATGGGAAAATGGAAGCCGATGAAAAAATTGCCAACCAAGATGCTTTTATGAACGATCAGGCACACATCATCGTGGCCACGTCTGCATTTGGTATGGGAGTCGATAAGAAAGATGTCGGTCTTGTAGTGCATTATGATATTTCCGATTCGCTGGAGAATTATGTACAGGAAGCTGGCAGGGCAGGTCGTGATCCTGGTCTTAGCGCACGTTGTTATGTGCTTTACAGTGACAATGATTTGGACAAGCATTTTATATTGCTAAACCAAACGAAACTTAGCATTAGTGAAATACAACAGGTATGGAAAGCCGTCAAAGACCTTACCAAACACCGTATGAAAGTCAACTGTTCTGCGTTGGAAATTGCCCGGCAAGCAGGATGGGATGATTCGGTATCTGACATTGAGACCCGTGTACGGACAGCATTAGCAGCTTTGGAACAAAGCGGATACTTGGTAAGAGGAAACAATGTACCTCATGTATATGCCACGGGAATAACGGTAAAGAATATGGACGAAGCAAGAGAACGCATAGCAGCATCACTACTTTTTGGCAGCGATGAAATAGAAAAGGCAGTCCGTATCATCAAGTCATTGATTTCTCAAAAACATATCGCCAAGGCTCAGGATTCGGAAGCAGAATCACGAATCGATTATCTGGCAGACATTTTGGGACTAAGCAAAAGAGATGTTATATCTGTAGTGGAGCGCATGCGACAGGAAGGTATATTGGCAGACAGTAAAGATATATCTGCCTATTTGCAGGATGCAGGTGATTCGGAACGAAAGTCACAAATCCTCCTCGAACGCTTTGCAAAACTTGAACAATACATCCTTAATCATATTCCCGACGGAACTTTACGAATATCATGCAAGCAACTGAATGAAAATGCCGTGAACGACGGAATCAGCACATCCAAAGAAAAAGATATCCGGACGCTGCTCTATTTCCTCACCATCAAGGGGTACACCCGTAAGAAAGAAGATGCGGTCCGCAATATGGAAATAAGTCGCCAGGCAGACTTCGAGTCTACTATGAGACGCTTTGAGAAGCGATTGGAGATAAGCCGTTTTGCCGTGGAATGGCTATATCAATCAGCTTCTTATGCAGAAAAGGAAAACATGCCCGGTAAAGCCATCCAGTTCTCCGTGGTAGAACTTCTGAACCGAATAAAGTCAAGCACTCAATCCCTTTTCAGCAGACTTGATGACATTCAATTAGAAGACGTGGAAGAAGCACTTCTGTATTTGTCGAAAATCGGTTCACTAAAACTTGAAGGCGGATTTTTGGTACTTTATAATGCCATGAATATCCAAAGAATAAAGGACAACAAGTCGAGATACAAGCAAGACGACTATCGGATGCTCAACGAATTCTACAAGTTGAAAATCCAGCAAGTGCATATTGTAGGCGAATATGCCAATCTGATGGTAAAAGATTATCATGCGGCCTTGCAATATGTTCAGGACTATTTCCAAATGGACTACAGAAAGTTTGTCATAAAATATTTCAAAGGAGACAGAGCAAACGAGATACAACGTAACTTGACACCACATAAGTACAAACAATTATTCGGACAGTTATCCAAACGGCAATTGGATATTATCTCAGATAAAGTTTCACGTTGCATTGTGGTTGCAGCCGGCCCAGGTAGTGGAAAGACACGTGTATTGGTCCACAAACTGGCCTCACTTCTGCTACTTGAAGATGTGAAACACGAACAGCTCCTGATGCTGACCTTTTCAAGGGCAGCCGCTACGGAATTCAAACAAAGGCTCATGGAGTTGATAGGCAACGCCGCCCACTTTGTCGAAATAAAAACCTTCCACTCTTATTGCTTCGACCTCCTGGGACGGATAGGAAATCTTGAGGATTCAAAGAATGTCGTTTCAAAGGCAGCCGAGATGATATGCCAAGGAGAAGTAGAACCAAACAAAATCGGTAAGACAGTATTGGTTATAGATGAGGCTCAGGATATGGGAGCTGAAGAGCATGCGCTTGTAAAGGCTTTAATAGCTAATTATGAGGAGATGCGTGTGATAGCAGTGGGAGACGATGACCAGAACATCTATGAATTCCGCGGTTCCGATTCCGGTTATATGTACCGACTGGCACAAGAAAGCGGAAGCACGTTTGTCGAAATGACCGAAAATTACCGCAGTGCGCGCCAGCCGGTGGATTTTGCCAACGGATTCTTGAAAAATATACATAAAAGGATAAAAAGTACACCAATTATCTCCATGAGAAAAGAAAAGGGTTGGGTTGAAGTGATACGCTATCAATCGGAATATATGTATCAGCCGCTCGTCGAAAACTTGCTTCAACATAGGGATAAAGGAACTTCTTGTGTACTGACCCAAACAAATGAAGAGGCCGTTATCCTGATGGCTCTTTTGCGGAAACATGGCATAAACAGTAAACTGATACAATCAATGGACGGCCTACGTTTTTGGAATATGGCCGAAATGAGATATTTCCTGAGGTATATAAACAAGCGGATAAAAACACCGTTAATCACGGAAGAGCTGTGGGAAGAAGCCAAGCATAACACCTTCTCTACTTATGACAGGAGTCTAAGCTTGATGTATGTGAAGCGGTGTGTGGAACTGTTTGAACAAACCAACAAAACAAAATATTTCAGTGACTTCAAGGAGTTTGTATTTGAGTCGTCAGTGGAAGACTTTTGCGACACATCAAGAGCCGACGTTGTGGTATCAACTATTCACAAGGCCAAAGGCAGAGAGTTTGACGATGTGTATATGCTCATATCCGACAATTATGTAAAGGATGCCCATCTGATGCGTCGATATTACGTAGGAATAACCCGTGCGAAAAACAGGCTGTTCATACATACAAACAGTGATTGTTTCAATCATTTGAGTGCAGACCGCTATCTTATGGATCAGCGACAATATGACATGCCTGAAGAAATTGTACTGCAACTCTCTCACAAAGATGTCAATTTGGGATTCTTCAAAGAACGGAAACAAGAGGTTTTAGCACTAAGAGGAGGAGATTCTTTAATTTACAATGATTTCTTCTTGTATAGTTCATCGACCGATAAACCTATAGCAAAATTATCATCAAGAATGCAGGGCACGTTATCTGAATGGGAACAAAGAGGTTATAAGGTGCAATCTGCATCTGTACGGTTTGTTGTGGCATGGAAGCCCAAAGATGCACCGAAAGATGAAACGGAAACGGCTGTTCTCTTAGCAGACTTGAGACTTTCTTTGTAAGTTAAAACACTTGAATTTATCATATTATCACTACCTTTGTGATAAGAATTAAATATTATACGAATAATGCAGATACATAACAATACATTGATAACAGAATGCTCAGCTTACGATTTCAAGGAAATGCTGGAGCGTAAGAAAGTGAAGTCGTGGCTTAAATCCGTGTCGGCTTTTGCCAATACGGACGGTGGCAGTTTGTTTTATGGAGTGAATGATGACGGCGTAATTGTAGGGTTGGAGAATCCACAAGCCGATGCTGATTTTATCAGTGAAATGATAAAGGCACGACTTGACCCTGTGCCGGAAGTTCAACTTATTCCGATAGAACACGAAGGGCATACCCTGCTTGAAGTGAAAGTAAAGACAGGAACGCTTACACCTTATTATTACTATCAGGATGGAACACGTACCGCATATATACGAATTGGCAATGAAAGTGTGGAGTGTAATTCGCAACAACTTCTTTCATTGGTATTGAAAGGTACGCACATGACATGGGATTCTCTTCCTACCCAAGTGGATGCCAGCAAACATTCTTTCATCATCCTTGCCAATACCTTCCGTGAGCAAACCCATCAAGAATGGAACGACAAGTATCTGGAATCATTCGGACTAGTAACTCCTGACGACAAACTGACCAATGCAGGATTGCTGTTTGTGGATAATTGCACGGTATTTCAATCGCGTATTTTCTGCACCCGTTGGACTGGACTATATAAGGATGATGCCATCAGTTCCGTGGAACATCGGGCTAACCTTGTGCTGCTCTTAAAATATGGTATGGATTTCATCAAAAACTATACCATGAGTGGCTGGGTGAAGATGCCAAACTATCGCCTTAACCTCCCCGACTATTCCGACCGCGCCATCTTCGAAGGATTGGTAAACCACCTTATCCATCGAGATTACACCATGATGGGCGGTGAAGTACATATTGACATTTACGATGACCGAGTAGAACTAGTATCACCTGGTGCCATGCTTGACGGCACACAGATTCAAGACCGTGACATATACAAAGTGCCGTCCATGCGCCGCAACCCTGTCATTGCAGATATGTTCACACAATTGGACTATATGGAGAAACGTGGTTCCGGCTTACGCAAAATGCGAGAGCTTACAGAGAAGCTACCCAATTTCCTACAAGGCAAAGAACCACAATATCAAACGGAAGCGACTTCTTTCTACACCACATTCTATAATCTGAACTGGGGTGACAATGGAAGAATACCTGTTGAGGAAGTGGCTAACAGGGTAAACAGTACCCTCGAAAAGTACCCTGAAAACGAAGAAAGTTCGGTGGAAAAGTTCGGTGGAAACAGCAAAAGTTCGGTGAAAACCTTTGGTAATACGCAAGAAAGTTCGGAGAAAGGTTCGGAGATAATCCCAAAAGGTTCGGAGAAAAAGTTCGGAGATTCGAAAAACAAATCTAAAAGCATTGGGAAAACCACACAAAAGATTATTGATTTCGTCATTTCCGACCCATCAATGTCTGCAGAAGCAATGGCCTATAAAATAGGAATAAGCTCCCGAGCCGTAGAAAAACATATTTCAAAGCTTCGTTCTATGGGAATTTTGTCTCGTGAAGGAGCAGATCATGGTGGCTATTGGCGCATTATTGTTAACCCTCAAACTGAGCAATAAAACTATGGAGACATCTTTCATACCATTCAGTGTAATAATTGCCGTTTTGATTATCGCCTTTTTGTTTGCCTCTTTGCCACAGGTAAACCATAAAACGCGATACAAAGTACTTTATGCAATAGCCATCATCATGTTATTAGCTGTTATCCCTATTAGTGAATATATGGCTGGTGGCATACAAAACTCAAGTAACAATTATCTGCTTGTCCTAATATTCGATATTGCAGTAGGATATTTCTGTATGTATATTGCCGCTTTACTGAAGTTCAATGTTCTTAAACGAAAGAACCAAGCATTAGAAAACGCCTTGACAGAAAAGCAACAAGAAAATGTAGCAATCCTATTGGAGCATCAAAACGAAAAACAACAAGCACTTCAGCAAAGAGAGCTTGAATGGTTAGCTGGGAAAATAAAGATGTTTACCGAAAAAGAACAGGAAGCTATTCTTGCCAGTGCTCTATCATTTGCTGAACATGACTTGATAGTTGCTCCCTCAATAAGCATACAGCCCAAAGAAACATGTAGTCAGCAAGAACTAATGTACTTTGTCTGCTCTGCTTTTTACAATATGGATAAAAGTCGTAGTGAAGTTGTGGGTTTCTTATATAAAGTTTTTCCTCTCTATTTTCCAGCAGGAGAAAGTGCATTGGCTAAAAAGATGCCGGGATTGGAAAAGGTAAAAGAAAGAAGGGAAAAAGAAAACACTCAGAAATAAATATCTAAATTATCAAAAACATGGATAATGTTAAAAAATATACTCATTCTAACTTTTTCACGAATAGAGACAACAATACCCTCATAAAAGAATTTGAGGGCATACTACACCATAATCCTCATATTTGTAATCTTGATGCAGTTGTCGGTTTTCTCAGAGCATCAGGATATTTTTCTTTACGTCCTTTCCTAGACAACATAAATAAGGTTAGGGTCTTAATAGGAATAAATGTAGATAAATACATTGCACAAGCAACAAGGCAAGGAAAGATATTTTTTGGAGCAGAAGAAGAAGTAAAAGAAGAGTGTCTACGTGAAATTCGCCGAGATATAGAGCATTCGCATTATAGCAAAGAGGTCGAAAATGGAATGTTCCAAATGGTGAAAGACCTTATTGATGGTAAATTGGAACTAAGAGCGCATCCTTCAAAAAAAATACATGCCAAAATATACGTACTTTATCCAAACGATTTTAATCAATACACCCAAGGAATGGCTATAACTGGTTCCAGTAATCTTACTGGAAACGGACTAGGCATCACGGAGGAACGTCAGTATGAGTTTAATGTAAAAATGGATAGATATGATGATGTAAAATTTGCCAAAGAAGAATTTGAATTATTATGGAAAGAAGCCGAAGGATGCGAAATTACGGCTGATGATGTAAAAACATCAATAGATCATACATACCTCAAAGGTGATGCTTCACCTTATGACCTTTATATTAAAATGCTCATGGAGTATTTTTCGGATAGAGTCATGGCAACAGACGATAACAATCCATTTGATATGCCGGAAGGGTATAAGAAATATGATTACCAAATGGATGCTGTGGAAGAAGGTTATCAAAAGCTACTGCGTTACGATGGCTTTTTTCTTGCTGATGTTGTAGGTCTTGGCAAGACTGTAATTGCTACAATGATAGCTAAGAAATTCTTAATCGAGAATGGGCGTGACAAAACAAAAATTCTCGTCGTCTATCCACCTGCCGTAGAACACAACTGGAAAGCAACATTTAAAGATTTTGGCATTGACAAGTTTGTTAATTTTATTTCCAATGGCAGTTTGTCTAAGATTCTCGATGAAGACAATTATAACTACTGGAATGCTGATGAATTTGACCTTATTTTGGTTGATGAAGCACATAAATTCCGCTCGCATACAACCTCTGCCTTTGAGCAATTGCAGGAAATATGCAAAATGCCCCGTATAGAAAATGGAAATATTCCCGGCTTTAAGAAAAAGGTAATGCTTATTTCAGCAACACCTATGAATAATACACCTGCAGATATATACACAGAAATCCAATTATTCCAAGATCCACGCCGATGTACGATTGATGGTGTATCAAATTTAACGGCATTCTTTTCACCTCTTATTAAAGAATTTAAACAGCTAAAAAGAGAGCCAAATTTCGACATAAGTCGATTCAAGAAATTAGCAGAACGAGTTCGAGACCGCGTTATCAAGCCATTGACGGTTCGGCGTACACGTACTGACATCGAGAACGTGCCTCGATATAATAAGGATGTGAATGGCTTTCCAAAAGTAGAGCGTCCTATAGAAAGTCGATATGAGCTTAATGAGCATCTCGCTGATTTGTTTGAACATGCTATGCTTACTCTTGAAAAGAACTTGACGTACGCTCGTTATCAAGCTATAGCCTACTTGAAGCCTGAAGCGGCACAAGGACTGTATGATAACGCGGAATTAATAAGCCGCAGCTTAGCTGGAATCCGTAAAAACGGATTGGTGAAGCGGCTAGAAAGCAGTTTTTATGCTTTCCAAGTTTCATTAGACAATTTCCGTCAAGCAAACCAAAATATGATAGATATGTTTGACCGCAACAAAGTATTCATTGCTCCGGATCTTGATATCAATATGCTATTAGAATCAGGGTTGAGTGATGAAGAAATTGAGGAGAAACTAAATGCCAAAGCGGAAGATAATCCCAAAAATGCAGTATTCACTGCTGATGATTTTAAGCCTGAATTTATAGAAATGCTTAGAGGAGATCAGAATACACTTGAAATGTTATGTTCAGAATGGGCAGATATAAAAGACGAAGATGATTCCAAGTTCACAAAGTTCAATGAGCTGCTTAAGCATAAGTTGTTCAAATCGGAACGCAATCCTGAACAGAAACTAGTTGTATTTTCAGAATCAGTTGACACAGTAGAGTATTTGGCACGCCGTATTAATCGTAAAGACGTATTGGTAATCTCCGCTGATAATCGTAGTAAGCAGTTCAAAACTATCCGTGAGAATTTTGATGCTAACTATAAGACAAAACTCAATGACTACAATATCATCCTCACCACAGATGTGCTTGCTGAAGGTGTAAACTTGCATCGAGCAAATGTGATTGTAAATTATGACACTCCTTGGAATAGCACCCGACTGATGCAACGTATTGGTCGCGTCAATCGTATCGGTTCTTCATCCAAACATATATACAATTACGTTTTCTATCCATCCCGTGAAGGAAACCGTGAAATCAATCTAAATCAAATCGCATTAAGTAAGATTCAAACCTTTCATTCCACCTTCGGTGAAGACAACCAAATTTACTCACAAGAAGAAATTCTTGACCGCGACTTAAGTAAACTCTTTGATGAAGGCATGAAGAAACAAAAGGAAGAATGTAATCAAGAATTGCCATATTACGAGGAACTCCGTGCACTCTATCAAAACAACCGTAGAGAATATAATCGCATAGCAAAACTCTCATTGCGTAGCCGTACTGGTCGTGAAATGAAAAAAGTAGATGGAGTAACACTTGCAAATGACACTCTTGTATTCCTGAAAACGAATTTCCGTAAGGTATTCTTTTTGGTCTCAGAAACAGCAGAAGAACTTTCTGTGCTTGATGCTCTAAAATATTTCAAAGCTCCCAAAGAAGAACAATCCGCAGAGCGTATAGAGCAACACCATAAGCATATTAATATGGCTTTACGAAAATTTCGCATGATGCAGGATGAAGAAGCACGTTCTCAAGAAACTACCCATGAGGAACAAGGTTCTGTTGGAGTGCAAGTTAGTACCGCTGTAAATTTGTTAAATAATTTCATTCGTGAAATAGACGATAATGAACTATACATAAAAGTAGTTCAGCTCAAAACATTAGCGGAAAGAGGTGTCATCACCTACATAGCTAAACGCTTACAACGCATACAGAAAAACTTGCGTCGCGTAGGAGGTAAAGCCAGAATGACACATGATGAAGCACTTGCAGAAATCATTGATATGGCAAAAAAGTATGCACCATATTATACGGCACAAGAATCTCTGCTTAATGAGCAAGAGACTAATGCAGAAATTATTTTATCAGAATCATTCAATAAACTCTAAAAATAGCAATATGAACTACAAAGAAGTCATCGAATCTAAATATAATCGTGAGGCTTGGCAAAAATTGCTTTATGATATATTCCGAAACAAAATTAGTTTTTGGAACACTCCTTCTGCGGTCCACGTAAGTAGCCGCTTAGCTAAAGAAGCATTGAATCTTGGCAAAATATCTCTTGTAGATGGAGAATCTATAGCCATATACGAAGTGGAATTGAGTGACAAAGTTGACATTGAGCGTAACCGTCGTGGCATTCGTGATATGCTCACTACAGATTGGCGTAATATGGGGTATGCTGGAGCATTTATGTTCTGTTATCGTAAGGATGAAAGCATTCTTAGATTCTCATACGTAAGTGAAACTTGGGGGTTTAACAAACAAGGCGAATATGAAAAGATGTCAACTAATACAAAACGCTATACATATTTGCTTGGCGAAGGTCGTGGATGCCGTACTGCCATAGAACAGTTTGGCACATTGAAAAATAGCAAACAGACACTCAGTGACATAACGAATGCATTTTCTGTCGAGACACTCACAAAGCAGTTCTACAAGGATTTATTCGAATGGTATCAATGGGCTATAGAACCATCATCTAATGTTTCTTTTCCCAATAATACGGGAACTGAAGATGATGACCGTGAGGATTTAGAAACAAAAGTAATTCGACTTATTACCCGTATTATGTTCGTATGGTTCATCAAGCAGAAGGACTTGGTACCACAACGGATATTCGATATTGATTATTTGCAGACTATCCTAAAAGAGTTTGACCCATATAGTCAGACTGTTGGAAACTATTACAATGCAATTCTCCAGAACTTGTTCTTTGCAACACTTAACCGTGCTATTGAAGATGAACAAGGAAACAAACGCAAGTTCGCTACCAATATAAAGAAAGATATCAAAACCCTCTATCGCTATGCCGAAATGTTTAACATCAGCGAGAATGATGTCGTTACCTTATTCTCAGAAGTCCCCTTCCTTAATGGTGGACTCTTTGAATGCCTTGATAAGACCAAGACGATTGACGGTGTTGAACAGGCCTACAATTATGATGGCTTCAGTCGCAACGACAAACGTTTTGCTGATGGGCGCTATCGCAATCGTGCCATTATCCCTAACAATCTGTTCTTCGATTCAGAGAAAGGACTGATTTCAATCCTCAGCCGCTACAACTTTACAATAGAGGAAAATTCACCCGAAGAACAGCAGGTAGCCCTTGACCCAGAATTGTTGGGTAAAGTATTTGAGAATCTATTAGGCGCATACAACCCCGAAACAAAGGAAACAGCGCGAAATCAAAGTGGTTCGTTCTATACGCCCCGTGAAATAGTCAATTACATGGTAGACGAAAGTCTCATTGCCTATTTAGGAGATACTCAATTTGTACGTTCCTTATTCAATCCAGATTTCACCCTTGACAGAGAAAAACCAGAAGAATATCAGCGTGTCGCTAAAAGATTAAAGGCTATCAAAATACTTGACCCGGCTTGTGGTTCTGGAGCATTCCCGATGGGATTGCTTAATCGCATGATAGATGTGCTCTGTCGTATTTCTCCAAATGAGAAAGTGTATGACTTGAAATTGGCAATCATAGAAAATTGCATCTATGGCAGCGACATTCAGAGTATCGCAGCCCAAATAACAAAACTACGCTTTTTTATCTCACTGATTTGCGATTGTGAAAAAGATGCTTCTAAACCAAACTTTGGCATACCGACATTACCAAACCTCGAAACAAAGTTTGTCGCTGCCAATTCTTTGATTGCTAAAAAGAAGCAAGCTTCACACTGTTTATTTGAGAATCCGGATATTGAGCCAACAAAACAGAAATTGATAGAAGTCCGTCATGAACATTTTTCTGCAAAAACTGCTAACCGCAAAAGTACCTTACGAGAAAAGGACAAGGTATTACGTGAAAAATTAGCTAGATTACTGGCGGATGACAAAGACTTTGCCCCTGAAGATGCTATACAATTGGCAGCATGGAATCCTTATGACCAAAATACAGTAGCAGAGTTCTTCGATCCTGCTTGGATGTTTGGAGTCAGCGATGGCTTCGATATAGTAATAGGTAACCCTCCATACATCCAGTTACAAAATAATGGTGGTGAATTGGCTAAACTCTATGAACCATGTGACTATAAAACATTCGCAAAAACGGGAGACATATATTGCCTTTTCTACGAACGTGGATGGCAATTACTGAAACCCAAAGGTCATCTTTGTTATATCACGTCCAACAAATGGATGCGTGCCGGATACGGAGAAAAAACACGTGGATTCTTTGCTAAGAATACAAATCCCCAATTGCTTATAGACTTCGCAGGCGTGAAAATATTTGAGAGTGCTACAGTTGATACAAACATCTTACTCTTTTCTAAAGAAGATAACGAGCATAAAACTTTATGCGCTGTCACCAATAAACAAAATAAAGATGGCGTTAAGAATTTGAGCGTTTTCGTGCAGCATAGCGGAGCGGTGTGTGATTTTTCTTCTTCCGATTCATGGGTTATCCTATCTCCTATCGAGCAAAGCATCAAGCGGAAGATAGAAGCCGTAGGAACACCTTTGAAGGATTGGGATATTCAAATCAACTATGGAATAAAGACAGGTTATAATGATGCTTTTATCATTGATACGGAAAAACGTGAAGCGATATTGGCGAATTGCCAGACGGAAGAAGAACGCAAAAGAACGGCTGAACTTATACGACCGATTTTGCGTGGCAGAGATATTAGGAGATACGGGTATAAATGGGCTGAATTATGGATTATCAACATTCATAATGGTATAAAAGGTAAATTACCTCGCATCAAAATCGAAGATTATCCTGCCATAAAAGCTCATTTAGATTTATATTGGGATAAAATATCGAAAAGAACAGACAAAGGAGATACGCCATATAACCTTCGTAACTGTGCTTATATGGAGGATTTTAATAAGCCAAAAATTGTCTATCCCAACATGACAAAATATATGCCGTTCGTATATGATGACAATGCTTATTGTACAAATCAAAAGTGTTTCATTATAACAGGTCAAGCTATAGCATATCTTACAGCATTCTTCAATTCTTCTTTGTTCAAGTTCTGCTTCCGTGATTCATTTCCAGAACTACAAGGTGGAACTCGTGAAATGAGCAAAATTTTTTTTGACAAAATTCCAGTAATGCAGGTGACAGACGAAATGAATGCACGATTCAGGTCTGCTGTTAATGATATTCAGAATGTATATAGCAAGTCGAAAGCCATGGCAATAGATTCCATGATTTTCGACTTATATAATCTATCAGAGAAAGAACGACAAGTTATTGGCTTTGTTGAGATTGAGTAACAAAATCAGTGATGTAGTTGATTTCAGCAGGAGATAAATCGTATAGTTTGAAAGCTAAACGGTTTATTTCCTTTTCTGTTTCTTCCGAGCGATGTTCCAAGACCTCTTCCAGTAAATTTTCAAACAAGCATTCCATATCTTTATTCATCGGTATCAAAATAGGTTCAATGGCTTGTACGCTTACAAGCAAGTCTCCAGTACCAGTCTTGGGAGAATCTTTGAACATATAATGCCCCATAAGAGAATTTAATATGCAGCACAAATAAGCCATGTGTTGCCCTGTGGCAAAGCAGGTACTATCAAGACCCAAATTACCCGTAGTGTCATACGAGAAGCGAAGTATTGACCCTATACGCTTCCATATTATTTTTGGCCGCATAAAATCCTCCCAATAGCTGATGCTGTCTTGTGTTTCAAACCACTTATTGTGAGTCTTCTTGCGAGCCTTGATTTTTTCGCCGTTGATAGAATAGGTCTTGCCTGTCTGCTCCAGTCTTTCTTTGCCAAATGAAAGAAGATGTCGCTTTACGGCAGGGTACAGCTCTATGTCGTAGTGACGTGATGGAAATGTGGCTATGAGGTACTTGTCAGCCCACTCATATTCATACCTCCTAATATCTCTGCCACGCAAAATCGGTCGTATAAGTTCAGCCGTTCTTTTGCGTTCTTCTTCCGTCTGGCAATTCGCCAATATCGCTTCACGTTTTTCCGTATCAATGATAAAAGCATCATTATAACCAGTAAGTACACCTCGATAGATATTTATATCCCAATCTTTAAGTGGAGTTCCAACCGCTTCAATCTTCTGTTTGATACTCTGTTCAATGGGAGACAATATCACCCACGGGGTAGAGCCTGTAAAGTCGCACTCCACGCCTTGTTGCTGCACGAAAACGCTCTGTTTCATTCCGTCAAAAACTGTTTTATAAAACGGTCAAGCGTATTTCTATCAACTTTACATAATTTAGAAATTTTACGCTTAGAAACTTTTGCCTTTAAAAGTTCATGAATAAGATTTTCTTTTCCATGAAGTTTATATTTTTCTACAGAACTTTTTCTTCCCTTTGGTCGTCCCAATGTCACACCTTCAGCTTTTTTTCTTGCCAAAGCCTCCTTCGTGCGCTGGCTAATAAGATTACGTTCAATCTCAGCAGATAGTCCAAAAGCAAAGGCAAGAACCTTACTTTGGATATCATCACCAAGACGATAGTTGTCTTTTATAGTCCACACACGACATTCTTTGGTCATACAAATATTTAATATCTCCATAATCATGAATAGATTTCTTCCCAATCGTGATAATTCTGCACAGATAATGAGATCATCTTTCTGAATCTGTAGTAAAAGCCTACCCAATTCACGTTTATTGTATGATTTCATACCACTAATGGTTTCCTCAATCCAACCATCAATTACAAGTTTATAACGTTCACAGAAATTATTAATTTCAAAACGCTGATTCTCTACTGTCTGCTTATCGCTGCTTACTCTAATGTATCCGTAAATCATAATTTTATTTTTTATTATTTATACTTTATAGAATATCCCATAATAACAAGAAAAATCCTTTTAGCCATATTCTATAAGAATATAAAAGAATAAATCCTTAATAAGCAGTATTTTTTATATGCAACAAATTCTATTTCTTTATTTTGAGTTTCTCCATTTTTTTAATATAAGTTCAGATTGTTCCTTTACAGCCCGATACATCGAATAATACGCAAAGCTTTCTTCCTTATACTTCATACTGCTAACAGAAGCAGTAATAGCCCATGTAACAATAGCGACAATAAAGACCACAACATACTGGAGTTTTATATGATGCCCACGTATAAACATCCCATTAATATTGGGTGGAATAATGGTTACTGGATTTTTCAATTCATTGATTTTTGCAAGTATCTCATCCTGCCGTTTTAATATGCAATCCGTATTTGCTTCAATAGTCATACGATTGAGATTGTAATCGCAAACGTGCCGATAAAGATATTCAAGAAGTTTGGACTTCTGCTTGAATAATTCAATGAGTTTCGGGAACCATAGTGAAAATGGTAAAGTGTTCGGCTGTTGTTTCCAAATATGTTTCTTTACCACAGACAAGGCTTCATTCCAACAAGTGCAGAAACCTTTAGCGACTCCATTATAAATGGTCTTTTCGTCAAAGTCCACTTTTACAGATTGTTCCGATTTAGAAACAGTGGCATTCTGTTTTTCAATACATTCTTTTAGCTCACTGATACTTTGACGCAAATTTGCAAGATTCGCAGCTACTACATCTTCTTTCATTATCTTCTACGTTTTGAGGGTTTATAGAAAGGTTCGTTTCTTTGGCTATCCTTGTTTTTATCGTCTCGCCATCCTTGTTCATTGCTTGTTCCTCCACCTCCACTGGAAGTTATGGCCTGATGGGGTTGAATAATCAATTCTGTAGTTACATTGCCCGACGTAACGCAAAGGCTGTTAAAACTCAAATCACAGTCAAGTTTAGAACCTGCAATGCTAAATTCATCCATACAAAAGGATATACCACGAATTTTATCAGAGTTCTCAACATGATTAAAACGCATATCTATGCCCTGACCTTTGAGAATGCCAAGAAAATCATTCCATGAGCGAGATACAGCCAGTGCATCAAGAGCTGCAGAACGTAGATTATACTTCCGTAATTGATGAGGACGTAAACGGCTCTTATTTCTGGCTTTGCTGTTTTTAGGGGCAAAGTAAAGTTTATATTCTTTGGTTAAAGCTCGACAGACTTTTGCATTTCGTATCCGTTCGTTGCTATCAGAAATGAGATTACCGTCATTATCTATCCGATTGAACACTATATGGCAATGTGGATGTTCCGTATCATGATGCCTGGCTATGATATATTGGGTATTGCTAATCCCCATCTGCTCCATCCATTTCTTGGCAATCTCCACCATAAGTGTATCTCCTTTTTCATCATCGGAAAAACGGATGGTATCTTGCGGAGAGAAAGCAAGTGATACGTGTTTCACCGAACTTTTTACTTTCGGACGCATAGAAGCTTGTATCTGAAAAGAATCGGCTATGGTCTTATTGCTGATGGCACAGACACCTTCGTATGCTAAAAGTATGGCACTCTTTTTCTTGTTCTTTTGATCATTGGCGTAATTTACTATCCCTCCAAAATCGGCTCTTGTTTTAATCTTCGCTATCATGATTGTTATTCTTTACTTGGGTGATAATTCTACTGACTTCTGATATAATAGAAAAACATTGTTGTTTCACTGCTTCCAAACCATAGATGTGCATCTGATGGGCAATCTGGTTGACATTATTGGCTATACCGGAAAGGTCACGGATTGCCGATACCATTTCCGGACTGATACGCTGACCAACTTCACAGCCCATTGCAGCCTGATGGCAAAATTCATTGACAGACAGTCCAGCCTGTTGGGCTTTGGATTGGATATAGATATAGTCGTTCTCGGTAAACATTACCCGGAAACATTTCGTGCGTTTCTGGTAATTCGCTAACTTTGGGCGACCACCAAGTTTCTTTTTCTTCATACTTATCTAAACTTTGATGTGCATAAATTGATTTTTTGAGAGTGGCAGTTCTATCCGCTTGCCGCCTAGGTTTTAGTGACACTAAAACACAAACTTGCCACTCAAAAAATCTTCCTATATTTACCTTGTTCTATTCGGCTTAGTTTGCCATCTTTGATAAAGGCTTCTATCCATTTGTTTGCCGTACTTCCATTCTCACCTAAAGCTAAAACAGTTGCATCATAATCTTTTTTGGTAAATGTTTCGGGCAACATATTATAAAGGGTATTCCTTCGTGCGTAAATGCCCGTTTCTTGTGAAAGGGATTGTAAACGTTTGGGCTGATTTCCTGACAAGTTTCGATAGATGAACACTGCATGGCAAAGCAAGGTTTCACAGATACTCATGGCTATGGAATAGTCATATTTATGGCAAATTAATTGTATAGTCTCGTCAGAGGAATATGATTCGTGAGGCATATTCTCCAAATGCCGGACAGCAGTCAACACCATCATTATACGATAGGCAATCAGCCCCATCCGACGGACTACACCCTGCATTTTGTTATCTACTTCGTCACAACATTCATCATTCACCCGACTGAGATATTCTATAAAATGTTCCTGCAAATCAGAGGGAAGAGAAAAGGAATAATTACCTTGCCTAACAAATTCTTCATGTAAATGGCAGAATTTATCCCCCAATAGTTTGAACATGGCATTCTTGGATTGGGAAATATCATTTGTGGCAAACACGTTTCTTATACCTCTCTTGAAGCGAATGATATAGAAACAAAAACGGCTCATCAGACCGTTTTCTGCATCAGGTATCAATTTTCTTACTTGTTCGGGAGTTCCTGCCAAAGCGACTGACACTCTTGGATTGCTGACTTCGCAATATTCCCTGTCCTTGCGGCGGCTTAAACTGACTAACTCATGGTGGAATGCTTTTCGCAATACATCAGAATAATTACCATAGTCCGACTTCAAAGTCTGGCTTAATGTGTCACCTTCCGATTCAAATAGTAGTCCGATACCGTCATTATCTCCCAATATCTTCAAGAAAGAACTTGCACTACTATTGGCAGGAATGACAAGCATTCGCATGGGCGGTTCAGCTGGCATGGTCATTCCACCATCTTTCTTGCCTTTGATGTAAGCGTTTATTGCTTCCTTATACTCCTGCTCCAATCGTTTGGAAAGTTCATGCAAATTACGATTGATAGGGGCTACAAGTTCCCGGCACAAAGTCAACGCACCTTTCCCCATACCGGCATCTGCAACAACAAACAGATAAAGATTCGGATAAACGATTCGTTCATCGTAAACTCCGCAAACATTGTGAAAGCAGACAGACAAACACACAATAGCTCCAATCAATATCGTATCACGGTCATCCAGCGATATAGAATTGTTAACAACCTCATTTAGGAAAGGGGGAAGATGCGCAAATACACACTCAGGAAATGCTGGAAGTTCTTCCTCTGACTTTATCCATTTACCCGTTTTTCTATTTTGGATATTTGGAAAAATGGATAAATGTTCTTTGCTGAATGGAGCCAGCGAGATTCCGGCTTGGTTTGCCAGATGGAAGAAAGAACGAATGGTAATACCTTGTCCTTTGGATTGCAGACAATGCGTGTATTGTTTGTCTGTCTCTTCCCTTTGATAGTGAAGATAAAACCTACTAATGCGGTGATAATACTCCCGTCCGTTTTCTCCCAATCCGTCCACAAGCGCAAAACCCAATTCTACCCAATCTTTATAATTGGGTGCTATATCAATGGCACGCTGCTCTATTTCCCAGACAACATGTTCCACATCTTCCTCTACCTTATTATATAATGAAGTGATACTTGGTATATCTGTTTGCTTTATTTCAGAAGGGACATTCTCCCAATCTTGGGCGAAAAATATTTTCTTCGACATCATCTTTATATTTAGGGTTAATATATGCTTGTGGATCATGTGGCAAAAAACATGAACGAGCAACGTCACTTCCGGACATATCTACTAACGGCAAGCCTGTTGCTTTGATGCAGTTGGCAACAGCCTTAAAGTACCGGAAATGTTCCCAGCCTTTCAAGTCTACAGGTATGATCCATTTTAATCCATTACCGGATGGACTGACAAACAACAGTTCCGTATCGAAATATTCATGGTTGAGTAACTTTTGCTTTAGTTCCATAATATCTTCCACATGATCAAAGTCCAGACACATCAATCCGGAGTGCATTATCAGTTCCTTCTCATTCCGCTTACCGAATAATCCAGAAAAAGTACAATAGTCAAAATGGGTGGTTTTGTACCTTTTGGCTTCAGGAGAAGTTAACATCAGACGTAGAGCTTCGGTTTGTGGTTGTGCATAATGCCCGGTGATATAGCGGTACACATCCACAATACCTACAGCTCTTATCGGTTCGATGTTCTGGATAGGCTTGCGAAAGAATGAAAAACAATAATCAGTCGTTCCCATCATCTGATAATCTTTTTGGATTCGACAAATCGTCTAGCTTCCTCCATCAAGTCATTCTGTGTCTTATGCGATTTGTTCTTCAACCAGTCATCTATTTCCGATTGCAAGAAAGCCAATGCCTTATTTATTTTATGTACGGGAATCTGTTTAGTTGATACCCATCCATAAACCGTTTGCTTGGCTGGATGCGATGGCAGATAAGCGCATAGCTCATCTATATCCATCCACTTGGGTGAATCACTTGCCTGCTTATGTTGCAAGGCATTTACTTTGGATTGTAGTGATTCTACGGACTCAATCAGGTAGGACAACGCATTTGGCATTTCCTCCAACGAATTTACTTTATAAGCCATTTTCTTCGTATTAAAGTTGATGCCGCAAAAGTATAGGGATGTTTATGAGTGCTAAATAGGTGCTTGAAAGCCACCAATCAACCGCTCATTTACCACTGACAGATTTAAGTTTCATTAATACGAGAATTTATTGGAAAACATAATAAAAGGGAAATAAACTATTATTGGGACTAACACATTCCTCACCGAAAGTCTCAATGCTACAAAACACCCCTCAAAAAGCCGATGCTTCATGAGGGGCAAATGGTGGTAAGTATATGATTGGTATTACATAAGTCGTTGATGCTCAATGGTGGATATAACCACCACAACCTATAAATCCAAATTTTCTATATACAGTGTATTGGCGGCTTTCTCCTTTTGTTCGTTTACAAGATGCGTATAAATCTGCGTAGTTTTGACGTTTGTATGTCCCATCAAAGACTTGATTGTGTATATGTCAACGCCATTTTCCAGCAACAGCGAAGCGTAGCTATGTCGCCCACAATGGAAGGTGATGTGCTTCTTGATACCGGATGCTTCTATCCAGACTTTCAGAGGACGAGAAATCCAAGAGGCATCGGTCAGTCCTTCAAAAACAAGTGCTTCATCATCGTTTGGACGTATGCCACATAATTGAAGTGCTTGTTGGATGACA
The DNA here is from genome assembly GCF_964250605.1 of Bacteroides sp. AR20. Lineage (NCBI taxonomy): Bacteria > Pseudomonadati > Bacteroidota > Bacteroidia > Bacteroidales > Bacteroidaceae > Bacteroides > Bacteroides sp. AR20. The sequence continues at coordinate 1,208 of NZ_CAXUGK010000045.1, read as the reverse complement.
GGCTTGTAATCCGGTCTTTTTGTCTTTTGCTGTACAACGACCGCTTGCCATGTTCCCTTATTTGTTTGTTGAATCTGTTTCCATTTCAAAGATTGAATATCACTATGGCGCAATCCTGTGAGAATAGAGAACAAGAACGCACGTTTCAAAACATCATCCTTGCAAGGGGTATCAACCAACATTTGCACCTCATTCATGGTAAGTGCAACACGGGGTTTCTCAATGTTTGTTATTCCCTTTACTTTTGCACTTATATCAACTGTAAGATATTCATCAATAAATGCCTGTTTCAGTCCGGCTTTGAGTATGGAGAAATAGGTTGATGCCGTATTTTGTGAGATAGTACCTTTCTTATTCCCTCCCATTGGAGCACGAAGAAGGAACATCTTTATATCTTCAAGCAGTTTAACTGAAATCGCCTTGAATGGAATTGGTTGCTCATGCGAATACATTTTCAATAATTCGCCTACACGCCTCCAGTTAACTATAATCGAATCGGAACTATTGGGATGACGTGTGCTTATAATACCATTGAAATACTTGATAAAATCCTGTTCGCTCCGCTCATTCTGTGCAGCGATTTCGTTTTCCTTATCAGTGTAAAGGATGGCACTATCGTATTCGTGTTGGCGTAACTTACGGATATTGTCAGCATAGATACAAGCCTCTTGGTCTATCGTTGAACGGCATTGGATAATCCCATTCAAATCACGCTTAGGCTTATAGTTGAATGTTCCATCTGGCAAAATACGTGCAATGGACGATTTGTCCCAAACAGGCGTGGATATAGTCCGGTTAATGGATTCCACCACACGGCTTGCCCGTTTAGAACCTCGCTTATAAACTGGGTATGATTCTATAATCAGATACCACTCTTCTTTATAATTCGACCTTCTGAGTTTGACGGTCACTTTGGTATTAGGTAATGCTTTCTTCATTCTACTTCTGACTTATATAGATTATCAATTTCTTGCTTGGGTACATACACATAGTTTCCTATTTGTCTTGAGGGAATAGAGTATTTTCTAACATGTGCCCATACTGAACTGTCATTAATATGGTACTTCTCACAAATCTCAGTAATGGTATAGCAATCCTCCGGCTCTAAGCTGTATATTTTAGGAGCAGGCTTTTCTTTCTCCGCAATACTTTCCGGTCTGTTTAGAAAAAGCCATTCCATTTCAGAGCGTTTGATACGTGTGAGCCTT
>NZ_CAXUGK010000044.1:0-27534 GCF_964250605.1 Bacteroides sp. AR20 | reverse complement strand
GATACCTCACGCCAAACGAAAAATTTAAACAAATTATTAATCAGAATTCTGTTGCATTTGCAAGTTGAATTCAGCTTTTTTAATAATTGTTTCATCGAAACTTTCTCTACTTCCTCTTTTTTTTATAATTTTGCGCTTTTTAAGTTCTACGTGTACTGACGGGAGCAGTGCGCACCCTGAACGACAAGCCGTATAGGCTCTTGGCATTAGATTAAACAATTAATAAAATAATATAGTTGTGGGAGAAACAAAGTATATTTTCGTCACCGGTGGTGTTGCCTCTTCATTAGGTAAAGGTATCATCTCATCCTCCATCGGTAAATTGCTGCAAGCAAGAGGTTACAAGGTAACCATCCAGAAGTTTGACCCGTACATCAACATCGACCCGGGTACACTGAACCCTTATGAACACGGCGAATGCTACGTTACCGTGGATGGCCACGAAGCCGACCTCGATTTGGGCCATTACGAACGCTTCCTGGGCATCCAGACCACCAAGGCCAACAATATCACGACCGGACGCATCTACAAAAGCGTCATCGACAAAGAGCGCCGGGGTGACTATCTGGGAAAGACCATCCAGGTTATTCCCCATATTACAGACGAAATCAAGCGTAATGTAAAACTGCTGGGAAACAAATACAAATTCGACTTTGTTATTACCGAGATTGGCGGTACAGTGGGTGACATCGAGTCTCTGCCCTATCTGGAAAGCATCCGTCAGCTGAAGTGGGAACTGGGAAAAGACGCCTTGTGCGTACACCTTACTTATGTCCCCTACCTGGCAGCTGCCGGTGAGCTGAAGACCAAGCCCACCCAGCACTCCGTAAAGGAACTGCAAAGTGCCGGTATCCAACCCGATGTCCTCGTACTGCGTACGGAACATGAGTTGAGTACCACCCTGCGCAAGAAAGTGGCTCTGTTCTGCAATGTGGACGAAAATGCCGTGGTGCAGAGCATCGACGCGCCTACCATCTACGAGGTGCCCATCTTGATGCAGAGCCAAGGACTGGACGTTACCATTTTGAAGAAAATGGGACTTCCCGTCGGCGACACTCCGGGACTGGGACCGTGGCGCGCTTTCCTCGAACGCCGTCACAAAGCCGAAGAGACTGCCCCGCTGCACATCGCATTGGTGGGCAAATATGACTTGCAGGATGCCTACAAGTCCATCCGCGAGGCCCTTTCACAAGCAGGAACCTACAATGACCGCAAGGTATCGGTAGACTTCGTGAACAGTGAAAAGCTGACTGACGAGAATGTGGCAGAAGCCCTGAAAGGCATGGCAGGCGTACTTATCGGTCCAGGCTTCGGCGAACGCGGCGTTGCCGGCAAGTTCGTAGCCATCAAATATGCGCGTACGCACGACATCCCCACCTTCGGTATCTGTCTGGGTATGCAGTGTATCGCCATCGAATTTGCCCGTAACGTACTGGGTTATGCCGATGCCAACTCACGCGAGATGGACGAAAAGACACCGCACAATGTCATCGACATCATGGAAGAGCAGAAGTCCATCACCAATATGGGTGGAACCATGCGTCTGGGTGCCTACGAATGTGTTCTGCAGAAAGGCAGCAAGGCATACGAGGCATATGGTACCGAGCATATCCAGGAACGTCACCGTCACCGCTACGAGTTCAACAACAGCTTCAAGGATGCCTACGAAGCAGCAGGTATGAAGTGTGTGGGTATAAACCCCGAATCGGACCTGGTGGAAATTGTTGAGATTCCCGCATTGAAGTGGTTTGTCGGTACCCAGTTCCATCCCGAATACAGCAGTACGGTATTGCATCCGCACCCACTGTTCGTAGCATTCGTGAAGGCCGCCATCGAAAATGAAAACGAAAAGAAATAATTTGTAATAAGTAATTTGTAATCAACAAAGAATGGATAAAAATACCATCACAGGTCTTGTTCTGATAGCGATATTGTTAGTAGGTTTCAGCTTTCTGAGCCGTCCCAGCCAGGAGCAGTTGGAAGCACAGCAACGTTACTACGACTCCATAGCCCAGGTGCAACAGCGCGAAGCCGACTTGAAAGCCAAGGCGGAAGCAGCCCTGGCCAACGAAAGCGGAGCGGAAGCAAGCGTTGACTCCACTGCCCTCTTCTTCGACGCCCGTCAAGGAACCAACTCGCAGGTAACCATCCAGAACAACCTGGCAGAAATAACCGTAGATACAAAAGGCGGGCGCATAGCTTCGGCCACGCTGAAGGAATACATGGGACAAGACAAGACGACCCCCGTCACACTGTTCAGCGGCAATGACGCTTCCATGAATTTCCTCTTTTACAACAAGAAAGAGACTATCCAGACGGAAGACTATTATTTCACCGCAGTAAACCATACGGACAGTACCGTCACCATGCGTTTGTCGGCAGACAGCAACAGCTATATCGACTTTACATATCGCATGCACAATGACACATACCTGATAGACTTTACTATCCAGGCAGTCAATATGGAAGGCAAGCTGGCGGCTACCAACAATTATGTGGACATCGAGTGGTCTCAGCGTGCCCGTCAGATAGAGAAGGGTTACACCTACGAGAACCGTCTGGCTGAGCTGACTTACAAAATCGCCGGAGAGGGTACCGATTATCTGTCCGCCAACAAGAACGATGAAAAGGAAGTTCCGGAACGTCTGGACTGGATTGCCTTCAAGAACCAGTTCTTCTCTTCGGTATTCCTGGCAGATGCCGACTTTGAAAAGACCAAACTGAGTTCCAAGATGGAGACTCAAGGCAGCGGCTACATCAAGGACTATTCTGCGGAGATGAGCACGAAGTTCGACCCTGCTGGCAAGGAACCTACCCAGCTGTTCTTCTACTTCGGCCCCAATCACTACAAGACCCTGACCGCACTCGACAAGGGGCGTGACGAGAAGTGGGAGCTGAACCGTCTGGTCTATCTGGGCTGGCCGCTCATCCGCTGGATAAACAAATGGTTCACCATCAACATCTTCGACTGGTTGTCCAGTTGGGGGTTGAGCATGGGTATCGTACTGTTGTTCATGACGTTAATCGTAAAAGCTGTAGTATTCCCCGCAACGTGGAAAACCTACATGTCCTCTGCCAAGATGCGCGTACTGAAACCGAAAATCGACGAGATAAACAAGAAGTACCCCAAGCAGGAAGATGCCATGAAGAAGCAGCAGGAAGTGATGGGCCTCTACAGCCAGTACGGAGTCAGTCCGATGGGTGGATGTCTGCCGATGCTGATACAGTTCCCTATCTTGATGGCCTTGTTCATGTTCGTGCCGAGTGCCATTGAACTCCGCCAGCAGAGCTTCTTGTGGGCAGACGACCTTTCCACTTACGATGCGTTCATCAACTTCCCGTTCCATATCCCGTTCCTGGGAAGCCACCTCAGCTTGTTCTGCCTGCTGATGACGGTTACCAACATATTGAACACGAAGTACATGATGCAGCAACAGGATACGGGTGCCAATCCGCAGATGGCTGCCATGAAGTGGATGTCATACCTGATGCCTATCATGTTCCTCTTCATATTGAACGACTATCCTTCGGGATTGAACTATTACTACTTCATCTCTACGTTAGTCAGTGTGGTAACAACGCTCATCATGCGCAAGACAACCAATGAGGAAGCCCTTCTTGCTCAGTTGGAAGCCAACAAGAAAGACCCGAAGAAGATGAAGAAAACCGGTTTCGCCGCTCGTCTGGAAGCCATGCAGAAACAGCAGGAACAGATGATGAAAGAAAAACAGAACAAAAAGTAGTAAGACTACCGTTCAAGATATTCTTTTGCAGAAAGCCGGACAATGACATTTGCCCGGCTTTCTTATCCTTACACCAACGAAAAAATTCACAGACTCTAAATTATGCAGACTAAATACACCTACAAACAAATCTGGCTCATAGCCTACCCTATCCTAATCAGCCTCCTTATGGAGCAGATGATAGGTATGACGGACACCGCCTTCCTCGGACGTGTAGGCGAAGTCGAGTTGGGAGCATCTGCCATCGCCGGTGTCTTCTATATGGTCATCTTCATGGTTGCCTTCGGTTTCAGCATCGGGGCACAGATACTCATTGCCCGGCGCAACGGCGAACGGCAGTATAAGGAAATCGGTGACTTGTTCTATCAGGGCATCTATTTCCAAGTCGGGATGGCGACAGTCATGTTCCTGCTGTCCTATTGCTTCTCGCCGATTATCCTGAAACGCATCGTAGCCTCGGAACATATCTACGAAGCAGCCACCAGCTACCTGCACTGGCGTGTATTCGGTGCCTTCTTCTCGTTCAGCGCAGTCATGTTCCGTGCCTTTTTCTTGGGAACCACCCAGACCAAGACACTGACACTGAACTCTATCGTCATGGTGTTGAGCAATGTTGTATTCAACTATATCCTGATTTTCGGTAAATTCGGTTTTCCTGCACTCGGCATTGCCGGAGCCGCCATCGGCTCCTCATTGGCCGAGCTGGTTTCGCTGTTATTCTTCATCCTCTATACCCGTAGCCGTATTGACTGCCGCAAGTACGGGCTGGACCGTATTCCGAAGTTCCGGCTGGACGTATTGAAACGGATGCTGAACGTCTCTTTCTGGACCATGATACAGAATTTCTTCTCCCTCTCCACCTGGTTCTTGTTCTTCCTTTATGTGGAGCATCTGGGAGAGCGCTCGCTGGCAGTGACCAACATTGTCCGCAATGTGTCCGGCATACTGTTCATGGTACTCATGGCATTTGCCTCTACCTGCGGTTCATTGGTCAGCAACCTCATCGGTGCAGGCCACTCCGATTGCGTGGCAGGCACTATCCGGCAACATGTACGCATAGCCTACGTTTTCGTACTTCCGCTGGCATTGCTTTTCGCGCTGTTCCCCAAGCTGATTCTGGGAATTTATACCGACATACCCGACCTGCAGGATGCTGCCGTGCATTCGCTTTGGGTGATGTGCTCCACCTATCTGTTCCTGGTTCCTGCCAATGTCTATTTCCAGGCAGTTTCCGGAACCGGCAATACGCGTACTGCATTGGGCATGGAGCTGGCAACGCTGGTCATCTACACAGCCTATATCACCTACATTATTCTGATTCTGCAACTCGACGTGGCCATCTGCTGGACCTCGGAAATGGTTTATTCCAGCTTTATTCTCATTTTCTGCTGGCTATATATCAAACGTGGGAATTGGCAAGGAAGGAAAATTTAGTATCTTTGCATTGAAATAACCGAAACAAAAAACATATATGAAACAAGTAAATCTACTACTTATGTCAGCAGCCATGACATTGGCCTCCTGCGGAGGAACAAAAGATGCCGGACTGCAGCAGGACGCAGCAGCGCTCATCCAGCGGTCGGACATCAAGATTGAAGGAAAGCGTATGACACCCGAGGCACTCTGGGCGATGGGACGTATCGGCAGTGTAGCCGTATCTCCCGACGAAAAGCAAATTGCCTACACGGTATCCTATTACAGCGTGCCCCAGAACAAGAGTAACAGCGAAGTCTTCGTCATGAATGCCGACGGTAGTGGCAATACCCAGATAACGCATGACGCCTGGCAAGAAGGACAGCCCACATGGTTCAAGGACGGCAAGAAGCTTGCCTTCCTCTGCAACGAAAGCGGCAGCAGCCAGGTATGGGAAATGAATCCCGACGGCAGCGGACGCAAGCAGCTGACTCAATACGAGGGAGACATCGAAGGGTTCTCTTTCTCGCCCGACGGCAAGAAACTCCTTTTCATTGCCCAGGTAAAGACCGTGAAGAGTACGGCAGACAAACATCCGGACCTTCCTAAAGCCACCGGCATCATCGTTACCGACCTGATGTACAAGCATTGGGATGAATGGGTGACTACTGCTCCCCATCCGTTTGTTGCTGATTTCGACGGCAATGCCATCAGCAATGTCACTGATATTCTTGAGGGAGAGCCATACGAAAGCCCGATGAAGCCCTGGGGCGGTATCGAGCAGCTGGCATGGAGCCCGTCTTCTGATAAGGTGGCCTATACATGCCGTAAGAAAACCGGACTGGCGTATGCCATTTCCACCAACTCCGACATTTATATCTACGACCTTGCCTCCAAGGAAACCAAAAACATCACGGAAGAAAACAAGGGATATGATACGAATCCCCAATACTCTCCCGACGGCAAATACATCGCCTGGCAGAGCATGGAACGTGACGGCTACGAAGCCGACTTGAACCGCTTGTTTATCATGAACCTCGAGACCGGTGAGAAACGTTTTGTAAGCAAAGCTTTCGAATCGAACGTGGACGCCTTCTTGTGGAACAAAGATTCCCAGAGCATCTACTTCATCGGTGTATGGCATGGCGAGACACAGATTTACAACATCGACCTTGCCGGAAACGACAAGCTTACCCAGCTCACCGACGGCATGCACGACTATGCTTCACTCGCCCTTTGCGGAGACAAGATTATCGCCAAACGCCACTCCATGAGCATGGGCGACGAAATCTATGCCGTAAACAGTGCACGCAACGGCGACGCTTTTGCAGAAGCAGTGCAACTGACCACAGAAAACAAGCAGATTTACGACCAGCTGGAAATGGGTAAAGTGGAAGCCCGCTGGATGAAGACCACCGACGGCAAGCAGATGCTGACCTGGGTGATTTATCCTCCACAGTTCGACCCTAACAAGAAGTACCCCACCCTCCTCTTCTGTGAAGGTGGTCCTCAGAGTCCCGTCAGCCAGTTCTGGAGCTACCGTTGGAATTTCCAGATTATGGCGGCAAACGACTATATCATCGTAGCTCCCAACCGTCGTGGTCTTCCGGGCTTCGGTGTAGAGTGGAACGAAGCCATCAGCGGTGATTATGGCGGCCAGTGCATGAAGGACTACTTCACTGCCATTGACGAAATGGCGAAAGAACCTTTCGTCGACAAAGACCGCCTGGGTTGCGTAGGTGCCAGCTTCGGAGGTTTCTCCGTATATTGGCTTGCCGGACACCATGACAAACGCTTCAAGGCATTCATCGCACACGACGGTATCTTCAACATGGAAATGCAATATCTGGAAACGGAAGAGAAATGGTTTGCCAACTGGGATATGGGCGGCGCTTATTGGGAAAAGAACAACGCTACGGCACAACGCACTTTTGCCAACTCCCCGCATCTCTTCGTCGACAAATGGGACACCCCTATCCTCTGCATCCACGGAGAGAAGGACTTCCGCATCCTTGCCAACCAGGCAATGGCCGCCTTCGATGCAGCCGTGATGCGTGGCGTTCCTGCCGAACTGCTTATCTATCCGGACGAAAACCACTGGGTACTGAAACCTCAGAATGGCGTGCTGTGGCAACGTACCTTCTTTGAATGGCTGGACAAATGGCTGAAGCCGGCTAAGTAAAGCCTCTCAAAAACGATAAAAACAAATAGTCCCGGATTCTTTGTCAAGAATCCGGGACTATTTGTTTTTATTGTACACCGCCCGATTCCATTTTTTATGACTATAATTTGGGCAGTTCAAATAAAGTCAATACATTTGCTTTATGCACACTCCGAAGAAGTGTAAACAATATGTCCTAATATAACCCGATAAAAGATGAATGAAAATTGGCCTGAGATTGTGGAAACACTGATACCGTATTTTGAAACAAATTCGGTAGAAGGTGATTACCAGCGGGAAATAGAGAACTGCTTGAAATTTCTTGGATGGAAAAAGACCAATGGAACAATGGTATCCCAGTATACATTACCGATAGGCAATAGCAACTCCATACGCCCGGACATTGTACTTTGGCGAAAGAACGAACATGATACACAATCCCCCGTACTCCCAATTGAAATAAAACGTCCGTCTAATATACAAAATGAGAGGCAAGAAAATCAGTTGATGTCGTATATGCGCCAACTGAAACTTAATGTCGGATTATATATAGGAGAAAAGATACAGCTTTACTACGACATTCCCAACGATGGCGAGAATCCCATCTGTGTATTTACAGCAGAATTTAAGAAAGAAGATGTAAATGGTTCCATCATCTGTGACCTGCTAACTTACGACAAATTCAATCTGGGAAAAATAGAAACATTCTGTAATGAGCAATATAAAAAAATCCAAGCGCGTAATAATCTGCATAGGAGGGTGTCAGAATTCTTATCCGAAGGCAATGGGGTAAAGAATATAATTTCGTTGCTCAAAGACAAGTTTACAGCTGAAGGATTTGAGGAATCCGCCATTAATGAAGAATTTGCCAATCTTACGCTTACAGTACATTACGAAAATAAGAGCATTCTGCCTTCATTACAGCTTAAAACGAGGCAAACATCTAAAAACTCACAAAACGACTATAAAGAAAGTGACTCCAAAGACCATACAAAATTCTCATTGGATGGAATCAACTTCTATGTCAAAAGACGTTTTGTATTGGAAGTAATCAAGCATTATATCAAAGACCATCCCAACATAAACTATGTTGAGCTGGAGAAAGTCTTTCCATCCAATTTACACAGTAAAGCATTGGGTGTAATACGTACTTTGATAGAAGTCCAAGAAAAAATCAAATCTCATCCCGATTTAAAGAAACGTTACTTTCTTAAGCCTGATGAAGTTATTTTATTGGCAGACGGAACAAAAATTGTTGTCAACAACCAGTGGGGAACATTATTTCCAAGATTTCTTGAAGCAGCAAAGAAACTGTACCAAGTAACCAATGATACGGAAAGCAATACTCCAATATCTCGGTTAAAAATTACTTTTGGTAATGGGAAAGTAATTCAAGAAACACAAGCAGCCGAGACTTTCCGGCAATTTGTGATGACAGTAGGTGTGGAACAAGTGCAATCTTTAAATATCAAGGTATGCAAGATTCCTTTGATATCAAACACACTTCATGAGAAATACCAGCGCGCTCAAAAACCATTAGGCAACGGACGGTTTCTTATGACCTGCAGCAATACAAAAACAAAGAAGCGTGATATTGAGCGTATTGCCAAAGCTTTGGGTATTCAGGTGACTGCAGAAATTGTATAATGGAAGACAGTAATTCAAGAGATATGTCTTGAAAAATACTTTTTCATGAAGAGTACGTATATTGCGCTCAACAGTAAGATACACCCTATCAAGAAGATATAGCCATACCGTTGACAATAAATATATCCTACTATTATAAGAGTCTGTATTGTCATATAGGCCAGAGAGACTATGACATGAGGAATCTTCAGTTCATTCGCCATAATCTGATACAGATGCTTGCGATGCGGTAGCCCGATATTCTCATGAAGCATCAGGCGGTGAATGATAGTCAGTACACTATCCACACCATAAACGGATAAAAGGACTATCCAACTGAAATCTTCCGTTTCAATGATGAGCCTGCCTATCAGGAAAAGAAGGATAAAGGCAATGCTCACCGAACCCACATCACCGGCAAAGCATTTGGCACGCTTGCGGAAATTGAAGAAACAGAAGACTAGAACGGAACAGATAACGGTATAGATGAAATCCGCTTCCACAAAAGTAACCACCTCCTTATTGATATAGGCCAACGCAGCAAGAATAACCAGAGAATAACCACCGGTTATGCCGTTAATGCCATCCATAAAGTTGTAGGCATTGATGATGCCCGTACAGACTATCAAGGCTATGACTATCCACCACCAAGACAAGGAGAACAGTCCCCACTGATAAAACATCATAGCCATAGCAGAGAAATGAAAAAGCAGTCTTGTCATCTGTCCGGTGGATTTTATATCGTCCACGAAGCTGATGAACGTCACCAGTGTCAAGGCAAGCAGGAACCAGGGATATTCAAAGCCACTCGTCAGGAAATAGGCCAACGCTCCGAAATAGAAAATAATCCCACCACCGCGTAAAGTCACTTTCGTATGGGAACTCCGCTCATTGGGCTTGTCGATGATATTGTACCTATCAGCCACTCTAAAATAAAAAAGTTCTGCCAAAAACAGCAGAACCAATATTAACAGATAATACATAACAGTATTTTCCTCTTTAATTTTTAATTATCAATTTTTAATTCTTAACTTTTAATTTGAGAACGATTTTATCGTTCTCACTATCCCCTCCTCTGCCCTCACCGGCATTCTGTCAATTCCCAGGGCAGCCTTTATTTTCGCATTACTCACCACATAATTCTCTGTCAACTTGCGCAGACGCTCTGTATTCAAAGGCAAATGGAGCAGAGTCCCAAGCCGGGCACAGAATTCCATCAGTCCTCTGTTTATCTTCCAGATATGCGGCTTACGCTCCAAAGCCCGACACATCAAAGCTATCAGCTCATTCGTGGACAAGGCCTCGTCATCTCCCATGTGGTAGATACCACTCACCACCTCCTTAGTCAACAGCCCTTCCACCACGTAGCAAAGATTCTCTATCGAAGTAAAAGACCTCCTGTTCTCAAAAGCTCCCAAAGGCCAAGGGATGCCTTTCCTCACCACATTATAAAGAAGATTCAGATTGCCTTTATTGCCGGGACCATGAATCATGCAGGGACGCAGAATATACACTTGCTTGCCATCATCAATCTTTAAATCTTCCCTTCCTTTTAGTTTCGAAAGAATATATTCTTCCGCCCTTATCTTGCTTCCTCCATAAGGCCCTATCGGAGCAGGCACCACCTCTTCAGTCAGCATATCACCCACCACACTGTCTGCAGCGGCTTTTACCGAACTGAAGAATACGAACTTCTTCGCAGACGATTCCAGAAAGAAATCAAATATCTTTTGGGTCAATCCCATATTGATATCAAAATAGGCTTGGGCAGCAGACCGGTTCTTCGTGTCATGGGCTTTACCAGCCAGATGAATAATGGCATCGAATTCAGGAAGATTCCGCATCGGAAAAGAAGCTGGTTCAATATCCTTCCAGGAGAAAGTCTTTACCACCCCCTCCTTTTCAGGAGCAACAATATCCAGCCCGTAAAGGCTATGACGTTCCTTTAGGGCAACAACGAGATTGGAACCCACAAAGCCGTGGATCCCGGTGATAAGTATATTCATTATATTATTGCAAATTTTCAAGTATTTTCGTTATAATTGCATCTTTTCTGAAATTCCTATTGTAATATTCATAGGCATGATTACTCATCTCTTTTAAATCCGACTCGGCGAGATGATACATTTTTATAGCGTTTTCAGCCAATGACTTATAATCACCGGAATTACATGTATAACCGCAGCGGGCCTCTTTTATGATCTCACTGCCTATACCCGAGAGCATTGCAAGAATGGGCTTCTTACAAGCCATATAACATTGGACCTTGGATGGTATTGTCAGAGAGAAAATATCCGTGTCTTTCAAAGATACAAGCATCACGTCTGCCTGAGAGAAAAAACGTGGCATTTCACTGACAGGATACCGTCCTAAAAAAAATACAGTATCCTTCAACCCAGACTTCGCCACTTTTTCTTCAGCAATGCGTCTGTAACGACCCTCACCGACAATTACCCATTTTATCTCTTGACAGCCTCTAGTCAGATTAGCCGCTTCTATTATATTATCAAAATCCTGAGCCGCACCAATATTACCGGCAAACATAATTTTGAACCCCTCAGGCATTATGGCCCTATATTTATCCTTGTCAACGACCGGCTGCACGAAATAATCATCGGCCCAATTGGGAGCATATACTATCTTATCCCCCAAATTACATTTTTTTAGAATAGATTTTTCAAAGGCAGTAGACTGGATAAAGATGACATCACTTCGCCTATAGATATTCTTTACCATTTTGTTCAGCAAATAATGCAAAAATGAATTATTCGCCTTTCCTGCCGCCGCAACACTTTCAGGCCATAAATCCTGGACCCAAATTGCAGTTCTGCAACCTTTTCTCCTTTTTGCCCATAAGGCAGGATACATTTGGGTAACGGGAGAAATTTCAAAACATATGATTGCATCATAATCTGCCGGATGCGTCTTCACATATATTCCTCCGAAGAGAACGAAGGAGAGATAATTTAGAGACAGTCTCAGGCCATTGCCATTCCCTCGAGGAATTAACGGAACTCTGGTTACCCTGGCTCCTTTATAATCCTCATATTGAATGTCCCAAAACTTATAGCCCTCAAATATCTTTCCGGATGGATAGTTGGGTTTACCCGTCAATACAGCAACTTCGTGCCCCCGCTTCTGAAATTCAGCTACAAGTTCATTGACCTTAAACTCTTCCGGATGGAAATACTGGCTGACAACTAATATCTTCATCCGCTATTACTTTCGCCAAACCATCTTATTGATAATCCCCGTATAGCTCTGAATCAGTTTCACAACCTTCATACTTACATTGCTATCATCATATGCAGGTACATTAAGTGCATAATCACCGTTCTTATGCATTTCCACCGCCAAATCCACAGCCTGCAAAACCTGTTCTGTAGTAATACAGCCTATAGTGAACACGCCTTTATCCATGGCTTCCGGACGCTCGGTAGACGTACGGATACTGACAGCCGGAAATTTGAAATAGCTACCTTCTTCGGGTACGGTACCACTATCCGAAACCACGCAGAACGCATGCTGCTGCAAGTGGTTGTAATCATGAAATCCCAAGGGTTGACTCTGGATTACACGGCTGTCAAACCTAAAACCGCGCTGTTCTATGAACTTCCTGCTACGGGGATGGCATGAATACAGAATCGGCATATCATACTTTCCGGCCATGGCGTTCACAGCGTTCATCAGGCTGAAGAAGTTTGCTTCGATATCAATATTTTCTTCCCGGTGGGCAGACAAGAGTATGTATCTGTTTTCCTCAAGCCCAAGCCTCTCAAGCACATCGCTCGCATTGATTTGTTCTATGTTGTCATCCAGGACTTCACGCATCGGCGAGCCGACCACATAAGTGTACTCCGGCTTGACGCCGGAATCAAGGATATAACGGCGTGCGTGTTCACTGTAACACAAATTCACATCACTGGTGACATCCACAATACGGCGGATTACCTCCTCCGGGAGATTCTCATCCTTACAACGATTACCCGCCTCCATATGAAAAATAGGAATCTTCAAACGTTTGGCGGAGATAATGGACAAACAACTGTTGGTATCTCCAAGCACAATTACAGCATCGGGACTTACTTGAGCCATGAGTTCATAACTCTTGGATACAACGTTGCCCATTGTCTGGCCGATATTCTCACCCACTACACCCAAATAATAATCCGGTTCGCGCAGTCCAAGATCCTTAAAAAACACTTCATTCAAAGTATAATCATAGTTCTGCCCCGTGTGAACCAATACATGCTCAAAATACCTGTCACATTTCTTTATGATTGCCGACATCTTGATAATCTCAGGGCGAGTGCCAAGAATCGTCATTAATTTCAATTTACCCATAAGTTTTTAATATAAAGGATATAATTCTTTATGACTGTCAACCCATTCTTTCATCTCGATGACCATTTGCTCATACGTAGGAACCACAAAGTTGAAGTCCGTCCGACAGCAAATCAGTGTCTTGTCCAGTACCAGACTTTCCGACGGATTGATGGTGAGGTCATCGTTACGGAAATACTTATTGAACAAGCATAACAAGTCATATTTGGTTATGCTTCGGTTATTCACTAGATTATACAGCCCCGTCAGATTCTGGATCAGTGCCTGTTCCATGGCCTTTGCCAAGGTAAGCGTAGTTACACCCGTCCAGACAGCCTTGGTAAAGCCATTGATGCAACCACTCTGCTTCATGAACCAATGGAAAAGACCGATACCGTCCTCATTGATGTCCGGACCGACAATAGAATTTCTAAAAGTAAGATTTTTCCGGTCGTTTACCTCTCCCAACGCTTTGGTACGGTCATAATATGACCGTCCGTTAGGAAATGAATTTTCATTATAAGGCCCCGTATTACCCGCAAATACACAGTCTGTACTCATTTGTACAAAACGGGTCTGTTTATCTTCAAGCCATGCCACTATCTGATGGGGCAGATAGCTATTGATATAGACAGCTTTTTCAGGGGCAGATTCTGCAAATCGGTTCAGCAAGCCGATACAATTAATCACTGCATCATAACTACCGTTCACTATGACATCCTGCAAATGCCCGGTATCAAAAGCATCTCCCTGAATCCATTTACAATATGGAAAAGCCTTGCGGGAAAAAGCTGTCACTTCATGCCCTTGTTCCTTAAAATAGAGTGCAATGGTATGGCCTGCCATACCTGCCGCACCCAGCACTAACACTTTCATACTACAATATTATTCAGAACGTATCTCACGTGTCTTGGCCTTCGGAATCAGACCAAGGTCCTCTTGTATAAACCGGAGTCTCAACAGCAGTTCCTTCATGCCATCTACATCCAACCGGCGGGTATTGTGACTATGATAGTCCTCAATTCCGGCAATCTCCTCATTTCCTTCCGTAAAGAACTTGTCGTAGTTCAAGTCACGGTTGTCACAAGGGATACGGTAATAGTTGCCCATATCCTCTGCCTTTGACATCTCTTCACGGGTTACCAAAGTCTCATACAGCTTCTCACCGTGGCGTGTGCCTATCACTTTCACTTCAGTCTCACCATACCTCGAATCTATCCTCGCATAGATCTGCTTCAATGCTTCGGCAAGCGTATCCAATGTAGCGGCCGGGGCCTTCTGTACAAAAAGGTCACCGTTCTTGCCATGTGTGAAAGCATAGATTACGAGGTCCACGGCATCATCCAGCGTCATCATAAAACGGGTCATGTTCGGATCCGTAATGGTAATGGGCTTGCCCTCCGTCATCTGTTCCACCCAAAGAGGAATCACCGAACCACGGCTTGCCATCACATTACCGTAGCGTGTACAGCAAATTGTAGTTCCTGCATCTTCACCCAGTTCACGGCCTTTCGCAATGGCGACTTTTTCCATCAATGCCTTGCTGATACCCATCGCATTGATCGGATAAGCCGCTTTATCGGTAGAAAGTACCACCACGTTTTTCACGCCATGCTCAATGGCTGAAAGCAGCACATTCTCCGTTCCCAGCACATTGGTGCGGGTGGCCTCCATCGGAAAGAACTCACAACTCGGAACCTGCTTCAAGGCTGCGGCGCTGAACACATAGTCCACTCCACGCATAGCAATATCAACGGATGTTTTATTGCGTACATTACCAATATAGAATTTTACTTTCGGATTTTGCAAAGCATGACGCATGTCATCCTGCTTCTTCTCGTCGCGACTGAAGATGCGGATTTCCCTGATATCAGAATCAAGGAAACGACGCAATACAGCGTTACCAAAACTGCCGGTACCTCCGGTTATAAGGAGGACTTTGTCTTTAAATACTGACATAAATATAATATGTATTAATCATCCAAATTCGATATCAAATCGATTAATTTTTCTGCTCTCTGATTATAATTATCGAAGGACTTAAGTTGTTTTATTCCTTCTCCGACCAGATAATCTTGAAAGGATGTGTCTACAGCCATTTTATAGATTGATTTGGCACAGTCTTCTGCATCTAACGGCGAATAGTACACAGCTGCATTTCCACATAATCCATGAGCAAATGGCAAATCTGTAGTTAAAATTGGCACTTGCATTCGCATCGCTTCGACATATGTGGCAGTGAAACATTCAAGTAAAGTTGGTTGAAACATTATATCTGCCTGACGATATAAGGAAGGGCATTCTGCTACACTAACTTTATCAATCAGACAGAAATGCTCTCGCAAATAAGAGGGAATAGGTGGCAAGTCATTCTCTGTCACCGTAAAAACGAATCGAAAACTAAATTCGGAATAATGTTTTTTAAGATATCGAGCGACTTCGATAGCAATTGCTAAATTCTTATGAGGATAAGGAGCATTTATGGACAGTAAAGTACAACCGTCAAAAGACGGTAAGGCATGTTCTATTTGAGTATTTTCATCATCGAAAACCTGATTATAATAATTCGATACAGTATAGGCTTTTATGGTAGGGAACAAGTGCTTTACTTTCTCTGAAATATAAGGATTCTCAGTCCAAAAAGCAGTCACACCACGTTTGAAGTAATAATATAAATAAAGATTTCTCGCCTTTTCTATCATTAGTTCCTTCCAAGACATACGTTGAAAATAGGGAGAATCGTTCAAAACGAGATGGGATCTGGCAAATCCACATAGATGCTTACATTTCGGCTTCCATCTTGCAGGTCCGAATATGGTAAGAACTCCACCAATATTGTGTCTGGTTACCAAATTATCCATAGCCTTATCACGTCCCCAAAACAATGTATACCAACTGTTTCGTATATCATGACGCACTACAGTGACATTTTTGTATTCCGATACCCTATCAGCAGTATCATCCATACATGAGGATAATACTAAAAAAAAATTATGTTGGGGAATTGCATTCAAACAAGTACAAACTGAATCAGCGACTTGAAGCCCTCCACCTTTCTTGAGATTGGAGCAATTTATTAGAATGTTCATTTATTCTGAAAAATGTAAGTGCTCTATATTGGCATATTGTACAGAGAATACCATCTAAAAGAGGTTTACTATTCAATAATTCAAAAGTGGACTCATTTTTTGATTGTTAATATTGATTCCGACCGTTATCAACGAGAAATTTCCATAGTCCCTGCGACCAGTAAGCATCCAATTATGACGTCTCCCCAAGGAAAGTCGTCATGACGATAAGCCAGCAATTGCTCTTTCAAGGAAAACTTCTTAGATAGAAAGATTCATTGAAGGATAGCTCGGTTAGTTCTAGCCCCCTCGGAGATTCTTCTAGGATAGGCAAAGGAGACGTTTAGTAAAACAAACAAGATGTCATAATTGGACGCTAACAGTTAAAATTTTAATATAGTTCCAGCCCAAGAATAGCCTACCCCAAATCCAGCCAAAAGAACATTGTCCCCTTTATGAATTGTACCATCGTCTATAGCCTCCCGCAAAGCGATAGGAATACTGTTGGATACGGTATTACCAAACTGGGATAGGCAATAATAAAATCTGTCTTGTTCTATTTTGAGTTTCTTCCTAAGAAAATTCAGCATATACTTATTGGCTTGATGAAACACGAACTGATTTATCATCTCTTTTTCCAATCCGTTATTTGCCAATGTAGCATTTACTAATGAAGGTACAATGTCTAATGTAAAAGTAAATATCTCACTACCATTCATATAAAGATAATCAGAAGAGATAGGATTGCCATTCTCATCAAATTCGATATCATTCTGCAGTTCGGGTATACGGCTTCCCCCTGATTCCACAATCAAATTATTTGCCCCGTTTCCATCTGTTCCTAAACAAAACTCTCCGATTTGAGCAAATCCAGATGTACCTATCACCGTAGCGGTAGCAGCATCTCCAAAAATAGTACGGTTACCCTTATCTTTTGGATGTAGATATTTATTATAGGTTTCACCTGTTAATAATAAAACATTAGAGGCGATACCTCCGGCTATCAATCCCTTGGCAAGTGACAAACCATATACATAACCGGAACAACCCAAGTTAAAATCCAATGCCCCTATATCCTTGCGCAATCCTAATTGATACTGGATAATGCAAGCGGATGTCGGCAATTTATAGTCGGGACTTTGCGTACAGAACAGCACAAAGTCAATGTCTTCCTTTTTTATATCCCTTTTTTGAAATAAGCATTCAGCCGCTTTAATGGCCATGTCCGAAGCAGTTTCATCCTCTGCTGCCACATGTCTCTTTTCCACTCCCACCTTTGAAGCAATTTTCTCAACACTCCACTCCGGAAAGTCACGAACAATCGCCTCATTCGTAACTTCCACTTGGGGCAGGTAATATACGATTTCTTTTATATATGCATTCATAATATTTTTTATCACAATGTTAGAGTTCCTTCGCCTCCCCCCGTCAAATCAATAGCCGAACCCGTCATCCATGAGCTTGCATCACTAAGTAGATAAACACTCAGATAAGCCACATCTTCCGGCCTACCATACCTCTTTAAGGGATATTTTTGTTGTAAGTCCTCATAATCCGCTCCCATCAAGGTCGCATCCTTTTCAACCAGTTCAGTCCAAACCATTGCAGGACAGATTGAATTGACTCTCACTTTCTGTGGCGCACATTCCAATGCAAGCACATTCGCATAACCAAGAATAGCTCCTTTTGAAGCCGCATAAACTGCATTACCAATAGATGGCGCAAATGGAGCTCTCGAAGCAATCATCACAATAGAAGCTTCTTTTGCTATTCTTTTCTTTTTGAGCAGATGACGTTGAAGTAAGATGGGACCATACAAATTGGGGAGAATCACCTCGTTTAGATTGCTTTCCTTGATAGCTTTGCACAATACACGATTACCTACTCCGGCATTGTTTACAACTCCATTGAGCATGGGCATCTCATTTACGATATTGATAATATCTTCCTCTTTTGTCAAATCAGCGGGGAAAATAAGATGCTTACCACTTTCCATTAGAGATAGAGTCTCTTTAAGACGAGTTTCAGTACGAGCGGTCAGTACCACATTTGCCCCCATACGAGAACACTCAATGGAAATAGAGCGACCGATACCACTTGAGGCTCCGGTCACAAGTATTGTTTTTCCTTCTAAAGAAAATGGATTATACATATCTATTAAAATTCTATGAGGTCAGGGTAGCGAAATTGTCATAACTTCCCCATTGTTTACTTGTAGAAATGCCATTACCTTCTACTTTTTACTAAATCAAATAAGTCTTCAATCGTCTCAGAGGAACGAATATCATCACCCTTGATCCGTACATCATACTCCTCGTCAACCATTGCGATTAGAGAGAGAGCAACGAGCGAACTCCATTCGTCCAAATCCTTAAACACCGTTTCAGGGGTAAAAGCAGAGACTTCTGTATCATCAAATTGTTGAGCAAAATTCTCAATAAAATCTTTTAATTCCATTATTATCTGTTTTAAACGTTAATGATAGCTATTTTTACTTTTAGAATACATCATTTTGGGGGTACTAACCATTAATTTAGTATATCTCAACTCACTTAAAGTCCATATCTGAATCAGCCGGAGTATGGAAAACTGAATATTCCTCTTGAATAGCCGGTTTAAAACGAGTTACTATATCAGCCCCTCCTTTTTTCATGATAAAAACATTGTTTTTCAACAGCTTTGATAACCCCGGCAAGGACGAACGAATATATACTCCAGCAAATTTCATTTTCCTTGATAGCAAAAGAGCGGCTTTTATAATTGCTTTTTGCCCTTCAAAATCATCAATCGAAAATCTATAATCCACCACATAAAGAAGTGGTATGCCCGACAAATCATATTGCCGACAAGCAAAATACACATCATTTCCCTCCTTTTTACGAAGGGCATATACCTGATATTTATCTTTCAATGTAAAAAAACGCCAATCAAGAAATTTCGTAGAACGTTCAAATTCTATTAGGTTGTCATTCCAGTAATTGCCTTGAGGCTGATTCAAATCTATAGCCTTTTCTAATCGACGAAATAACCCTAAACAAGTTTTGATTTCACGTGGATAAGAAGAATCATCAACTAATGGTTTCCGCATAGAAGGGCAAAATGGTGCAAAAAGATATTTGAACAAATACCTATTCAATCGAATAAAGGCAACCGATTTCGCTATAAATTTAGCATGCATCCGCTTATTAAGTTCTACCGAAATACCAGATAATCCCGCCCCAAAATAATTCTTATTCGAAAATATTTCCCCACAAATGATAGTCCCAGCCTCCGTCTTGCGATACTCATCCAAGACTTTTGTATCATACGACCAAACAATATCATATTCAAGCCTCCCTATCTTGGCTTTCGTTTGTAGGAACATATTTGCACCTATAATTTCTTTATCTTTAAAAACCAACAAAGATTTTTCCATTCCTTCTTTAGGCACATACGATAAAGTAAAATCAATAAAAGTATTAAGGTCAGTCCGATACGGATATGCTTTCGCCAAATATCGCAATAAAGGCTCTTTGTCTGAAACAGAGAATATTTTACTATAAATTTCTGTATCCATCAATATTTATATATTGTGTTATAATGCATTTTCTTATAATGAGACGAAAGAATATCCATCCCTCCATAAAGAGCCAATCGAACTTGAAGAGGGGACATCGTTTGAAACAAAGCTCTATGTTTCAGGGCTACATCCATATCGTATACTCCCGGTACTGAAATATAAAGTTTTTTATAACCTGCATTTTGAGATTCAGAAATAACCCGGTCCGAATAATACCCTTGAGGGTAGCAAATACTATCAATCTGCTTATCCAAGAAGTTCTCGAGATAAGCTTTAGAGGCATACAAATCATCCAAAAGTTCGTCCACAGGCATTGCACTCATGTTCTTATGCCGTATGCCATGCGACTGAATATTGAAACCTGCGTTATGCAATTCTAATATCTCTGATTCAGACAGATACCCTTCTTTTCCAATCAATGAAATAGGGATGAATATTGTAGGATATATTTTCTGGGAAACCAACCAATCCACACAATCCAACAACCCACGGAATCCATCGTCGAAAGCGATTTGTATCTCCCCTTTTGGATTATTAATATCACGAACAATCTCAAACCCCGATTTTCGTATAGCACTTATATGCAATTTAAACAATTCAAAAGGAGTCGACATTGTTGTCCATGAGTCACTAACATGAACATCATGATAATAAACCACTCTACTTTTTTTAGTATGACACATCAAACACCCCACAGAAAACATTCCAGTCCTAACTAATTCTTTGATATCCATTATTATACTAAATAAGACATTGACAACTCTATATAAATGATTATTTCTCAAACGATGATTTCTCAGGGAAGATTACCTCAAAATCCCTAATCAATGACATCTTAGCCTTATCAAAGTCAACTGTTGAATCCGCATCATTCAAGCAAACCACTTTTTTCCGTTGATTACGTATCACATCTGATATATAGTCCAAATTATTATTTTGTATGGTAATCAATTCTGAGTCCTTCCAAACATTATAAGGAGAGAATTCACCGGAACAAAGTCTCCAATATCTTATAAGATATTGATTTACATCCGTGATATTCCTAAAACGGGATTCAGTAGTCTTTTGTAGTATCTCCGGTTCCAATTCCCAAACCCGTTCAAACGTAGATTTCAAATAAGCATTAGGTAAATGTGGATCGACAAAACCTGTATGCATGCTCCAAGGTAATAATGCCAAAGTACGATACCATTGACTGAGATACCTGACATTAATCCATTTCCCAAAATGTTCTTTTAAAAGACTCCTTTTAGCGAAATATTTATTAATCAATATCAAGTCATTGCAAATGATATGGTCTATACCTTGTGTATTGGGTTGCATTGTATTTAAAGCTGCTATATCGCAAGGCAATCCGTTTTTAAAGAAACGTTCTTCCGAAACTGAATTGATCAAGAAAGTATCGTCATTAAAATAGATGAATTGTTCCGCAAGATCTTTTATCCGATGAATATTCATTTCTATCGGATTGCAATTGAATGTAGGAAGATACTCATTAGGAATAAAATCCGAATGTTTAACAAAATTAAGTTTAGGTGCATTCAAATTCAGCCAATCTGGAATATGTCCACATGTCACGAAATGCACCTTGCTGACCCAAGGAGCATACTTCTCAATTCCTCGAAACAAAAATCTCAAATTGTCCCAATCGCGAAAACGCACATTTCGCTTATCACCGTTTACCTTTGGAGCATATTTTTCATATTCCGCTAGCCATACTGGGTCATTTCCATCAACCCACAGAAGAACAATATCTATCATTATGTCAAATATATAATTATCTTCAATCAATCGAATATAGTAGTGTAAGGAGAAATACCTAGCCCATTTCCCAAGCTAGATTGGCTAACAGCAATCATTTTTTCATATAATATCAAATATATTATAAAAAATAAGAATATGAGAAAGTTATTATATTTCAACGATAAAGTTTTACATACTGGATGAATTAAAAAAGCTGGGAGAAAAATAAAGCATCCCATTAATCGACCAAAAATATGTACTTTTGAAGCTAAAAAATAGCTCGTCACAAACAACATGGTCAAAAACACAAAAAAGCCTACATGGTCATAATACTTTGAAATTTTACGATTTAGCATAAGAAATAAACATGGTAGCATCAAATTTAATATTATCCCTAGTCCAGTTCCTACTTCAGCCTCTCTATTATATTGACCAATAGTAGCGTATACACCATAAGGAGAATCTTGAAATATCGAACTAGCAAATAAATTATCAATAAAATCGGCTCTAGACATAATCATCAATATTATTCCTAAACATATATAAATATTAGTATTAGAAAATTTGATGTTTTTAAACAACAGAATAGGGAAATACAATATGGAAGAATAATGAAAAAAGAAGGCAAGTACTACACAGAACAAGTACTTCATTGTTCCCTTTTCTTTATATAACGCAAATATTCCACAAGTTACTAATGCTATCGATATCGCCTGTCGAGTAGTACTTATACAACTAAGGAATAGCAAAAAGAAATAAATAACAATAAACGGATAAAAATTTCTCTTCGGAACATAATAACAAACTGGAGCAAAAGCTAGAATTGCTAGAGAGGCGATAAACGATTGATAACTAAACCCGAAAAAATTCATCAACTTCCCCAATAATTGAAAACCGATTTCATGTTCATCACTATTTGTACTATACCACTGATACAATCCCACATAACTCCAATAATCAGTTCCTATTCCTTTACGAATAGAAGCCGGTATTACAATTGATAAAAACACAATAGTCCTACAAATATATTCGGATAATTTCGTCGAAGACACCTTTACATAATACCCAAATATCAATACAAATAAAAGTATTACATTATATATTATATAAGTAAATAACATAACAAAAATCTCTACAACTTATCATGAGAAGTTTACGAACATGAGACTCCAAAAAGTAATGTAGCAAGTTTACCCTCTTTGAAAACAATTACCTTATTAATGAATAGGCATACATAAACTATCAACAAAGATATGAGAGGAGCTATCACAAAATCAAACGACCAAAAGTAATCACTACTAAAAGAAATCCATCGGACAAGTATTGTTTCAAGAATAAGCGATTGTATGACATACACACCTAATGTATATTGTCCCAGTTTAGCTAAATTTAGCAAGTAGACATTACGTAACCCGGTAAACAATAGAAAAAATAGCGTGATAAAAAAAGACGATCCTAGCAGCCCTATAAATAACTGAAAATACCTCTTCAAAATAACCTTCATTAAAAAAAGAGCATTATCCATTAAGGACAATGTACCTGAAAAAAGAGCTTCTCGGATACCCTGATCCCTAACCCAAAAATTAGGTGAAAAAGATACATATAAAGAAAATACCATAAATAACAACCCCGATATCACTAACACAAGGCACTTGTATTTCAAGATCCATGACAAATATTTAAAAATACATATCCCGAAAAGAAAACAAGGATACATAATAAATACATTCCAAATCAATATCACTTGACTAAGTAAAAGAGTCAATACAACCCACATAACCCGATTGCGTTGGGATTTAAACGCTATAAATCCCAAAATACCACAAACAAACACACTTTTCAAAAACCATAAAGAATTGATTGCGAATGATTTTATCGTATATATTTGCAAGTCACCTCCTAAAATAACGATAACGGCAAATATAATCAAACTCCATGACAGACAAGGCAAAAGGACCTGCCTGCCACGTTTCATAAAATAATCTTTAAAAGATGCTCGAAAAGAATTCCTTGCAAACAATCCGGACAAAGTCATGAATAATGGCATGTGAAAAGAGGTAATCCATAGAAACATAGGATTATATCTGGTATCTACCTCCAAAAGATGTTGCATACAATGACCATATACCACTAAAAATATAGCAAACAACTTTAACAAATCCCAAGCCGCTATCCGAGTCGGACGAGCAGTCTGATTCACTTGATTCATCTTAATACATTTTTAAGCCATTGAGTAAAACCAGATAAAGAGGCTTCTATCTCAAAACGGGAATTATAATGACTTATATTCATACGCGATAATGAAAAATCTGAAGCTTCCGAATTATACTCATTCATCACGGCAAGTGTGAAAACAGATTGGCTACATTCTTTCATAACACCGGGAGTTACATCTCGTCTATGTCCGAAAGGATAAGCATATAAATTTGTATTAAACAAGCGTTCCATATATTCTGAACATTCCTTGAAGTCCTCTCGTAACTCCCATTCGTCAAGCATCGACAATATATCATGCCTTACAGAATGACCTCCTATCTTATGGCCTTTCCTTTTCAATTCCAAGATTTCTTCCGATGTCAGTCCCTTAAAGCGGAGAGCAAAATATGCCTTATCAATAGGTAAGTCTCTGAAAGGATATATATCTTCCAACATCCCTAATATGGAAACCTTATCATATTTTTCATACAATGTATTGATTAACGAAGAAAATTCTTGTTGCCTGCTTAACGTATCCCCAATTCTTACTTTGCGATTTACAATTCTATATTCTCCTTCGGGTACATAAGCGAACCATGCCATTATTTGGTCTATCCACAAAGGCATAAAAGAATCGACATTTACGATTGGTATAAAAAAATAAGCTTTATTTGCACTTTTCGCCAACACCTCATCCGCTATCAATGCTGCCCGATACCCATCATCAAAAGTTATAACGGCTGATTCCGGCTCCCCTAATTCGGTTGTTACTTTTAATCGCTTATTAACAATAGCCATCATCCATTCAAATCTAGAACGGGATGTACAAACTATCTTCTGCTCAAAACTAGTATTTACATAGTCATCCGGTATGATATGATGAAAAACAAGAATACGTTGTTTTCTGCGATTTATCCAGTAAAAGAAAAGGATTATACCAAGATAATATGCAACAAAATACAATAATAAGAGTACTTTTTTCCGCATATTCACTTTAATATTCTTGTTATACATCTAAATATTTTGTTAAACAAATAATAGAAATAAGGCATTTTGTCTTTTTTATTCCAATATAAAAAGCAATCAACATGTAAGTAATCCTTAAACCACTTAAAATAAGAATATCCATATTTTATAGGAATCATTATATCTGAAAATTCTCTCATCATTATAAAATCATGATTTATATATTTAGGAAGAGAAGATAATATCAATTGATTATCGGTCATAGCCAAATACCATTGGTAAGGCAAATTGACTCCTCCATAAGTGGGCAAATATCCATTACCATCATTTCTAAGATTAATTTCTAAAAAGTAAGCTTCTCTATCAGACAAAAGGAATTCAACACTAAATAAACCACTATATCCCATACGATTAATATATTCATACACCTTATCGACTTGAATATACTCCTCTATATTCTTTGTGACTCTACCTAATCCTGTAGTACCAAAGTATCTTGGATACTCTCTTATCTTATCCATCAAGCAGGGAATCACAGTAGTTCCCTTTCCATCACTCCAACCCAAAAGTATGACCTCCGTTTTTTTGAAGATAAACTCTTGTATTTGTACAATGTCACAATATTTACTTAACTCATTAATAGACTCCAACAAAGAACGCTCAGATTGATGTATAGTATAATTTTTAGGACTACTAGAGCTATCTATTGCTTTTACGACACAAGGATAAATAAGCTCTTGGGGCAAATTTACTTCTTCTGAACAGTCCACAACCCAACTTTGAGGAGTATTCAACCCTATACTTTGAGCAAGAGTACGCATAAATTCTTTATTCAAACATTCCTCTAATGTCCACTTTCGATCTATAATAGCAGGTAATATAAATTTATCCTTCATTTTTTCAAAATTTACACCAAGAATTTTAACCTCACTATCATATGTCGGAAATATTAATGGCTTGCATTCTTCTTCATTAAATGCACTTAAAATGACACCTAAACCATCATGAACGTTGTCCACTATCCATACTTTTTTTATGTATCTACTTTTCGCAACAAAAGGATACAAGCCATTGGAGTTCACTAACACTAAGTATGAGAACAGACCTATTTCTCCCAAACTACGAATAAGTCCTAAAGTATTATGATGATTTTCTCCAAATACAATAATTTTAGGACTTCCTATTTCATTATCAAGACACATTTTATTATCTATTGTTTATTACAAAATCAATTTTATTTTTACTCTCTTTTATAAAGTTTCTATTCCAAACCAAGAACAGAGAGAAAAAAAGCAGGAATGATAACACTCTCAAGAACCATGTATCTAAAAATAAGATACTAACAGCAGTTCCCAACAAAAACACTATTTGCAATAGATAATCATATTTTCCATCAAGACATACAAATTTATCAGACTTCATGGTTCTCAAATATAATATAACAAAATGTGCAATCAGTAATGACACAGTAGCCCCCATGATTCCATATCGAGGTATTAACAAAAAGTTCATTCCTAAGCAAACAAAACCTCCCCAAAGGCTGGTGGTAAGGAAATAGCGTGTATTCTTTGTTGCCATAAACATAGTTCCCACAAAAGTAGAAAGTGATGAAAAAACTGCTGCCAGTCCTAAAAATGGAATATATCTCCAAGCATCAAGATAAGACTCGTCCGCAAAAAACTTGATTAGCCAATAGCTAGATAGGCAAAGGAAGAAACCGACCAATAATAATAAAACAAAACACAGTCTCAGGATACGGTTATAAAATAACCGAAAATCGGGCTTCTTAAATTCTTCTAACACGGAAATCTGCCATGAAAGAAAAAAAGTATTGAACACCATTGTTATAATCGACGGAAATCGATTGGATACCGCAAAAATTCCAACGAAGTCTGTCGAATGGTAATATTCAAGAAATAATCTATTCGATGTACCTAATATCCACCAAAGTGTAGCATTAGGTATCATAGGAATCGAATAAGACAACATTTCTTTTATCGTTGATATAGATATTGATTTATACGATAAATAAGTATGTATATGTATAGAAACTACTGTGTATAAAGAAGAAATAATAAAACCGGTCAATTGAGAAATAATGTAACCGTCCACACCCCACTTGGGTACTAATAATAACGAAGATATAGCCGTAACAAACGTTAAAATAATGCCTGATACTACAAATACAGACATACGGTCTATACTTCTTGAAAATTGTTGAAGATATAATTGTAAAAAGCTAAAAATCAACAAGACGTATATATATCCAGCATAAGAGCCAAATACCCCCCATTGAATATCTTCCACATATTTCAATAAATAATAGTAAACTGCTCCAAAAAGAATCAAAGAGAGCGAAACTACTGTCAGCCCTGAAGAAAAGAATGTTCGTTGTTTGTCTATGCTTTTACCCTGTGGAAACCTGAAAATAGCATCGGTTATACATAGGGTTACCACTCCCATTATCAATGAGACATAAGTGCCTACCAGATCAATATCTCCATAATTCTCTACAGAAAGCCATGCCGTATAAAAAGGCAGCATCAATATGGCTAATAACTTACTGCCTATGGAACCTATAAATACAAGTAAACTATTTTTCCCTAATCGCTTATATTTATTCATGCTCAATTACAATTCACTTCAACTATTTACACTATTGTAAGCACTCAATTTAGGGCATCCCCCTTCGAAAGGGCACTTTTCAGTGCCCTAAACCGAGTTTTGTTAATTAAT
>NZ_CAXUGK010000043.1:0-28028 GCF_964250605.1 Bacteroides sp. AR20 | reverse complement strand
GATACCTCACGCCAAACGAAAAATTTAAACAAATTATTAATCAGAATTCTGTTGCATTTGCAAGTTGAATTCAGCTCTTTAATCTATTACTTGAAATGGAACATTTGCTGTGGAGACAAAGCCCGTATTATCAAGTACATATACGTACAAACGATATTCTCCGGGAACTTTAATTGCAGTCTCATACACATTTTTATCTGACACAGCCACGTCACCCATTCTTTCCGGACGTGGCTCATAAGAACCTCCAAAACCCAAGACTGTAGCCTCTTTCAGTACTTCCCACACATAAGCCAAAGAATCGTTCTCCTTATCTGTGACGGAAACCTCCGCCTTAAATAAAGTACCTGCTTTGATACGGACATTATCAATGGCACTTTTACCATCGATAGTCATGCCCCGAACTATCGGAGCCGTTTCATCCAATTCCTTGCCGGTCCACACTCTTTGCATGGCCTCCACCATAGGAGTTTTCTCTCCTTTCAATGGCAGTGAATCCACCTTATCCTCTACAAACATACTGAACCAAGTAGGCGTACGTTCTTCTTTTTGTCCCCACAAGAATACAAAAGAGCCCAAGCAACGGGTATTGGCAGAAATATATTGCGTATAACGCTCTTCGTATACCTGCCGTTTTTCTTCACTGGTCTGCTCTATGGGTGCCTTCCACTCGGTTGACGCTGTTTCCCACCAACCGGTCGGTCCCCACTCGGTAATCATAAATGCACCCTTGTAGTCCGACCGGTCAACAACAGCCTGCACCTCTCCCATCGGACCATATACATTGATGCCCACATAATCGAGAGACGGAGCATACTTTGCCACAGAGTCCAATGCCGACGGATTGTAGGAAATCACTGTCGAAACCAGATGACGCTTGTCTATCGACTTAATCAGCTGTGCCAGTTCTTCCACAAAATTCCATGCGGCAGCTATATTAGCATTTCCCAACTCAATTTCATTGCCAATACCCCAAGCCAGCAAACTCGTATCATTCTTGAACGTTTCTGCCAACAAGCGGACTTCTTCGCGCATCTTGTTCTTATATTCATCATCGTAATAGCGTATAGAGTCTTTGGTCATGCCTATTCCCTGCATTACGTACATGTTGTGCTCCGAAGCCAATGCCAGGTTTTTCTTTATCTCCTCCACATTACCTCCCCAGGTTCTGAAGGCATTGGCACCACTCTGGGCGGCAATGTCCAACCGATATGTGCCGCCTACGCCTTTAATATAGGTTTCTCTTCCGTCAATGGAAAGTTTATAACCGTCTGCCGCTTTCTCTATTACAATGCCGTCTAAAGAAGAAGGAGAACAGGCAGACAACAAAACTAAACAGATAAAAATAAATATTTTTTCTTTTTTCATTATCAATTGTTCTAAAGCATAAAAAGTTAATATTCTATTACCGCCCTTATTACTCCGTGTTTTCCATCTGCTCCATTTTGTAATCCAAGACTCTTTGTAAAGCGTGCCTCCAATACATATTCGCCTGGGTCAAGAACAGTAGCATCTTGCCAATTATAGATTGCATAACTATTTGGATTAGCATTCCAAATATATGGCTCTATAAAAGTACGAATTGAGAATGATGCAGGAATCTTTGTTAAAGTAACTCCAGTTTCTTCCGTAAATCGAGATATTTCCGACCATTCATTAAATCCACGCTCCACCTCAATATCTAAAAAAGTTACAGGAGTAACCTGAGAAAGCGTAAATCTTACGGTACTAGCACTAGTATCAGAAATAGCCATTAATCTTATGACATTAGTCTTATCCCGCCATTTGGGGTATAAAGTAATATCACCTATTATCGTTTCTCCGTAGCTAAATGGAATTGTTAAAGCTGCATTTTTAAACCATCCGGCAAATATGCCCTTAGCAGATGTAGGAATTAAATTTCTACTCAGATAACTACCATAATCTACTTCCATTTGAGGAAGGCTACTTCCATCGGCAAAAGATATTATACATTTTGGCCATAAAGTTTTAAGTGCCACAACATCATAAGTTGAAGCTCCATTCCAAGAATTACCACACGTAGTTGAATTCATAAAAGATTGAGAATCTGATGTAGGAGTTCCAGGAATTTGAACTAATCCAACGCCACCATCTCCCTCTCCAAGCCCATTAGTATGACGTAATCCCAAATTATGCCCAAGCTCATGCACTAATAAAAACTTCTTTTGACTTAAACTCAAAAAGGTATCTATATTTTTATAAAAACTATCATTGATAATTATTTTACTACCAGGTTTGCCTGATAAAGGGAACTCCCCTTGTGCACATGCTATAGCATTATATAAATTGCTCTTAGAAATCTTTATTTGAGGATTATACTCATTATATACAAAACGGAGCCCCGTATATTTATTATATACATCTATAGCCTCTTTAGTAGCTTCTCTCCAATTGGTACTTTGAGCAATAGTATTATCAACTCCAACTGTAATTGTTTGATAATTATCCACATAATAAGTTGCATGATATTGCCTAGTAGAAGTAAGATTAATACTATCTTTGCAAAGCAAAATATCTTCTTCTACAATGTAATAATTATTCCATTCCACCATAAATGTAGTGTCAAGCCCCATAGCATAAATAGCCAATTTAGCTTGTTCTAACTCCAGAGCTGAATCTTTAAAAGGTTCCTCCACTATCACAATTCCATCTTCTTGACTACAAGAAAAGAAGAAAGATAGAACTATTAATATTAAAAAAAGATATTTAGTCTTCATATTCAAATCTCATTTAAATAAAACAGTTCTACTTCTTCTGAAATACACGTACATAATCCACCTTCATCGTTACAGGAAGAGCAGACTCATCCACACCGTTCATTCCACCCCAATCACCGCCCCAAGCCAGATTCAGAATGGGATAGAAAGCATAATGGAAAGGCCATTGATTATGACCAGCTCCCAATTGTTGCTTGGTAACAGCCAACTGTACCTTACCATCCACGTATGTAGTGATGGCATCTTCTGTCCACTCTAAAGCATAGAGATGAAATTCTCCTTCTGCCTGTTCTATAGTCATGGCATGTGTTTTCTGCGTACCTATAGTATGATTATAATCTTGCGTATGGATAGACGAAGAGACTTCGTTGGGCATGACTCCCACTTCCTCCATAATGTCTATTTCACCACACATGGGCCATGGATTAGTATTCCAGTCATTATCAACTGGCATCATCCAAAAAGCCGGCCACGTCCCCTTGCCTTCAGGCAACATGATACGTGCTTCAAAATAGCCATATTCCCAACCAGTATTCACTTTAGCATACACACGACCAGAGTAAATTTTACCATCGGAGCCTTTGAAACAATTAATATTCAACTTACCGTCCACAAGTTCTGTCACACGCTTTCCGTCAGCAGAACCATTGACGTAATTTTGAAGTTCATTATTTACCCACCCTGCTCCTTGAACCTCGTGTGTCCAATCATTGCCAAGAGATGTACCCTCATTAAATTCATCATGCCAAACCAACCGATACCCCTCAGGAGTATTGATATCCAGATCTTCAGCCGATTCTTGAATAACTGTTACCGTTACTTTCTCTGCACCAGCCACAACCTCAACTGTACCCGTACGGGAAATCTTTGCATCATTAGCTAAAGTGGTCACAACAATTTCCCCACTATTTTTTTCTGCGCTAATCCAACTATCATTGGATTTCACATTCCATTCGCCAGAAGCAATAACAGATAAGACAAAAGATTCTCCTATAGAATTAGAATACAACTCAGTCTGTGACACTGATAAAGGAGCCGCTTGCGTAAGAGGAATAGATACACGAGTAGCACCAGATTTAACTACCACCGTACCAGTACGAGAAGTAGTACCCGTATGAGCACTGACTATAACTGTCGCTGTGCCTTGGCTAGAAGAAGAACCCATTACATTTACTTTGACCCATGAACTGCAATCATCAGAGGCAAAAGCTGTCCACTCTTTACCAGAACAAACCACATTCACCACATATTGGCTAGCTTGTGCAACAGCCTCTATCTTTTCAGGAGAACATTTAATGGTAACATCCTCGGATTGCGGTTCCTTGTCATCGCTACTGCCACAAGCAATCAACGAAAACAAAAGAATAGATAATAGACAATAGTATTTCATATATATATTTTACAACATAAGTAGAGAAAAAAGGGAAAAGATGAAACTCCAGCAATTGCCAAGATAACACACATCCTTCCCCCTTTTTATTATTCACTGCTTTTAGCAGACCAATATTCTATCTAATACTAGTCATCAATCTCTATGAGTCTGGAAAATAATATCTTTAATAGTCACTTTTGTGTCAGCAGGATTTCCACCAAAATCCAAGACTAAAGATATAGCATGCATATCTTTAGGCGCCTTTTTATTTGCAACCCAAAATTTATTATCTTCATTACCCAACAAGTCCGTCTGTTCTGCAAAGAAGAAGTTATCATCATGTTTGACATCAGGTTCATCAGTCTGAACCAGTTTTACTGTTACCCCCTTCAAATCAGTACTAGGATTTAGAGTGACACAGAAATCATAGGCAGTTTCTGTATCGGCTGACAAATCTGTAACAAACGAGAACTGGTTCTGCCATTGTGCTTCAGTAGCATCAGGGAAAGTGAGTGTATAAGCATTTCCATCCACCACTAAATCTGGATTAGGTCTAGCACTCCAATCCGGGTTTGCATAGAAGAAAGTATTGGTAAAGGTTGCCCCGTTCCAAAGATTGTCTTCACTATCCACCTTCACCCAAGAAGGTTCAGGCTCTTGTACTTCAGGAATTTCCGTACCGTCATCATTAGCATGGTCTTTCAAGACAAAGCTTTCCAAAGTAATATCCGTATTAGCTTCATTACCACCAAAATCAAGTGCAAACTTCAAGTCGGTAATATTCACACCGGGTACGTTACTGAACCATATACACTTAGGTTCATTAGCATCTAAAGCCACACGCTGCATATTGATAAACGTATTGTCATCACCTTTCTGCTGTACTTTAACCGTCACGCCCGGATGTTTGGTAGTAGAAGTGATTATCACCGAAAAATCATAGGTTTTATCCACTGACAAAGCAACTACCTTATCCAATTCCACATGCATCTGAGCTTGCCACTGATCGGTAGTAGCTTCCGGTAAGGAAACAACAAATGCACCATTCTGATAAGTATATTTTGGATCTGCAATCTGCCCCCATCCTGGAGCATAGTAGAAAGATGCCACATTGAAAGTTACTCCCTTAAACATGTTAAATTCACTATCTTCCACAAAACCACCAAAACCGTTCATAATAGTCTTCTCTATTTCAAAGGTTTTGGTTATCGAACCATCACTAATGCCATTTGCGTTCTTTACTTTACATTCTACTGTATATGAACCTTTTTTACGATAATATTTAGAAAAGCCATATGAGGCTTGATAAGCGCCGTCAATTATCCAAATCGGAGACACTCCAGGAGCAGAAGTAAATTCAAAGTTTGCATAATTGGTTGTCTGATCTACAGTAACTTTAAAGTTATCAGTATAATCCGATGCTTGTGGGATATTGCCATTGGCTCCCGTAAAATCTTCAGGCGAACATGAAGTCATTGCAAAACCAGCAACCAACACGCCTGCTATATATTTAAATATATTTTTCATATCAATTATTTGTTAATGGAGTTATGGTAAACTATTTATAAGCATTCTGAACCAAAGCAGGGTCAGAATCCAACTCACTTTGTGCAATAGGAATGTATTTCTTCTTGGCAGTCCAAGAATTGGTACGGTAGCCATATTCATCTGGGACAAGTGCAGTAGTAGCCTTGTTTTTAGATGATGCTCCACTAATTCCTTCAGCACGTACCAAATCAAAATAGCGTTTACCTTCGCCAACAAATTCCAAATGACGCTCTGTGAGGACATCGTCAACTGTGACACTCGCAAGTTCAGCCAAACCGGCACGGGTACGAACTTCGTTCAACCATGTCTTAGCCTCCCCAGTACTACTTCCACCTGTACGAAGAGAAAGTTCTGCAGCATTGAGCAATGTTTCAGCATAACGATAATAACGATAGTTGTTATTATAGTTCAAATTCTGGTCACCGGAAGACTGCTTGAAGTTCTTATCATACGGACGATATTTTTGCAACCAAATATGAGTATCTTGATAACGTTTCGTATATTCTACATCTTCGGCAATCACCCAGCAAGTTGCATCACGACGTTTGTCTTGTTCACTAAACATTTGATAAGTTTCAAGACGCATGGGCATAAATCCCCAGCCATCATTACCCTTTGACCAACCATCATCACCTGGGAAAGAGTTAGGAGAAATCAGAGTAGGAAGCACTGTACCACCAACAGCTAACGGACTTCCCCAGCCACGTTCGTTATTAGTTTGCTCATAATTAATTTCCCAGATAGATTCGTCACACCATTCACCTTCCGTTTCCCAGATGTTGGCAAAACTAGGATTCAATCTAAAGCTAGGACTATCAATAAGCTCCTTCATATAACCTAAAGCTTTTGAGAAACGACTTTCATCATTCTGATACATTACCATTTCAGCATATACCATATAAGCCATAGCTTGAGTGACACGTCCCAACTGACCTTCGTCGTCAACTTCTTTACCTTCTTTGATTGTTTTATAATATTTCAAAGGTAACACCTTAGAGTCAATTACAGCTTCAAGTTCTGCGATCAACTCAGCATAAACCTGATCGGCAGTATATTGCGGAGCCGTATAAGGAGGTTCGGAAAGATTCTCCAAATAGAAAGGTACATTACCAAAATAATGCCACAACATATTATAATAGAAAACACGTAGTAAACGGGCTTGCATCTCATAGAGTTTACGATTGGCCTCAGTAACATCAGTACCCCAATCAAGATATTTCAGTAAGTCATTACAACGTTTGATGCCAGAATAATCCACAGTCCAAAGAGAGCCAAGTGTATTATTTTCATTAGCTTCATAATTAAATAACATATGCCAATTCTGCATATCGGTCTTGGTTGCACCACCTACCCAAAAATTATCGCCCATAATTTCACCGTCAATATTCAAGGCATTGTACTGTCCCAATCCCCAATCTGGCCAATGGAGAGGGTCATAGGCGGCAATCAGAGCTTCCTGAATATGCTCATCCGTAGTATAATAATCTTCCAATGGTTCACCTGTCGGATTTTCCACCTCAAGAAAACTGTCACTGCAACCGGTAGTCAACACTGTAGCGGCAGCAAGTAAGCCTATTGCTAATATTTTATTTGTTTTCATATAGTTCTTATTTTTAGATTAGAAAGAAACATTTACACCTACTGTATATGTGCGAGCCTGCGGATAAATACCACGGTCAACACCAAGAGAAGTTGCACCTGAAGAAATTTCAGGATCAAATCCCCAATATTTGGTCCAAGTCACAAGATTTTCAGCTTGCACATACACACGCAGACGTTCAATAGTAAGTTTGCGAGTAAGAGTCTTAGGCAATGTATATCCCAAAGTAATATTCTTAAGACGAAGATATGAACCATCACAAACATAAAGATCAGATACCATCCAGTTCGTTGCATTACCGACAGCCAGACGAGGATACTTATTAGAAGTACCTTCACCAGTCCAACGTCCCAACATCCAAGAAGGATAGTTACCAGAAGCAACATCTGTACGATAAGTGCCATCAAACACATCAGCACCAGCTACACCTTGGAAGAAAATATTAAAATCAAAGCCTTTCCAATCAGCATTAAGATTCAAACCATAAGTCCAATCCGGAGTACCATTACCAATGTTAGTACGGTCATCTGCCGAGATGCTACCATCACCATTTACATCCACAAAACGTGTATCACCAGGAACCGCATCCGGCATAATCATTTTACCATCTTTATTGACATAAGCACGAACTTCATCCATATTCTGGAAAACACCGTCAGTCTTGTAACCATAGAAATAGGGGAAAGGTTGTCCGTTAGAACCGCGTGTACCACCACCAGAGAATCCTTGAATACCATCTAAATCCATATAGCCAGTATCATTTCCCAAGTTCTTCAATTCATTTTTAAGATAAGTAGCATTTCCCTTTACAGCAAATTTAGCATCAGCAATATTCCATTTATAGCCAAGTTCAAACTCAAAGCCACTATTTTCCATATCACCTACATTACCAAGAGGTTTAGTTTCACCTACATAACTCGGGATAGGCATCGTAATAATCATACCATTGGTTTTCTTTATGTAATAGTCGGCACTGAACGTTAAAGCATTATTAAAGAATCCCAAATCAATACCTAAGTCAGTTTGCTCACTCTCTTCCCATTTCAAATCAGGATTTGCCAAACGTTGTGCTTTAGAACCATTCCATTTGATGGCATCTTTACCCAAAAGAACATTATTACCCATGGCTGTCAATGAAGTATAACCAAATTCGGCTATGTTATCATTACCATTCTTACCCCAACTAGCACGAACCTTTAAGTTAGACAACCATTCTCGCGTATCAGCCATAAATTCTTCATTTGTCACATTCCATCCCACAGATACTGAAGGGAACGTACCATATTTATTATTAATACCAAAACGACTTGAACCATCACGACGGATTGTAGCCTGAATCATATAGCGTTCATTATAGTTATAACTCAAACGAGCAAACATAGACGACATTCTATGTTCTGTATAAGGACCTCCATAAACGCCATACTGAACTGTAGCACCAGTAATATTACCATCTGCATCCTTTGTATATTCAACATTCCCTGTAGCATAATCAATAGAAGGTTTATTAGGATTCACCAGATTCCAACGGTTACCACCAAGTTGATCTCCCTTATATTTAAGGGCAGACTGTCCTAATACAACACCAAATGTATGTTTGCCGATAGTTTTGTCATAAGTTAATGTGTTTTCAATCTGCCATGTCACATTCTGTGCCTTGAATGAAGATGCATTAGTATGTGTTGCCTTATTATTAGCTGAGAGATAATACTTGCTCTTAGTTGCCCCTTCATTACCCCAAAATCCCATATCAGCACTATAATTGAAGTGATACTTCAAATTATCCCACAATTGAAGATCAATAGAAAACTTTGGAACAAACTTATGCGACCAATTCTTTGTAGGAGTCAATGTCATCATAGCCAGCGGATTATTCATTTCCTGATAAGCTCCTCCATAGCCAGGTACTGTATAAGGATCACCATTTGCATCACGAGGCAAATCAAAATCTTTATAAGTTTCAATCATCTTTTCAGCTGCATCACCAGTCAATGTAGGGGTCAAAATAGGAGACAGATAAAGAGCCGATCCCAAAATTGAACCGAATTCAGAGTTAGTACCAACACCTGTTGAATGCGTACGCATATAAGCCAAATTTACACCTAAATCCAATTTATTAAGGAAACCGCGTTCTTTAGATGCATCAATTAGATTATATTGAGTATTGGAACGAATAGTCAAACGGTCATAATTAGAATGTCCGTGATTACCACCAACAATACCATCTTGTGAATAATACCCCAAAGACAAATAATAATTTACTTTTTCCGATGCACCACTAACTGTCACATCATGATTCACTACCGGAGCATTGTCATAGAAAACAAGATCTTGCCAATCAGTGCCAAATCCTTTGATAGAATTTCCATTAGCATCAATCAAATTATAAGGATCTGCATAAATTGGAGCCTGACCACCATTCACATTGGCTTCATTCTGAAGGATAGCATAGTCTGTCGCACTAGTCACATCACGTCTCTTCCATGCACTCTGCCAGCCATAAGAAAAATTGTAATTAATTTGTGCCTTACCCATCTTACCTTTTTTGGTAGTTACTAGAATAACGCCATTAGCAGCACGCGCACCATAGATAGCACCAGAAGCAGCATCTTTCAACACTTCGATAGACTCGATATCATTAGGATTTACAAAATCAAGACCACCCCCAATAGGCATACCGTCTACAATGTAAAGGGGATCACTATTGTTAATAGTACCAATACCACGTACACGTACACGAGGAGAATCACCCGGCTGACCAGAAGCTGAAGTTACATCCACACCTGCAGCCAAACCTTTCAATGCATTATCCATACGCACCGGAGATTTGTTTTCCAAATCCTCACTACTAACTTTGGCAATAGATGCTGTTACCACACTTTTTTTCTGAACACCATACCCCACCACTACTACTTCGTCCAGCGTTTCTGAATCTTCCTGAAGAACTATTTTCAAGGAATTTTTTCCATTTACCGCTACTTCTTGTGACTTAAAACCAATATAGGTAATAGAAAGTGTTGCGTCGGCAGGAACCGACAATGTAAAATTACCGTCCAAATCAGTAATTCCACCATTGGTAGTTCCTTTAACTACCACATTTACTCCAGGCAACGGTTCATTATCCGAACCGCTTACCACTGTACCTTTTAACCTGTTATTTTGGGCATATACAGAAGCCAAGGTAAAGCTTAACAGAAATAAAACTGATAATAACTTTTTCATAAGTTTTACTAAATTAAGATTAACGTTTCTCGGTTTTGTTCTCAATCGAACAGTGCAAACATAGAGTAAAATGCAATAAAACAAATAAGAAACAATCATTCTTAAATACGTCAAATCTGAAATTCAAATACGTTATCAATACGTCATCAGCAAATAACTTACTAATAATCAATAATTAATATATACTTTTAAGTATTACGTCACAACATGTTATAGAACACAAAAGGGAGGAATATTAAATTCCTCCCTTCCATGCACTTCCTTCTTTTAAAGGAAGTTAATATCTAAAGACTACAGTTTATTGCTTAAATAATCCGTCAAACTATCCTCTCTCTCTAAAGCGAACTTCTTACGAAGACGATAACGGATTGTTTCAACTCCACGAACCGAAATGTTCAATAGAGGCGCTATTTCTTTCGTGGAAAGATTCATCTTTAGATAAGCGCACATCATGCGTTCGTTGTGGGAAAGTTCAGGATGCTTGGCATGAAGACGTTTCATAAAATTGTTATGTATCAAATCGAACTGGTCTTCAATACGCTTCAAAACCTCATCACTCTGTATATTACCGTCTATTTTATTATTAATAAGTATGAGTTGCTGTTTTCCTTCCCGAGCCCCCTCACCCTTCAGCAAGGCGGATACTTTAAGTATCTCTGACTTGATTTCAGTCAGCATTTCATTCTTACGGACAAAGTTTATCATCAGATTGGCCATTTCCTGACTCTTATGTTGCAAATCGTATTCCAATTTTTCTTTCTCCAGCTGCATAATCTGCTTTTCCTGACGGGCTTTCTCCTCTTCGTACTCCCTTTCCATATCGTGCAACTCTTTATCTTTCTCGATTACCGCCTGCTGTTTCTTCCGTTTCACACGGACATCATCCCAACGATAGACATACCATAAGGCAAGCAAAGCCAAGATGATATAACAAACGTATGCAGCAGCACTACGATACCACGGCGGAAGTATACGGAAAGCAATTGTATCCGATGATGTCGTACCGTCAGGAAAGACCGCCTTAACTTCAAACGTATATTCACCTTCCGACAGATTACTATACTCTTTGGTGCGTACCGTTGTAAAATCGGACCAGCTCCCCTTATTCAGACGATATTGAAAACGGACATCATCTCCTACCGCAAAGAAAGAAAGGGCATAGTCAAAACGAACGGAATTCATGGAATAAGCTATCACCGGAACCGGCTTCTCTCCTAAAAAGTTTGCGGTATATACCAATGAATCCTTGGGATAAGACAGATACATGTTCCTTATATATAAGGAATGGCTACGATCCTGATGCTCCCTTACGGCCGGGATACTGAACAAAGCGAAACCTCCTTCATTAGGAACCACCATCAGCGAATCTGAAAGAGGAATAATCGTTTCAAAACCGGGTACCAGTTCAATCAGCGATTGCTGGATGGGATTAATGCTTGTATTCGCCCCCCGCTTATAGGTACCCAGATTGGCAATACAGATTTCGTGAGGGCTCAAACTTATCAACTTATCGTGATACTCCAAGATACGCGAATAGGCCGTGGTGCCATTCAAAAGGTTGTTCATATCCGGACAAGGCTCCATGACATCTTTATGAGGATTATGCTTATAGATTCCCCGGGGAGTGGCAAAATACACCCGGTCTTCTATCTTCGCTATATACATATCACGTCCTACCGGAAAACCATCCTTCGCGCTATATTCCTTTATACGGACAGCTTTTGTCAAATCATTATCCAAATCCACACGGGTAACGTGGTCTGTATTATACACCCAAATCACCTTATCACTTTCCTGCTCAAAAAGACGGCAAGAATCGTTCACACCCTCAATCTTGCCAACCACCTGCCATTCTCCATTCTTTTTCCCAACCAAATAAATACCGTTATATACCCCGACATACATAAGGTCCGTACGTCCTGCCACAAGCTGGCAACACCAGACGCCGGTAATGTCCGTCACACGTTTTACGGAAGTCCCATTGATAAGGAAAATACCACGGTCGTGCAGACAGAAGAGTTCATCACCTATACGGCAAAGGTTCCAGACCTGTCCGCTGGATTGGGGCATCGGACGGATATCCGGCAAATCGCCGTTCATCTGTACCGGATAAGAGGTGTAATACAAACCCCGATTGGTACCTAAATAAAGATAGCCGCCTTCTACGGCCGCCGTATATCCCGTGCCGTAGGAATAAGGATAGGAATAGAGATTCGTAAAAGGAGAACTCAGACAGACGTAGTCAATGCCGCTATCCAGACCGGCCCAGAGGTTTCCGGTTGTATCGAAGGAGACAGAAAGCACCGTATTGTTACGCAAGCCGTTGTTCTCATTGAAATATTTCAGTTGCATGGTGCTGCAATCCACCAGTACCAATCCTTTATGAATGGTTCCCAAGGCAATCTTATCATCCTTTTTGGCCACGCAAAAGACTTCATTCTCACGCATAAACTCTTCGGCACCGGTGATAAACGGTTCCATCGTACGCCCGTCACAATAGTAAAGTCCGTTGTATGCAGTCACCACCAGAACACCTTTCTTATAAGGTATAATGCCACGAATACGCTTGGAAGCCAACGCATCGGCACCCTGAAGAGGGAAAAAAGTGTTTCCAACCAAAAGCCATACGCCTCTGTCCGTACCGATGTAAAGAATACCATTGACCATATTGGAACAGTCTATCTTGGCATTCATTTCAATGGCGGTATATTTTCCGTTCAGGAACTTCACCACGCACCCGTCCCCTTGGAAATACAAGATATTGTCAGTCTCATGAATGCCCCACACGTTTCCAAGAAAACGAACGGAACTCTCCAAAGTATCGGACATGCAATGATAGGCCAAAGAACCGTCCGTATCCGGTTCATAATAGCCGAATTCATTGATGCCCCCCACATAAATTCTTTTTTGGGTGGCAGAAGCCAGAACGGAACGCACATCGGAAGCATTGTTCAATGGAAACACATTCCAGACATTGCCATCAAATTGCACCATACCGTTCTTGTTGGCGAAATATACCCACTTGTCATCATAGGGTGCTATCTGCCAAGTCTGGGTCCCCTTACCATAAACACTTTTATCAAAATTGACGATAAAGCTATTCCAGCCGGCAATTGCTTCGACCAAAGGGGGAAAAAGAAAAAGGCAGAAAAAAAGATAAAATGACAATATGTGTTTGTTCATGCGTATAATGACTATATAGTTAGTTGCACAAAAATAATGCTTATTTTCAAGGTAGCGCACAATAGCCTATCTGTTTTTTCGTCCCCGATTATTATTTTCTTCTCAAATGGCAATCTTTTGCATAACTATACTTTAGATTCCGGTATACTAAGAAGTATTCGTCCGA
This sequence comes from Bacteroides sp. AR20, assembly GCF_964250605.1. NCBI lineage: Bacteria > Pseudomonadati > Bacteroidota > Bacteroidia > Bacteroidales > Bacteroidaceae > Bacteroides > Bacteroides sp. AR20. Next base: position 14,199 of record NZ_CAXUGK010000043.1, on the reverse strand, counting down.
CGGCTGTTGAATTATCGTCCGACAGCTGTCGGACGATAATTCAACAGCCGTCGGACGATAAGGTTACATATGTCGGACGAATACTTTCTAGTAAGAGGAATATTTGTCCATCGTAATGCCGGAAAGAATCCGTACCTCCCCTCCAAAGTGTCTATATAAGAAGGCCATGAAGAGGGATAGAATAGAGAATCTAAAAAAACAAATAAAAAAACCGCCGCAAGCTATTGCAGATTCCAAAATAATGTCTACCTTTGCAACCGCAAAACGAAAACGGGTAAGTCCTATACGGCCAGCTCCCTTCGAATCCTCCAGGGCTTGATCGCAGCAAAGGTAGTTGGTTGTAGCGGCGCGATATAGCAAGCTTACCCACCCGCCTCTTTAGCTCAGTTGGCCAGAGCACGTGATTTGTAATCTCGGGGTCGTTGGTTCGAATCCGACAAGAGGCTCAGAAAAAGAAAAGGTGATACGAAATGTATCACCTTTTCTTTTTTAATTAATAATGAAAAATTAAAGAATTAAAAATTAAAATCTGCACATCGGCTTGCCCTTGAATCCAACTATATTTGTACCTTTGCACATTATTTCTAAGAAAGATGACAGAAAATAGAGGTTACATGCAACGATACGCAATGCTGTTCGGTACCTATATGGGAGGTTTTTGGATATTGAAGTTCATACTCTTTCCGGTGGGACTGTCGGTTCCTTTTTTACTTTTCCTTTTCATGGGACTCACGCTATGCGTACCTTTTATGGGATATTATTATGCACGGATGTATCGTAATCAGGTATGCGGAGGCGGCATCAGCTTCCTGCATGCATGGATATTCACCGTTTTCATGTATATGTTTGCCGCGCTGCTTGCCGCTGTGGCACACTACATCTACTTCAGGTTCATAGACCACGGATATGTGATAAACACGTGCGAAACGATGGTAGACACGCTTGCCCAAAGCAACATGCCGGAAATGGATTCGTACATCGCCACCTATCAGGAAGCTCTGGAGACAGCCCGACTGCTCAGTCCTATCGACATTACACTACAGATGATATCGTCCAATGTGTTTTGGGGTTCGATACTGGCTTTCCCCACCGCCTTGTTCGTGATGAGACGCAAGAAAGACAACGCTCCGGCAAAGTGACGGAACAGTAAAAAGAAATGTTATTTCAATTGTAAATAGAAAAATCATACATCAATGGATATTTCAGTTGTCGTACCACTATATAATGAAGAAGAATCACTCCCCGAACTGTTCGCATGGATTGAGCGGGTGATGAATGCCAACGGTTTTTCATACGAAGTGATTTTCGTGAACGACGGAAGTACCGACCGTTCCTGGCAGGTAATCGAGCAATTGCAGGCGCAAGCTCCGGACAAGATACGGGGCATTAAGTTCCGCCGCAACTACGGGAAGTCGCCGGCATTGTTCTGTGGTTTCGAACAAGCACAAGGCGACGTCGTGATAACCATGGACGCCGACCTGCAGGACAGTCCCGACGAAATACCCGAACTCTACCGCATGATTACCCAAGAAGGCTATGACCTCGTATCGGGCTGGAAGCAGAAACGTTACGACCCGTTGTCGAAGACCCTCCCCACCAAATTGTTCAATGCCACCGCTCGCAAAGTATCGGGCATCAAAAACCTGCACGACTTTAATTGCGGACTGAAGGCGTATCGCAAAGAGGTGGTCAAGAATATAGAGGTTTACGGCGAAATGCACCGCTACATCCCCTACCTGGCCAAGAATGCCGGCTTCAAGAAAATCGGCGAGAAAGTAGTACACCACCAGGCACGCAAATACGGAAAGACCAAGTTCGGGCTGAACCGTTTTGTAAACGGGTATCTGGATTTGCTTTCCCTTTGGTTCCTTTCCCGGTTCGGCATCAAGCCCATGCACTTTTTCGGATTGCTGGGTTCGCTGATGTTCATCTTCGGCTTCATAGCCGTGGTCATAGTGGGTGTCAGCAAGTTGTACTACATGCACCATGGCATGCCCTACCGCCTTGTGACGGACTCTCCCTACTTCTACCTCTCGTTGACCTCCATGATTATCGGCACACAACTATTCGTGGCAGGATTCCTCGGAGAGCTGATTTCACGTAATGCCCCGGAACGAAACAAATATCAAATAGAGAAAACCATTTAACGATGAAAAAATTAGTCAGACTTGTCATACTCGGAGCTATCCTTTGCCCGATAATAAGCATAGCTATCTCCTGCTCGGAGGAGGCAGATTGCTCCATGACGGCACGCCCCATGGTGAATTGCATTCTTTATAGAGTAGACCCCGAAACCCAATATGTGGAGAACGACACGCTCGACTCGCTCACCGTCACAGCATACGGCACCGACTCCATCATCATCAACAACCAGAAGAAGGTACACGACATCTCCCTGCCACTGCGCTATACGGAGGATTCCACCAAGCTGATATTCAAGTATAGCCGGACCAAGAGTGACACGATGGTGATACGCCACACCAACACCCCCTATTTTCTATCGATGGATTGCGGCTATCAGATGAAGCAGGCCATCACAGACGTAACGTGCACCCGCATCTCTCTGGACTCGATATACATCAAAGACAATGAAGCAGGCATCTATGGAAAGGAAAATCTTAAGTTATTCTATTAGTCTGGCACTCTGCCTGCTGATGTTCCTCCCCCTACGGGCGCAGAACGGGAATCCTACCGCTCCCCCCCAGGGAGCACCTCCCAAGAAGGAGAAGAAGGACGCGAAAGAAGAAGTGCACTATCCGTTATACAACGGCATGTCCGTCGGCTTGGACTTGTGGGGAATCGGAAGCTCCGTATTTGGAGGAGATTTCCTGAGTTCCGAAGTGGCCGTGGACGTAAACCTCAAGAACCGCTTCTTCCCTATTGCCGAACTGGGATATGGCTCCACGGACACCTGGAGTGACAAAGGCATACACTACAAAAGCAACGCCCCCTACTTCCGCATAGGAATGGACTATAACACGCTATACAAGAAGCAGCACGGACACATGCTACTCGTAGGCTTGCGTTACGGTGTAAGTAGCTTCAAGTACGATGTAGACGCCTTGGGACTGGACGACCCGATATACGGTGGCATCGTAGGCAATCCGAATCTGGACGACGAGATATGGGGAGGCAGCCTGCCCTATAACCATAAAGGAATGAAAGGCTCCATGCAATGGGCGGAATTTTGTGTCGGTATCCGGGCGCACGTCTGGAAGGCATTGTACATGGGCTGGTCACTACGCTTCAAGTTCAAATTGTCTGCCTCGGCCGATGAATACGGTGACCCGTGGTATGTGCCCGGTTTCGGGAAATATGGCTCCAACACGATGGGAGTAACCTATACGATAACTTATAAACTACCTCTTTAAGCGACTTATGACAGGGTTAGAGATTTGGCTACTGGCCGTAGGACTTGCGATGGATTGTTTCGCCGTTTCTATAGCCAGCGGAATTATATTGAAACGCGCCCGGCTGCGCCCTATGCTGGTGATGGCCATCAGCTTCGGCTTTTTCCAGGCTTTGATGCCTCTGCTGGGATGGATAGGCGCCAGTTTTTTCAGCCACCTGATAGAAAGTATTGACCATTGGATTGCATTCGGTATCCTTGCCTTCCTGGGCGGACGCATGATAATGGAATCCTTCAAGGACGAAGATTGCAAGCACGAGTATGACCCTACCAGCCTGAAGGTGGTGCTCGCTCTGGCCGTGGCAACCAGCATCGATGCATTGGCGGTAGGTGTTTCGTTTGCATTCCTCGGTATCAAGCAATTCTCGGCTATTCTTTCCCCCATCGGCATTATCGGTTTTGTATCATTCGCCTTGTCGATGGTCGGCCTGATGTTCGGCATCCGTTTCGGATGTGGCATAGCCCGCAGACTGCGCGCCGAACTTTGGGGAGGGATTATCCTCGTCATCATCGGTACCAAGATATTGGTAGAGCATCTCTTCTTTTAATTAAAAAGTAAAAACTCAGATAGGATATGGAAAAGAAAGTACAACGGAATTTTTTATGGATTGCCCTACTGGTACTGGGAACCATCTGGATACTTGCCCGCCACAACCAAGTCACTCCTTATCAGACGGATAACGGACTGATATTCGGTACGGTATATAAAGTGACTTATCAATGTGACCAAAATCTGAAGGCAGAGATAGAAGCGGAACTCAAACGTTTCGACGGTTCCTTGTCCCCTTTCAATGACACGGCGACCATTACGCGCATCAACCGCAACGAGGACATTGTGCCCGACACATTCTTTACCAACGTCTTCCGACGTAGCATGGAAATCTCCCGGGAGACCGATGGTGCCTTCGATATCACCGTTGCCCCTCTTGCCAATGCCTGGGGATTTGGGTTCAAGAAGGGTAATTTCCCCGACTCTGCCATGATAGACAGCCTGCTGGAGATGACAGGATACGAAAAAGTAAAATTGTCCGATGAAGGGAAAGTGGTGAAAACAGACCCACGTATAATGCTCTCGTGCAGCGCTGTGGCAAAAGGATATGCAGTAGATGTCATAGCCCAACTTCTGAAGAAAAAGGGTATCCGCAACTTTATGGTCGATATAGGCGGAGAAGTGGTTGTTCACGGGCAAAACCCTCAAAATGGACCTTGGCGCATCGGTTTGAACAAGCCGATAGACGACTCACTGGCAGTGAACCAGGAACTGCAAGCAGTGCTGCAAGTCACGGATTTAGGCATGGCTACATCGGGCAATTATCGCAACTACTACTATAAAGACGGAAAGAAATATGCGCATACCATCGACCCGCGTACCGGCTATCCGGTACAGCACAGCATCTTGTCAGCCACCGTCATCGCCAAAGATTGCATGAGTGCAGACGCCTATGCCACGGCATTCATGGTGATGGGGCTGGAAGAAGCAGAACGCGTGGCGGATGCACATCCGGATATCGACGCCTGTTTCATTTATACGGATGAAGAAGGAAAGCTTCAAACGTTCTTAACAAAAGGAATGGAGAAGTATATGAAATAATGTGCAAATGCGATTAACCCATCATTTATAAAATACAAAATATACCGCCAGTACCAGACATACAAAAGCGGCAAAATGATTCCAATGCAGCGTTTCCCCCTTGAAAAGAACCGTTGTGAACACCGTAAAGATAATCAAAGTGATTACTTCCTGAATCACTTTGAGTTGCATCAATGAGAACGGGCCTCCATTGCCTAAAAAGCCTATCCGATTGGCCGGAACCTGGCAAGAATACTCTGCCAAAGCTATTACCCAGGAAAACAGCACCACGGCATACAACGGCCAGTTGGAGATGACTTTTGTCTCTTGTAGCTTCAGATGCCCATACCAGGCAAACGTCATGAAAATATTAGATACAATCAATAGCAAAATGGTATAAAATGCTTTCATATATTTTTTAATAATTAATGGTTAATGTTTTATGATTGCAGGCAGCAATTCCTCCTGCACATTCGTCATACTCCCCCATAGACTATAGCGTGCCTCAGGATTCATTTCCTCCAATTGTTTCAGAATGCCTTTCATTGTACTACGGCTGGATTGTGACTCATACGGACAATTCTTCACCTGCTTACGATACCCTCTCACTTGTGCCAACTCCATCAAATCCGCCTCATGAACCAGACACATCGGACGGATAATCGTCATATCAAACTTCTTCATTACCAGCCGAGGAGGCATGGAGCTGAACGCTCCCTGATAGGTGATATTCATCAGCAAGGTCTCCAGAATATCATCCATGTGATGGCCTAACGCGATTTTATTGCATCCCTGCTCCTTGGCTACGGTAAACAATGCCTTCCGCCTATTCCAAGAGCAAAGAAAACAAGGAGACTTGCGGGTATCTGTCGTGGCATCAAACTCCGTTTCAAAGAGAACAAAAGGCACTCCCCACGACTCTACGTACTCCCTCAGATAGTCCACATCGCTTTGATAAGGTATATTCTTCATCACTACATGTACGGCGACAACGGAAAAACGGGGTTTATAGACACGGGCACGCCGTGCCAACAATTCCACCAGCGCCAAAGAGTCCTTGCCTCCCGAAAGCCCAATAAGAATCTTATCGCCGTCCTCTATCAGCCCATATTCCACCACACCTTTGCTAAACCGCTTGTCTATGCGGCGCAACATCTTTTCTTCTTCAGTAAATCGTGCCATTGATACGAATTATGAGTTATAAGTTATGAATTATAGCTCTTCCGGTTGCAAAAGTAAGGCAAAAGAACGATTTAAAGAAGAATTAACAAAATAGAATTACGGAAACCAGCTTTATTCACGATAAATTTGTATTTTTGACCTTCTGAACAAATCAGCATGTATCAATATGAATAAAAAATATATCCTTTTCTTTCTATTCGGCCTTTTGAGCATAACAATTTCCGCACAAAGCCTGGCAGAAGCCAAAGCCTTGTACGAGAAGGGAGAATACGAAGAAGCCAAGCCCACTTTCAAGAAACTCGTCAAGACACAACCTGGCAATGGAAATTACAACCTATGGTACGGTGTATGTTGCCTGGAAACCGGCGAACCCGCAGAAGCCTTGAAACACCTGGAAAGCGCCGTCAAAAGACGCGTCCCCAGCGGGCAACTCTATTTGGCCCGGGCATACAATGATTTATATCGGTTCGAAGATGCCATCGAGACTTATGAGACCTACATTTCCGACCTGAGAAAGAGAAAACGCTCCACCGAAGAGGCCGAACAATTATTGGAAAAAAGCAAATCCAACTTGCGCATGCTGAAAGGCGTGGAAGAGGTCTGCTTCATCGACAGCTTTGTGGTAGACAAGGAAAAATTCCTGAATGCATACAAAATCAGCCCCGAATCGGGCAAGCTGTTCATGTACGACACCTACTTCAATGATTCTGGTAAGGAAGGCGGAACGGTATACGAAACGGAGCTGGGCAATAAGCTATATTATAGCGAAATGCAACCGGACAGCACCCTCAGTATCCTTTCGCGCAACAAGTTGCTGGACAAATGGAGTGATGGCAGCTTGTTGCCCGGAAGCATCAACGAGGCCATGAATGCAGACTATCCCTATGTACTTACGGACGGTATCACTATCTACTATGCTTCGGATGGCCCTGGCTCGATGGGAGGATATGATATTTTCGTCACCCGTTACAATACGAATACCGACTCCTATCTGATGCCGGAAAATGTGGGCATGCCGTTCAATTCGCCCTACAACGACTATATGTACGTCATCGACGAATTCAACGACTTGGGATGGTTTGCCTCCGACCGCTACCAGCCGGAAGGCAAAGTGTGCATCTATGTATTCATTCCCAACTCATCCAAGCAAGTGTACAACTACGAAGGGATGGACCCGGACAAGATGATATCATTGGCGCAACTTCACTCTATCAAGGACACATGGACGGACACCGATGCGGTAGAGGCCGCCCAAGAAAGACTTCGGACTGCTGCCAACGCAAAGCCGCGGACCACCAAGAAGCATGATTTCCAATTCATCATTGACGACCACTCCACCTACTACCAGCTGGACGATTTCCGCTCCCCGCAGGCCAAAGCCTCGTATGGCAAATACAATCAGCTGGAGCAGAGCTACAAACAACTGCAGGAGAAACTGGAAGATATGCGTTCGGAATACTCCCGAGCCAACAAGCAGGAAAAGGACAAGATGTCCGCCGCCATCCTCGACCTGGAGCAACGTGTACGGCAATTGTCCACTGAGATGGAGCAAACTGCCATTCAAGTGCGCAACCTGGAAAAACAAGCCACCAAATAAAGACAACTATGGATATACTCATTATCGCCTCATTGATTATAGGAGCAGTAATCTTGTTCTTAGTGGAATTATTCGTAATTCCGGGCATCAGCGTTGCCGGTTTTCTGGCAGGAGGTTGCATCATCTTTGCCAACTACTATGCCTTTGCCTATATGGGCACCACGGCAGGTGTCATTACGCTTATCATATCTGCCCTGGCTTGTATCGGCTCGTTGGTATGGTTCATGCGCTCCAAGACACTCGACAAAATTGCATTGAAAAAAAACATCACCTCCAAAGTAGACCGTAGTGCCGAGGAAAAAGTCAAGGTAGGTGATATAGGCGTAACCACTACCCGCCTGGCTCTTATCGGCTATGCCGAAATCAACGGAGACATCGTGGAAGTAAAGTCATCAGACGGCTTCCTGAACGAAAAGACTCCGATTATCGTAGACCGTATTGCCGACGGAGTCCTCTTAGTGGAGCGGCTCAAGCAGTGAAATTTCAGGAATCAACCTATTTATAACTAACAATTAATATTTAATCTCATGGATCCAAGCACAATGTATTTAACCGCCTTCCTCATTATAGGAGGCATTATTTTCCTGGTACTTTTCTTCCATTATGTACCGTTCTTCTTGTGGCTGTCTGCCAAAGTATCGGGAGTAAACATCTCGCTGGTACAACTTTTCCTGATGCGTATCCGTAATGTTCCTCCTTATATCATTGTGCCCGGCATGATTGAAGCTCATAAAGCAGGATTGCAAAACATCACGCGCGACGAACTGGAAGCGCACTACCTTGCCGGAGGTCACGTAGAGCGGGTGGTACACGCACTGGTATCCGCCTCTAAAGCCAATATCGAGCTGCCGTTCCAGATGGCAACCGCCATCGACCTTGCCGGCCGTGACGTATTCGAAGCCGTACAGATGTCCGTTAACCCCAAAGTAATTGACACTCCTCCCGTGACAGCTGTTGCCAAAGACGGTATCCAGCTGATTGCCAAGGCCCGTGTAACGGTGCGCGCCAATATCCGCCAATTGGTGGGAGGTGCCGGAGAAGACACGATTCTGGCCCGTGTAGGCGAGGGTATTGTGTCTTCCATCGGTTCGTCAGAGAATCATAAGTCTGTATTGGAGAATCCGGATTCTATCTCCAAACTGGTATTGCGCAAGGGGTTGGATGCCGGAACAGCATTCGAAATTCTGTCCATTGACATTGCTGATATTGACATAGGTAAGAATATCGGTGCCGCCCTGCAGATAGACCAAGCCAATGCCGACAAGAACATTGCTCAAGCCAAGGCAGAGGAACGCCGCGCCATGGCCGTAGCCACAGAGCAGGAAATGAAGGCAAAAGCCCAGGAAGCCCGTGCCAAAGTTATCGAGGCAGAAGCGGAAGTACCCAAGGCCATGGCCGAAGCATTCCGCAACGGCAATCTGGGTATCATGGACTATTACCGGATGAAGAATATAGAAGCCGACACTTCCATGCGCGAAAACATTGCCAAACCGACGACGGGCAATACCAGCCAGCCGTTGAGTAAATAACCCGGAAAGTAACTGACGAAACGCCGGAACCGGTGAACAAGAATCGGTTCCCGGCGTTTCTATTTATAAACAAAAGATTAAAGCCTCAAGCATATGAAGAAATATTTCGCCTCTTCCGAACTGATCATCAATGAAGACGGTTCTGTATTTCATCTTCACGTAAAGCCCGAATGGCTGGCAGATAAAGTCATCTTGGTAGGCGACCCCGGACGGGTGGCACTGGTTGCCTCCCATTTCGAGAACAAGGAATGTGAAGTGGAAAGCCGCGAGTTCAAGACTATCACCGGTACTTACCAGGGGAAACGTATTACGGTGGTTTCCACCGGTATCGGATGTGACAACATCGATATCGTGATGAACGAACTGGATGCCCTGGCAAACATCGACTTCGAGACGCGCGAAGAAAAGCCCCGCCTACGTAGCCTTGAGCTGGTACGTATCGGCACCTGCGGCGGCTTGCAACCCTACACTCCGGTGGGTACATTTGTATGTTCTGAAAAGTCCATTGGTTTCGATGGGCTGCTCAACTTCTATGTCGGACGCAACTCCGTGTGCGACCTGCCCATGGAGCGTGCCTTCCTCAACCATATGGGATGGTCCGGCAACATGTGTGCCCCTGCCCCCTACGTCATTGATGCAAGCACTGAACTGATAGACCGCATCGCACAAAACGACATGGTACGTGGCGTAACGATTGCCGCCGGGGGCTTCTTCGGACCTCAAGGACGCGAGTTACGCGTGCCGCTTGCCGACCCACATCAGAATGAGAAGATTGAAAAATTTGAATACAACGGCTACCGTATTACCAACTTCGAGATGGAAAGTTCTGCCCTGGCAGGCTTGAGCCGTCTGATGGGGCACAAGGCCATGACGGTATGCATGGTCATTGCCAACCGCCTGATAAAAGAAGCTAACACAGGATACAAGAATACGATAGATACTCTTATCAAAACAGTACTCGACCGTATCTAAGTATCCTTCAAGAAATGCTCCTCCCTTTCCTTCAGCCAATCCTAGGAGTAGGGTTTAGTAATGACTTCATCACATCCTGCCTGACGTGCCCGTTGCTGGTCTGTATAGTGTAGCAATGTCCTGCTATACCCACAATGGGCACAGAGGCGGATTAGGCTTTATAAGCATCTATCCATTATCGATTTGCACAAAGTTACGATAAAAGCCCATAAGTTGAATCACCATCTCTCTTTTTTGTAAAGAAACCATTATCTTTGCTGAATAAAAATAAGCCGGATAAAATGAACCAAGATACCATTTGTGCCATAGCCACCGCCCAAGGGGGAGCCATAGGATGCATCCGTGTCTCCGGACCGGATGCCATAGAGATAACATCCCGCATATTTACCCCTGCCCGGAAGGGGAAGAAGCTGAAGGATGCCAAGCCATACACACTTACCTTCGGTCATATCCATGAAGAAGAAAACATCATAGACGAAGTACTTGTAAGCTTATTCCGTGCCCCCCACTCGTACACGGGCGAGGATAGCACGGAAATCATGTGCCACGGTTCGAGCTATATTCTTCAGAAGGTGTTGCAACTGCTCATCGGTAATGGTTGCCGCCTGGCCGCTCCCGGTGAGTACACGCAACGGGCCTTCTTGGGTGGCAAAATGGACCTAAGCCAGGCCGAAGCCGTGGCCGACCTCATCGCCTCCACCTCTGCCGCCACTCACCGCCTCGCCATGAGCCAAATGCGCGGTGGGTTCAGCAAAGAGCTGGCCTCACTACGCGACCAATTGCTGCACTTCACATCACTCATAGAACTGGAGCTGGACTTCAGCGACCACGAAGAACTGGAATTTGCCGACCGCTCCGAGCTATGTCTCCTAGCAGACGGCATAGAGCAGGTAATTTCCCGTTTAGTACAATCCTTCAGTGTAGGCAATGCCATCAAGAACGGCGTGCCCGTAGCCATCATCGGCGAAACGAACGCTGGTAAATCCACCCTGTTGAATGCACTACTAAACGAGGAACGAGCCATTGTAAGCGACATACACGGGACAACCCGCGATGTGATAGAAGACACAGTCAATCTTGGTGGGATAACTTTCCGATTTATTGATACGGCAGGCATACGCGAAACGAACGACACCATCGAGAACCTAGGAATTGAGCGAACCTTCCAGAAATTGGAGCAGGCGGAAATCGTGCTCTGGATAGTTGATGCCACGAATGCCGTCTCACGGATACCACAACTAACTACCCTGATACTTCCCCGTTGCGAAGGGAAACGGCTCATTCTCGTATTCAACAAGACCGATCTGGTGCAAGATGCCTCAACCATCCCCAACTCCAGTTTCACCGTGGCCGCTACTAATGTGCAATGTATCTCCATCTCTGCCAAAGGACGTACCAACCTCGACAAGCTTCAGCAAATGCTAATCTCTGCCGCTAACCTGCCCACGGTTACCCAAAACGATGTCATTGTCACGAATATACGCCACTACGAGGCTTTGACCCATGCCTTGGAAGCCATCCACCGGGTTCAACAAGGACTAGCAGAAAATCTATCCGGAGATTTTGTTTCACAAGATATCCGCGAATGCATTTTCCATCTAAGCGATATTGCAGGGGAAGTTACGAACGATATGGTACTTGGGAATATTTTCGAACATTTTTGCATCGGCAAATGACGGCTTCTAAACAGCCGTAAGCAACCATAGCCAATTAGAAGAAAGTCGCTGATAGCCAGCGGCTTTTCTTTTTATATGGTTTTCAGTCAAATCTGACTGGTTGCGGATTTCCAGCATTATTTTGTACCATAATTCTACCGCTGAACAATTAAGCGGACACTTCGCACTCATCATAGCGACATCTTGGACACGATGTGAGACGCTATGAGAATGAGTGGAACCGCTATAGAAGACACAGTGTGAGACGCTGTGAGAAATTGTGAGACGCATTGAGACAGAATAGGCGAAATTAAAGACGACTAAAATATGGAAATCCAAAGAAAATGCCAGTGGTGCGGCAAACCATTTATAGCACACACGATGGTAACACGCTATTGCAGCAAATCGTGCAATGAAAAAGCGTACAAAGAGAAGAAGCGGAAGCAGAGGTTACAGGAATACGAGGAACGGCAAAATGAGCAGCCCATGCAGGAAGTCGGTATCGTAGGAAGCAAGCTGTATCTCTCCCCTGCTGAAACCGCAACACTTTTAGGCATCAGTCGCGCCACCATATACCGACACATGGCTGCCGGTATCATTCGGGCGTTGCAACTTCGTGGACGTACCATTATCAGAAAATCGGATATTGAAAAAATGTTTGATGATGCACCCGACTACAAGAAGCGCAGCTATGGACGGAAACAGACCGTTCTTTATTACACCACGAATGAGATTCTGGAGAAATACCAAATTCAGAAGAAAACCCTGTATCGTCGATGCAAGTTATACAACATCCCTAAGGTTGAAGAAGGCAATCGTGTGTTCTACAATCGCACCCTTATAGATAAATACTTTGCCGACCTTGCCGAAGAAATCAATCCGGACTGTTATTATACCCCGGAGCAGGTCATGGAAAAGTACGGTATGAGCCGTAATGCCGTGGTCACCTTTGCCCTGCGGCACAATATCCCCCGTATCAACCGCCACCACGAGGTGTATTACTCCCGTGCACATATAGACGCCATCAAAGAAAAGCAGGACAAATTGAATCCCAACTATTATACCTATGCGGAAATCACCGAGAAATACGGGCTTTCCAAAATAAACATCAGCTACTATGTCAACAAATACGACATCAAACGGTTCAAGCAAGGAAGCCGGACAATGGTGCTACGTTCCGAGTTTGACAAAGTCTATATAGAGCATCGTGATGGAACATATACACCCAAGAAACGGGAAAAGAAAAGCGACCTGCCGAAAGAGACCTTTGTAATCCCTGAAGGTTATTACTCATCCGAGCAAATTGCGGCAACCTATCAGATGAACAGGAAAACCATTTGCAAGCTATGCCGTGAAAACGACATTCCTAAAATCAGTCATGGTGGGTTCAATTATTACGAGCAACTGTCAGTTGACAGATTCTTTGCCAAATACAAGGCTGCAGATAATATAAAGGAATGGATTAGTGCGGAGCAAATGGAGGAAATCTATGGTATGAGCAAAGATGCCAGATGCTCGTTTGTACATCGGCATAAAATCCCGTCCCGTGTTGTTTATGGCAAAGTCCAATATTCAAAAGACCATATCGACATCATCAAAAGCGGAGGTTTCGACCAACGGGAAATGTATTACAGCGTAACCGAAGCAATGGAAAAATATAACCTGCGCAGGGATGATGTCTACAATTATGCGAGGTATAACAAGATACGGAAGATGCATCACGGAAAGTCCATGTTCCTGTTGAAAGAGGATTTTGACAAGGTGATGGCTGAAAAATCCGGTATCTGAGAATTATTCCGCACAGACAAGAATCATTTTCAGCAATGGCAGTCATCAGCATTGTTTCATTGTATTGGTTTGCAACAAATTAATCACCAATTATAAAAACATATCATTATGCACGAATGTAAAACTGTAACATTGAGGACAAGACCTCTAAAGAAAAACATGTTGTCGTTCTATCTGGATTATTATCCCGGTTATCGCGACAAAGAAAGTATGAAAGTAATCCGTCATGAATCTTTGGGCATCTACATCTATGCCGAACCAAAGAATCAACGGGAACAGAACTTTAATGCCGTCATGTCGGAAAAAGCGGAAGCCATCCGATGCCGACGTTTTGAATCCATCGTAAATGAGCGATATGATTTCTTTGACAAGAGCAAGATGAAAGGAGATTTTCTTGCCTATTATAAGAAAACACTCCGCATGTAGCTAACACTTGAAAAGGGACCCGGAACAACATTTAAAAAGTGCCCCACCCATGGGTATGTTTAACCGAACAA
>NZ_CAXUGK010000042.1:0-36690 GCF_964250605.1 Bacteroides sp. AR20 | reverse complement strand
GGATACCTCACGCCAAACGAAAAATTTAAACAAATTATTAATCAGAATTCTGTTGCATTTGCAAGTTGAATTCAGCACTTCTTATTATAGCCTCCTCTGAATATCCTCGTTACTGTTCCGCTGACCCTTACTACGTATATCACCACCGAAAGTATAGGATACACCGATACGGAAACTGGCAAAGGCAAACTGATTGTCGGCAATTATCTTCAACCCGTTGGACATGGTTTCCAATTTGGAATGGCTGACAAACAAATTGTTGACATTCAGGCTGAGGCTGAGCTTATTGTTCAACAACCGATAAAGCATACCTGCACTGACGCTGTAAGTGGGGCTCATCAGATAGATGCCCTGATACTGACGGGAAGAATAGGAACCGGACAACGTGGCCAGAAGAGTCTTCTTTTCATTGAAGAAGAAAGTGTTGCGCAGGCTGGCGTTATAAGCCCACCCTTTCTCCTCGGGAGAGGTGGTGGCAGCGCTGGAGGTGGTCCGGCGATAGCTCACTCCATGCTGGGCGTAAGTTTGTAGCCATTTGGTACGGAAAGTGTATGAATTGTTAAGCCCGAAAGCATGCGTCTGCATGAAATTCTCCCAGAGGAAAGAGGTCACATTCGTTTCAGCATCCAAGTCCACAACCTGAAAGAAGACATCGTCCGAATAAGAATAATAGGCAGAAACATTGAAGTTATTCTTCAACGTATATCCCAGTTCGGCATTGTAAGTATAACTAGGTTTCAAGTCTTCACGACCGCAAGCGTAAGTGTACTTGTTCTGATAGAACGGAAAAGGATTGACCATATTCTGTGACGGACGGGAGATGCGGTTGGAGAAACTGAAGTTCAGCGCATGCCCGTCTGTAGGCGAATAAAGCAGATAGACAGTAGGGAACAAGCGCGTATAGTCGTGCTTGTCCTCCGTATCCTTCGCTTCGGAAATACCGGTAGTGCGGGTGTGCTCCATACGCAAGCCCAACTGCATGGAAAAACGTTCGGAATATTCACGGCTATAATCAGCATATAAGGCATAGATTTGCTCCTTGTAACGGAAATAATCATCCTGCACCAGCGTAGGGTCCGACGTATCGTAATTGATACCGTTGCGAGTGTTGGTAAAGGAGACCTTGGCACCTGCCGTTATCTTGTACTTTTCAAAAGGAAGGATGAAATCAAGAGCGGAGGAGACTACATCTACCTTGCGATGTTGCAGATAGTTGTAATCGAAGTTTGTGCCCGGAATCTCCGTACCGTCAGGCAGGAGGGTTTTCGAGAGAAAGCCCATATTTTCGTCCCGGTTGTCACGCAGGTAATCCACATCCCAAGTCATTTTCTTGCCTTTGTCATCCCAGACCTTATCGGTATGAAAATTCAGATTGAGGCGGTCGGAACTGGTATCCTTGTCACTGTTGGAGTACAGCAAAGAATCCAATACGGCGGTAGAGGCATCGTAAACTTCCGTCCATGAAAGGGCGTTGCCCGGTTTGGGAGCACTGTGATTATAGATGGCCTGCATACCTACAGTCCAGTCCCGTTCCAACGATACGTCCACACCTCCCTGAAGGTAGAAGCTATTCATGTAATTGGTGTAGTCGGCACGGCTGTTCCAGGTGTTCTGCGGAAAATAGCGGTAATTCTTCTCACACGTCTCATAGTTGCCCTGCGTAGTACCCCCGTTGAGGAAGGATGACACGCGCCCCTTGCTGAGATTCAGGCTTACCCCGCCATATCCGTAATTGTCCTTTTCACCAGCGCTGTAGGAAGCGGAAGCCGTACCACCCACGTAATCTTTGGGACGTGACTTCAAGCGGATATTGATGATGCCTGCATTTCCGGCGGCATCGTACTTGGACGGAGGCGTGGTAATCACCTCCACCTTCAGTATCTGGGAGGCGTCATAGGAACGGAGGTAATCTATCAGTTCATCTCCCGACAGCTTCGTCTCACGGTCGTTGATATAAACCTTGATACCCCCTTTACCTATAATACCAATACTGTTTTGTCCAACCTGCAGACCGGGCACTTCACGCAGAAGGTCGAGTGCACTGCCTCCGGCAGAGGCTATGGTATTATGTGCATCGAACACTACCCTATCCACCAGACGCTTGATAACGGGACGCGCGGCCGTAACGGTCACTTCGTCCAGCAAGGCGGAAGAAGATTTCAATGTCAATTCGCCAACGTTTTTGTTTCCTTGCAGCACAACGGGAACGTAGAGGTCTTCGCTGCCGATAAGGGTAATATGCAACAAGTATTCTCCCAGTGGCTGGTCAAAGGAAAAACAACCTTGTGTGTCGGTCAGCATACCGGTAATATAGGTACTGTCTTTTGCCTGCTTCAGCAGCACATTCGCCACCTCTACCGGTTGGCGGTTCTCGTCCTGCACACAACCGGAAAGCCGGTAAGTCTGGGCGGAAAGGAAAGTGGCCATACTTGCCAAGGCCATCCATACCATCACTCTTTTTCTAACGTTGTTCAGTAGATTTTCTTTCATTATGCGTTTGATTTCAATGTTTTACTCTTTGTATTTCGCTGAAACAAAGATAGGGGTAAAACATGCCTCAAACGGTCTATATCGGGGAATAAAAAGTCTATACCCCAAGACTACAAATCACTACATATCAACACTTTAATTTTACAAAAGTCTATATTATGCCTTTTCCGGTCTATATGCTGCCTATAAACTCTACAATGCCTTCCTTCTCCCCCATCCCCAGTTTCTTGCGGATATTCGTCTTTCGCTGGTAAATGGTAGGAATGCTTTGTTGTGTCACCACACTAATCTCCTTCGTCGAGAAGTCCGCACAGAGCAGGCAGCAAAGCTGCTTTTCTTTGTCAATGAGCACATCTCCAAAACGGCTGTCCATCTTTGTGTAGAAGTTATCATACATCCGGTCTATGATAGGGTACAAGTCCTCCCATACCAGCAAACTCTCTACCGGCAGTTCATGGCTGGTAATACCCGAAATGCGGCGAAGCAGCTCCTGATTCTGCGAGGTAGGTTGTTTAGCCACCAGCCGTATCATGCCTAATTGCTGCAACAGTATTTTCCGGAAAAACTGTCCGTCTTCCTCCTTCGACTGGTTCTTGGTCGCATCTTCCAACAGCCGGGTCAGTGTTTCCGCCCGTTCTTCCGCTTCAATCAGCCGGTTGCGCCGGTTACGGATATAAAGGGACACACCGCCACCTGCAAGCACCAGTACCAACAGTGCCAGCAACAAATTCAGTTGTGCCTGCTTCCGTTCCACCGTCAGAATCAAGTTGGCTTGCGAAAGCGTCTCCTTTGACTCGTCCTTACGCCGGACGGTACTCTGCAACGCAGTAAGAGCATTGGCAACAGAATCATTATAGCGCGCCACGTCCAGCACATCAAACGTACGGTGACGTGTATAATCTATCAGTGCCCTATATACCGCCACCATATTCTCTTCCGTCAGAAACCGGTTCCGACCCTCGCCACGTTTCCTCTCCTTATTCAAATAGTATTCCGCCGAATCAAGCAACCCTTCTTTCAAGAACACTTCCACTTTCACCAGATCTCCCATACGCAGCTGCACCGGGTCGACGACATACTGCTCCATACGACGAATAGTAGCTATTGCACCGGAAGGTTCATCAAAAGAGTAAGCCTGCATCTGGGCATAGTTACGCAAATAATGCACTATCTTACTGGTATCTCCTGCCTCCACTGCCAGTTCTATGCTGCGCTCCATGTAATAGGATGCAGAATCATTCTTGTTCAGCCCCATGGCAATTCCCATAGAGAAGAAGCTTCCGGCTCTTGCGTCCAAAGCTATGGCGGTACGGAAAGTTTCTATCGCTTTCTCATAATCTTTCCAGACATACACATACCAGTATGCCTTATCAATCAGCATATCAGCCATTCTTCCCGTGTCCTGCAGCGCCTTGGCCAAAGCTACGCCGCTGTCAATGGCAGCTATACACCGTTCGTGCTCTTTCAGCCAATACCAGTACCAGGCTTTCAACTGATAGGAAAACAGATTCTTCGCCGTGTCGTTGCGGAAGACGTAATAATCGGAAGCAGGCAATATCAAGGAATCTTCCGCCATCGAGTTGTGCCGTTTATAGTGCACATAAGCATTCAGCCATCCATACAACAGCCTCTCCTCATCCGAAAGTTGCGATGGCCTCTCTATCTGTACCAGCAAGGCATACACGCTGTCCACATTCATATTCACCTGCTTTTCTGCCAGATGTAACAGATGTGCCTCATTCATCTGCCGGCAGGCAACAAGGCACAGCAACGCAAACAATAGTCCAAGGAAAGGTAATCTATTCATAATATAGGAGATATAGTTTTTTCTATCATTTGTCTGCAACCGCAGTTTCCAGTTGCTTCAGCGCCTGCTCCAACACCGAACGCGGGCAGCCGATATTCAGCCGCATAAATCCCTTACCCGGTTCACCGAACATGGTGCCGTCATTCAGTGCCAGGTGTGCCTTGTCCACAAATAGTCTCACCAGTTCCTCCTGAGTCAGCCCCAATCCCCGGCAGTCCAGATAAATCAGGTAAGAAGCCTGCGGACGTATCATGCCGATGCCCGGAATATGCTCGCGCAGGTAGTTCTCCGTGAAATCGATATTGCCCTTTATATAGTCCAGCAGCTGTTCCAACCATTCCTCACCATGCATATAGGCAGCAGCCGCACCGATATAGGCCAACATGTGCCCTTCGCTGAACTCGCCCGCTTCCATGAACTCCTGAAAACGGTGGCGGATGTCCTCATTGAGGATAATGGCGTACGAACTTCCCAATCCCGGCATATTGAATGTTTTGCTGGGTGCCATGAAGGTGAGGGAATTCTGCGCGGCAGCCCCCGAAACAGTAGCAAAAGGATGGTGTTTGTAAGGTGGCAGAGTCAAGTCGGCATGAATTTCATCGGAGATGACAAACGTATGGCTTTCCGTACAAATATCAGCAATCCGGCGTAATTCGTCCACCGTCCATACACGCCCGCCCGGGTTATGGGGATTGCAGAGAATCAATACTTTGCATCCTTGTATATCCTTACGGAAACGCTCAAAGTCAATCTGATACTGTCCGTCTTTCAGGTCGAGCGGAGAGTAAACCACTTCGCGCTTCATGCGTTGCGTCACCAAGAAGAAGGGATGATAAACGGGAGTCATCACCATTACCCGGTCGCCGGGATTGGTGAAGCATTGCAATGCGAAGGCTTGACCGCGGACAATGCCGGGTACAAAAGTCAGCATCTCGCGAGTGACGTCCCAACCATGGCGACGACTGAGCCAGCTACAAATGGAAGTATACCATTCCTCACACGCAGACGTATAGCCCAGCACTTCATGTTCAAGACGCTTCCGTAAGGCTTCCATCACAAACGGAGGCGTGCGGAAATCCATATCTGCCACCCACATGGGGAGGAGGTCATCGCGCCCCCATACACTCTTCACACCGTCCCATTTCACGGAGTCGGTACCACGGCGCTCTATTACTTCATCAAAATTGTAAGTCATATGCTTGCTTTTTTATAATTCAACGCATCAATTTGTTTTGTTTTTATACGACCCATTACCACTGCCTTATTTTTGTAAACAATAATCATATCGGGAAAAATATAAATACCGCCACATCCCACACTGCATGAGACAAGATAATAGCGGCAAAGCGGTTCGGAAAGAAACGGTAAAGCGCGCCCCATGCCGCCCCCACCACCAGAGCCGCCATGACCAGCATGAAGTTGCAGGAACCGGCATGCACCAGTGCATAAATCAAAGTAGCCACCACAAAACCCGCATTCGGATTCCAGCGTTTGGAAAGCGTGCGTTGCACATAGCCGCGCCAGAAAATCTCTTCCGCCGGCCCTATCAGCAACAGTAGCAATGCCGCCAACAGCCAAGGAGACTCTCCCTCTTTCATCCCATAAATGGAGTCCACCTGCGGACGGGCAAAATCGAACATCCAAGATGACACCTTGTCTCCCAACCAGAAAACGCCCCACAAAGCAACAGCAATGCCAATTCCCAGCAAGACATTCGGCAAGCTCCACTTCACCTCCCGCCACCAGCCGGGATTGAACAAGGTGGCAAACACGGACAGCGTGAGCGCAGAACCGGTCATCATCCACCAGAAATTCACGAAAGGAGCCGTCCAAGGCGAAAACATGACTGTCCACAGCACGGCAGCCAGCAGAATGGTAAAAATCAGCTTCTTCATGACAGCAAACCGGCTACAACGAACGACAATGTGAACAGCAGACTGAACAACAACTGGAGTTTTGCAGTCATCTCATCCAGACCGGCTATGGCACTTTCTCCCTTTCCGGGAAAACGGGACACCACCCGTACATTGCCTATGGCAGGAACCAGTGCCGGCATCACCAGCAAGGTCCATAAAGGAAGAGTTCCCACAGCTATCAAGCCGGCTATCCAGCCAAAAGGAAAAAGGACTTCGGCACAATAAACGTACATCGACGCCTTTCCTCCCAGCTTCATGGCCAGTGTCTGAATCTCGGCACGGGCATCGGTACGCATATCCCGTGTATTATTGGCATGCAGAATGGCCACCGTAATCAGTCCCACCGGCAGAGCTATCCACAAGACATTCCAGTCAACTACTCCCGTAGCCACATAGCAGGTACCCAACGTCGGCAGCAAGGCATACGCCAAAAAGATGACGACATCGCCCAACGCACGATACTTGAGCGGCGGATAAAGCAACGAGCAAGCCGCGCCGCCTATACCGATGTACAGCAACGGCAACCCCGTACGCCACAGCAGGCCGACACCCGCAACAAGGGCAACTGCCAGCAATGCCATCGACAAGCCATATATCTCGCGCGGAGCAAACATCCCGTCGGTCAAGGTCTTGGCGCCAAAGGTATCCCTTGCATCGACCTTATGCTTATAGTCAAAATAATCGCTCCAGGTATTCCCGGCAGCGTGAAACACGACGATGTTCAGCAATGCCCAGATGCCGTTCACCCAGTTTATGTCCTGCTGCATCCAATACAGATATGCCAACGTCACCACCACCGGCATCGAAGAGGCGGGGAATGACCACGGACGCACCGCTATCATCCAATCTTTCAAAGAATGTTTCTTCATTTGTTATTTATCATTTATTTGTGCGCAAAAGTACGAAATATCTTCGCTTTTTTAAGTAATTTCGCGCACAAGATAAAAGAACCCCTTATGATAAAAGCTCTGTTTTTTGACATCGACGGAACCTTGGTCAGCTTCAAGACCCACGAAATTCCCGTTTCCACTATTGAAGCGTTGACTGCCGCCAAGGCCAAAGGCATACATATCTTCATTTCTACCGGACGTCCGCGCGTCATCATCAACAACTTGTCCGCCTTGCAGGAACGGAATCTGATAGACGGCTACATCACGATGAACGGCGCCTATTGCTTTGTAGAAGACACCGTTATCTACAAAAGCCCCATACCGACAGCGGAAGTGGATGCCTTGACAGCTTTCTGCCACGAACGCAACATCCCATGCATCCTGGTGGGAGAGCACGACATCTGCGTGAACCAGCCCGGCGAAGTAGTGGAGGAAATCTTCCATCACCAATTGAAAGTGGACTCCATCGAAGCAAAGCCCTATACCGACAGCCATGCCGACAAAGCCTTCTTCCAGCTGACTCCCTTTATCAACGCCGAGGAAGAAGCAATCATCCTGCCCTCCGTCCCCCACTGCGAGATGGGCCGCTGGCATCCTGCCTTCGTAGACGTGACAGCCAAAGGAAACACCAAGCAAAACGGTATCGACCAGATTATCCGCCACTTCGGCATCAAGCTGGAAGAGACCATGGCCTTCGGCGACGGAGGAAATGACATCAGCATGTTGCGCCATGCCGGTATCGGTGTAGCCATGGGCAATGCCAATAACGACGTAAAAGCTGCCAGTAACTACACAACCACTTCTGTTGATGAAGACGGCATCGCCAACGCCCTGAAATATTTCGGCATAGTCGGGAATCCATCATAAATCTGAAATCTTTTGAGCTTCGTTCCCGATACACAAAACAAAGAGTTTCAAGATGCCTTGAACCTCATTCAGTATACCCGTCAGTCCGTATTCCTGACGGGCAAAGCAGGTACGGGCAAATCGACCTTCCTGAAATATATCTGCGCGAATACGAAGAAAAAGCATGTAGTGCTTGCCCCTACCGGAATAGCCGCCATCAATGCCGGAGGCAGTACCCTGCACAGCTTCTTCAAACTGCCCTTCTACCCCCTGCTGCCCGATGACCCGAACTTCAGTCTGCAACGGGGACGCATCCACGAATTTTTCAAATACACCAAACCCCACCGCAAACTACTGGAAGAACTGGAACTGGTCATCATCGACGAGATTTCCATGGTACGCGCCGACATCATCGACGCCGTAGACCGCATCCTGCGCGTCTATTCCCGCAACCTGCGCGAACCCTTCGGCGGCAAACAGATATTATTGGTGGGCGATGTGTTCCAGTTGGAACCCGTCGTCAAAGGAGATGAACGGGAGATACTGAACCGATTCTACCCTACCCCTTATTTCTTCTCTGCCAGGGTATTCGGCCAGATAGACCTTGTCTCCATCGAACTGCAGAAAGTATACCGGCAAACAGACAGCAAGTTCATCCATGTGCTGGACCACATCCGCAACAATACCGTCGGCTCTGCCGAACTTCAGCTGCTCAACACCCGCTATGGCACCCAAATAGAGCAATCGGAAGCCGACATGTACATCACCCTCGCCACCCGCCGTGACAATGTGGACTACATCAACGACAAAAAACTGGCGGAACTTCCCGGTGACCCGGTCACCTTCTACGGCGAAATCATGGGAGACTTTCCCGAAAGCAGCCTCCCCACCTCGCAGGAACTGGTACTGAAACCGGGCGCACAAATCATCTTCATCAAGAATGACTTCGACCGCCGCTGGGTGAACGGCACCATCGGCGTCATCAGCGGCTTCGACCCTATCGAAGAGACCCTCTACGTCATCACCGACGACGGCAAGGAATGTGACGTCAAACGAGAGTCGTGGCGAAACATCCGCTACAAATACAACGAAGAAAAGAAACAGATTGAAGAGGAAGAACTGGGAACCTTTACACAATATCCCGTGCGCCTGGCATGGGCCATCACCGTCCACAAGAGCCAAGGGCTGACCTTCAGCCGGGTAGTCATCGACTTTACCGGCGGCGTGTTTGCCGGTGGGCAGGCATACGTAGCCCTCAGCCGCTGCACCTCGCTGGAAGGCATCCAGCTGAAAAAGCCCATCAGCCGTGCCGATGTATTCGTGCGTCCGGAGATTGTCAGTTTCTCCGAACGCTTCAACAACCGCACCGCCATCGACCGTGCCTTGAAGCAAGCACAGGCAGACGTTCAATACGTTGCCGCCGCCAAAGCCTTCGACAAAGGGGATTTCGGCACTTTCCTGGATGAGTTTTTCAAAGCCATCCATTCCCGCTACGACATCGAGAAGCCCAACGTGCAGCGCCTCATCCGCCGGAAGCTGAACATCATCAACCGTCTGAAAGAGGAAAACCGTGCACTGAAACAAGCAGCATTGGAGAAAGAGAAAGCCCTTGTAAAGTATGCCCGCGAATACATCCTTATGGGTGACGAATGCCTGAAGCATGACATGAAGGAGGCAGCCATGAAAAACTATGAGAAAGCCGTCACCCTCTGTCCCAAATTCAAAGAGGCCTGGAAGAAGATAAAGAAACTGGAGAAAGAGATGCTAAAAAGGTGAATCGCTTGTTTACAAGCCGATTATTATCTATTTTTGCATGTAATATAAAACTCAAATCCATTTCCGCCATGCTTCTGAAACTTTATGAAAAAAATAACAATCCCGCCGACCTGCAGCAGGTGATCGACCTACTGAATGACGGAGGTATCCTTATCTACCCTACCGACACCATGTATGCCATCGGCTGCCACGGACTGAAGGAGCGCGCCATCGAGCGCATCTGCCGCCTCAAGGACATCGACCCCAAGAAGAACAATCTTTCCATCATCTGCTACGACTTGAGCAAGGTCAGCGAATACGCCAAAGTGGACAACAGCACCTTCAAGTTGATGAAGCGTAATCTGCCCGGAGCTTTCACCTTCATTCTGAACGGCACCACCCGCCTGCCCAAGATATTCCGTAACCGTAAGGAGGTCGGCATCCGTATGCCGGACAATTCCATCATTCAGGAAATAGCCCGCCTGCTGGATGCTCCCATCATGACAACTACATTGCCGCATGATGACAATGAGGACATTGAATACTGCACAGACCCGGAACTGATTGACGAGAAATTCGGTGATATTGTCGATTTGGTAATAGACGGCGGTATCGGCGGTACGGAAGGCTCTACCGTAGTGGATTGCACCAATGGGGAGCCGGAAATCATACGCCAGGGGTTAGGCTGGCTGGACGAAGGATAAATATTGAATTCCGGCCACAATTTCCAAACCTTTTCAACTTCTTTTATGTTTCTTTACTAAGAAATACAGGAACTTTATGAGCACAAAAGAACAATACTGGAAATATTCATTGATAGCTATCATTATCGGGCTGGGAATCATTCTTTTCAGACAAATAGCCCCATTCATGGGCGGTCTGCTGGGAGCCTTGACTATCTATATCCTGGTAAGAAAGCAGATGATGTATCTTTCCGACAAGCGGAAAATGAAGCGCAGCATAGCTGCCACCCTCATTACAGCAGAGGCAATTCTCTGCTTTCTGGTTCCGCTTGGGCTGGTGGTATGGCTGGCTGTGGTCAATCTTCAAAACATCAATCTGGACCCGCAAGCCATTATAGCTCCTTTCGAAGAAGCGGCCAACATCATTAAAGCCAAAACCGGCTACTATATCTTGGGGAAAGACACGGTGGCATACGTCATTTCAATTCTTCCCCGCATCGGGCAAGCCATCATGGGAGGTATCAGCAGTTTTGCCGTCAACATCTTCGTACTGGTCTTTGTACTCTACTTCATGCTGATAGGGGGCAAAAAGATGGAACAGTACGTCAACGACCTACTGCCGTTCAATGATGACAATACACAAAACGTCATCCACGAAATCAACATGATTGTCCGCTCCAATGCCATCGGCATCCCCTTACTCGCCGTCATACAAGGAGGAGTAGCCATGATAGGCTACTGGATTTTCGGTGCTCCCAACATCTTGTTCGCCGGTTTCCTGACCTGCTTCGCCAGCATCATCCCAATGGTAGGAACAGCGCTGGTATGGTTTCCGATAGCTGTCTACATGGCATTGATAGGCAACTGGGTTCAAGCTATCGGCCTGGCCATCTATGGCGGTGCAGTCATTTCACAGCTCGACAACCTGATACGCTTCATCATCCAGAAGAAAATGGCAGACATTCATCCGCTTATCACTGTCTTCGGAGTTGTAATCGGCTTGTCCCTTTTCGGATTCATGGGTGTCATCTTCGGGCCACTGCTCTTATCACTATTCTTTCTGTTCGTGGATATGTTTAAAAGAGGGTATTTGGATGCAAGGGGGAAGACGACGGAATAAGTACTTAATAAAGCATGACCATAATAGGGTTACCTTCCTCTTCTACTCCCATTCTCCGTTGATTATCATCACTGAGTTCATCCGGTTGTAACAAAGCAAAAAAATGTCCATCCGAAGTGACTCCCCTGATTTGGATATGCTGATTATTCATTTTATCAAATAAGCTATCACCCTTTTGGCAAACAACAGTTTTCTTTTCCTTATGGTAAAATCCACAATATGACTGGCTTTCTTCTAAATATAAGCTTGTATGAAAATGGAAATAGATGTATTCTGCATTCTCCAGAATATAGTCTATGGCTATTTTCTTATCACATCCTTCTACATCCAATTGCTGCTGCTCACTCCAGTGCCACTCACCCAGTTCAAAAACCAGATATGGAGTAAGTCCCTGCTCTGAAATAGTATAGATAGTATCATTAAAAGCTTGTTTCACTCGGATGGCATCCTTAGATTTCCATAACGAAGGGCTATTGATTGCCGTATAATATTTCCGGTCACCAACAAATTCTGCCATTGCCAAGTCACCTCCATAAGCAACATTGCCCCCCAACAAATTTGAAACCGACAAAACCTCATCCATGGGAAGCAGGGCTGAATTCCATGTAGCAATACCGGTCAATGACATCGTATTTCTATCCATATAAAAGACTGATGGCGTCTCCGGAGAGAGTTTCATTTTATTATGTCCCCAAATTCTGTCCGCATCCATCAAATAGTAATTTTGGGACAGAATACAATTGACTGTATCTTGCAATCGAATTCTATCCTTATATTTCCCATCAAATCCATATAGTAGGAAATCATTATTCCATCCCAATAGATAAACGGTTCTCCGAACCGCATCAGCCCAAAAGCTCACTTTCCCCCATGAATCCTTTGCATATCCTTCCGGATCAGTACCTACGTGTCCAATATCCCGAATATACTTCCCGTTAGTACGGTCAAAAAGTTTCAGATTCTGATGGACAGAAGATACCAATATCGCACTATCCATAATTATGCACTCCGGATATTTTCCTATAATAGCCTGCTCATTAGTCTCCAAAGGAATATAACTTATGCTGGAAAACAAATTTTGTACAGATTGTCCTTCTGACAATCTACTCATTGCTTCCGCAACATTAATTACATTGCCATCAATCTGCTTTTCGGAACACGAAGTTACAACCAACATCAATAATAAAAAGAATTTCCACATATATCTCATACCATTTCTATTCATTACTCTGAAAGTAGTAAAATATCACTTATCATCATTAATTACATTATTTAATCGATTCCGGCTCCATCACAAGGCGAAAACCTCCATACTCGTCACTATAATTCTCAATGTCGTAATCAATGTACGACACCCGACACCCCTCTGCTGTTCCTCCCCAACTTCCACCTCGCAATATTCGGCGGAAAAAAAGATAAGTACCCTCAAAAGGCCATCCCGGATGGATAGACTTACCACCTTGCTTGTATTCTTTAGTGTACAAATCACCGCACCACTCCCAAACATTGCCACTCATATCATACAATCCCAATTCATTGCTTTTTTTCAGACCTACCGGACGGGTAGTTCCAGCTTCTCCATATTGTCCGCCAGAGGAATTCCCAACATACCAAGCCACCTCACTTACCTGATTGCTGCCACTGTATTTATAGTGCTTACTTTTGTGTCCACCACGCGCTGCGTATTCCCATTCGGCCTCAGTCGGAAGACGAAATGTTTTACCGGTCATAGCATTTAATCTACCGATAAACTCCTGCGCATTTTTCCAGCTTACATTTTCCATCGGGCAATCTCCGCATCCCCCATTAAACGGCAAAATGGAATCAGTATCCATAACCGCCCTCCACAGCCTTTGAGTAACTTCATATTTTCCTATGTAAAAATCAGATACCGACTCCTTACGTGCTGGTTTCTCGTTATCCTCACAGTCACATCCCTGCTCATCTGTACATCCCATCATAAATGTACCTCCTTTCACAAAAACCATCTCAATAGAATCCCCATTCACAACAACTACAAGTTGCTGAATAGGAGTTTCATTCGACTGACATCGAATAAAAACAGTTATAAGACATATTGCCAAAACAACAGTCAATGCTTTAACTCTTCTTTTCATACTTTCATTAAGAACATTCTCTTCCTTAGTATTTCATACTATATATACGAATAGCACAAACATACTAAAAACAAATGAATTACGAACTATTCATAGATATATTTTTCACACTTCATGGGAAAACAGTTTCATCTTTATATCAACTTCTTAATAAAGAACAGCTATTATGGGGTTACCTTCTTCTTCAACTCCCATTCTCTGTTGATTATCATCGCTAAGTTCATCCGGTTGTAATAAAGCAAAAAAACATCCATCCGAACTAACTCCCCGAATTTGAATATGCTGATTGTTCTCTTTATCAAACAAGTTATCACCTTCTTGGCATACAACTGTTTTCTTGCGAATAAATATAAATCACTTCTTATATATGCAAGAATCATTTATGCTTACTTCAACAATACGATTACTATTTGACCCAAATAAATGTTCATTTTGAATATACAACTCTATTTCATGGCCTGGCAAATAATTCTGAAACCATTCATAATTTATTTCACTTTCCATACCTCTATTTATATAATAAAAAGAATCATTCTCCAACTCTATTACAATATCATTATGCTCTGTAGCAGATACACTTCTAACAATTCCTCTTTGCAGACTTATGTTATTTGATATAGACACGAATCTAAATATTAAAAATAGAGCTATAAAAGCCATCAAGACATACACTACAATTTTTTTTTCATACGTAAATAATTATTATGCTTCTTACTAAAAAGAAGCGTTATACAATCTTTTCTTTAGCTAAAAACGAACAAGTTTCACCCGACTTCATATCCTGATTACGACTCCAGACCATCATAAAATTCTGCATCCTCAAATCCATAGCCTACCAAAGCCTCATTATAACCTTTCATTGCAATAAAGCCTCGCTTCTTCAAACATATTCGTCCAAAAACATCACGTTTACAAAGAGTACTGATATAGAATATATTTTCTTCATTCTCAAACTTCTTCATCACGAACTCTGCAAAGCCTTTCCCCCAGATAATTATCTGCATCCAGATTACATACCGACTCGCTAACCTAAAAACCATATTCCCACTATGACTTCGTCGATAATAAGCCGGTTCATGCAAGTGATGCAAAATGAGATTTGTTTCATAGTGTTATATATTCATTATCAAATCAATGAACAGTAAATCTACCGAATGCATAAGCCCCATCCGCGCCCTTTATCTCAAGTAAAAAATCACCACCTAAACCTTGCTGTAACTGTACTTTTCTTAATATAGGAGAGTCTATATTCTCATAATATAGGAGAGTCTATATTCTCAGCAGAGGAGTAAACAACATTCCCATTCTGAGAAATTGCAATTTCCACTTCACCTATCGATTGATAGAATTCCAAATCAATGGAATGGTCATCATTCAAAAATGCTAAAAAAGGAGTAGCTGAAGGAATAGAACGATGAGCATTCCCCGGACCACCCGGTAAATCAAAATCCTCATCCATGACGATTTCTACTCTCGAAGGAAAAGTAACTGAATCTGCACTTACTACATTTACTACAAGAAAGTAGTATAAACTTAACAAAATAAAAAATGATTTCATAGTATCTTTAGTTTTGAATGTTACAAAGATAGCCATTCAATCACTTCTTAGAGAAAATACGAGTGGACAACACAAGACAAGTCAATACTCTATACACCAATAAGATGACAGTAAAAACATTTCTAAATTAGTGGACGAAAATCAAGCGATTATTCTAGTAAAGAGCTACAAATTCTTCCAATTTATCATTTGTATCCAAACTTAAGATTCCCCTCAACCTCCGTTTCTTCGTAAAAATGGAATTCATCTCACAGTCAAAAGTGAACATCAATTCACTGGAAGTGAAACCGACTTTAAGCAAAGCCAACAACATCAAGTTGCCACTAGTTAATTTAAAATCTTTCTTTAACCGAGAAATAAAATTACCATATATTAAATCTATATATTCAAGGAGTTGTTCTTTCTCCTGGTTGGTCATATTCTTCACAATCAGCTTTTCCTTCTTCAATTGTTCCAAGAGATAAACGCCATTTACACATACATTTTCACTTATTTTTTTATTCTCACTCTCCAATAGCAAAATCTTTTGGTTCAATTTAGCAATCTTCTCTCTATTTGTTTCTGCCATCTCACCTGCCCTTTGTTTCAACACATCAAGTTCATAAACATATCGTTTAATCATGCACTCATTTTCTTCTATTATTTGCATATTCTTCCGGAACAGTCCTTCATATCTCTTTCTCAAAAGAAAATACAAAACAATGCATAGCAGTATAATAAACAAGACTACTGCTATCCAAAAATAAAGCTGTATTTGCTTTTCACGTTCAACCTGTTGCTTTTCTAAAAGAAGTTTTCCTCTTTCATATTTACGTTGCAAAGTCAAAATTTGAGATGTTTGTTTAGCATCCCGTTCAATGACTAACAACGAATCAGACTTTTCTTTGAAATAGAGAGCCATTGCATACTTTTTCTGTTTCTTTTCCAACAGATACAAATAGTGATATGCACCCGCCAGAGTACGAGGATTTTCAGAATTCAAAGCTAAAGCGAAACATCTTCCAGCCTCATCCAACTTATTTAGATTCAAATAAATATTCCCCAATGACATTGAACAGTGATGCATAGAATGCCTATCTTGTTCAGTCTCTACCGCAGTTTTCAACAGGGCTATTGCATCTCCCAAATCCCCTTCATTTCTTTTGGCAATCCCTTTTACTTGTAATAAAGAAGGGATTACCCGTTCAAAACTGATACATCCTTTCTTTTTCTCACACAAGGACAAAGCACGATTAATGTAATTATAAACACTGTCATATTTCTGTTCTACATAATAAATACGAGCAATATCCCGATAAACATATATAACTCCTAAAGTATCAACAGCCTTTTGAAAACAATACGCTGAACTTTGATAATTGTCGAGAGCATCTTTATATAGCTTTCTGTCCGTATTCAAAACACCGATATATTCATGTACAAATCCCTGCAACTTATATTCTTCCGTCTTCTCCAATTTAGCCAAAGCGCTCAAATAAGCTTGTATAGCCAATGTATCATTATCTTGCAAAGCTGCCACTTTACCATAATAAAACAATGCCTTTCCTGCTTTTACACCATCATCCTTATAATAATCTACCGCAATTTTTATCAACGAATCCGACTGCAAACTATCCAGATAGTTTTTATCACGTGCTTGCGTTAGCAGCAATGCATAGTCCGCCCGCTACTTCCCACGAAGCTCCTCCGGATGAGGAATTTGCTCCAACAGCAGCAATGCACTGTCAGGATATACATCCATATACCTCTCTACCTTATCAAAAACATTGGATACGTTCTTCTCTACGCAAGAACCTAACAGTACACAAACGGACAAAAGCCCAAGATATAACAGTTTTTTCATATGAACATGTTCTTTACCAGATTATCATTGCGTATACACAGAATCCTTTTGGAGATAAATATTCACACCAGCCAACGGCAATCCTTTTTCCCCATCAGTCACAATGCCATTTGTCTGCGCATTAGAAACAACTGCACAGCAGAATGTTATGAACAGTACTATACATCGCTTCATAATCCATGTATATATAATTAAACTTTGGATGAGAATAAGCTTTTTTACGGCCTCTCCCTTCAAAGATACAAAAAACCGCTTCAACAATGTACAAAAACAAGATAAATGTGACAAACAAAACAAATAGCTCAGAGCTTGTTTCCCCTTACATAGGCTTCCTTTCCATTTTCTGTACGGAGTTATCAGCGCCTATCGGCCGTGATGCGCTCTGCCAACGGCCGTCAACCACTCGACTAACGACCGTCAACAAGGTGCTTCATAACCGTTGAACACCTATTATACTCATAGTTTCCCCATACTGTGCACCTATCTTATTCCTATTATGAGCCCAGCTGCAGTCTATCGGTAAACGGTCTTTTACGAAGTTAATACCGTGTTTACACGAAACGCATATCGTGTAAACAAGATATTTGCAAAATGCTGTACATTCTATTAATACACTAACAAACAAGATATTAACTTACTTTTCGGCGTATTTCCGCTGTGGAAGCAAAAGTTGCTTCCACCTTTTTGAGTTGCTTCCACAGCACTTGTAATGCCGATGAATAAAGGGATGCAGGAAGTAGGTGGAAGTGTGGAAGCAGAAATGATAAAACTAAGCAGAGATAATTTTCCCTTAAAAGCAATAAAACTCCAGAATCTGCTGGAGCAAAGCATCCTGCTTTCCCAGACCTTTTTCCAACTCCACACTTTTCAGGTTATAGAGTTGTGCCAGCAAAGCTGACGACTGCTTCTCGCAAAGACGGGAATCATGTACCTGCTCCATCCAGCAGACGGTCTCTCCCCAAACATCTACCGAAAGATGTGACAAGACTTCTGTCGGGGCTCCCCCCTTCTCCACCTTACGGAAGATTTCGACCAAAGCACACAACAAGCTGGACATTATCTGTTTACAACGGGAATGGGAACGGGATTCCCGGTTTCTGAAACGTAGCAGGAAATAGTACCCCAGCCATAAATAAACGGTGGTGACTTCTGCATGGATTTTCTCTATCCTCTTCCAATGCGCAACCAAGGCAGCATCAATTTCTTCCAGAATCGCATCCGTATCATCTTCTATGTAGTATTTCTGCGCAAGACACTCTATCACGCACCCCCATTTCGCCATATCCACACACTCTTGCGTACGCCCCATCCATACATGGGCTTCCTCCAATATCCGGAATGCCTTTTCTCCACATTCTGGAGCATCATAAAACCGATACTGACGAAACAACAGAAGAGACTGACATAATAACTCATCCAAAGAGTACTCCGCACTTTCCATATTTAAAATTCAAGTATCCATTCAGGTAACAAAATCGAGCAAAAGTAATCATTTCCTAAGAAAATCACGCTGTTTCAGTACAAAAACCGGCAGGAAAAAGAAGATACCGATGACGGACATCACCAGTCCGCCAATGGTACCCGCCGCCAATGGAAACCAGAAAGCCTCCTTGTCCTCACCTATCATGAAAGGGATAAATCCCAGAATGGTAGAAACTACCGTGAGGAAAATAGGAACGACCTTCGCATTCCACGCCTTGACGTAGGCACGAAGAGCGGAAAGACGGGGGAAACGACGTCGGATGCTGTTGTACTCGTTCAGGACATAGATGCTGGCATTCACCGTGATGCCGCACAGCAGGACGAACGAGGCAAAACCGCCCTGGTCGAAGTTCAGCCGGAACCAATAGAAAGTAAGAAATACCCCGATATAAGAAACCGGAATCACAAAGATGATGGCAAGCGGCTGCTTCAGGGAGTTGAACAGAACGCTGGTCGTAAAGAAGATGATGGCTATCACCACCAGCAGAAGCAGGTATTGGCGGTTGTCCTTCTCGCCCCATGACCAACTGTTGCTGTCCGACTCGGCTGTATAACCCATCGGCAACAGTTTGTTGAACTCCTCCAGGTCACGTTTCTGTATCTTGTTGCCCATCTCATTGGAGCCGATATATTCGTATTGCAGGCAGAGGCGGTACTGCTGGTTTTCTTTGGCAATCTCCTGCGGCATCTGTCCCTTTTCCACAGTAGTCAGTTCGGAAAGCTTGTAATGCTTGCCGTTTCCTACTCCATAGGGGAAGAACTGCATCGCCCAGATGTCATATTCGGCAGACTGGCGGGAAGAGAGCTTGATTTTCTCCATCCCCTGCTCGGCCGCTACCGAACCAATCTCCAGATTCTTGCCAAAGATGGGGCGCACCGCAGAGAAAAGCACTTGCGCGTCGATGCCCTCTTGCGCCATGCGCTCCTTGTTCAGGTTGAAGTAGAATTCCTGATAGTCATCCTTCCACCAGGAGAACTCCGAATTGATGAGCACTTCCTTGATACGCCGGTGCGTCAGCAGCTTGGCCTTCAGCTTCTCCGCCCACTCATAGAGTTCGTCGTAGTTGTAGCCGTACATCCTGATGCGGTAGGAGCCGGCACTCTCGCGGACGTCATTACTGAACCCCTGGTCCTGCAATCCGTAGATGCCCCAGCTGCCGCCTCCCAGTTCCAGTGCCTTGCTTATCATATTGGCTTTCAGTGTATAGGGAAAACCGCTGTTCCGGGCTTCCTTCTTGAAATAAATCTGCATACTGGCACGCCGGGGGCTGTAGATGGAAGTATGAAACTGCCTGATTTCCTTGAACCGGCTGAGGTAGGTCTCCATACGTTTCATCAAAGTGTTCATCTGCTCGAGGGTGCTGCCATTGGGAAGGTTGGCGTTGGCATAGAGCACCACCTCCTCATTACGGGTGAAGTAACTGCCTTCGTACACCTTCTGTATGAAAAGCCGCAAGCTGCCGCCCAGCGCCTTGTCCACAATGGGTTTCACCGACTCCTTATAGGTATCCGAACCGAATACCTTATTGTAAGCAGCTTCCCATTTTCCCCCTCCTTCCAGTTTGTCGGGCAACAGAAAAACGGGCAGACCGAAACCCAACAGTAACAGCAGGCATACAGCCCAGCGCCAACGGCACAGAAAACGGATGAGAGCAGAATAGCAGCAGGAGAAATAAACGGGGAAACGTCTGAAAATCCGTCCCAACCTTGTTTTGAATGTTTGCGTCAGCCCCGGCAAGACAAGACGCCTCTTCTTCCCCGTAATCCGCCTCACCAGTCCTATCTTCTCAATCATCGACGGAACAAAGAACAACGCCACCATCAAGGAAACAGCCAGATTGATGATCACTACCGCTGCAAAGTCCTGCAGGTTGAGCCGTATCTTCTCGTCAAGGAAGAAAATGATAACAAGCGCACCCATCGTAGTGAGGGTTGCCGCCAACACCGACAGGAAGGCCTTGAGATTACGCCGATGCAGAATGTGGTCGGTCATGACAATGGTGCTGTCTATCACCAGATTCAGCGAGACAGTGATACCCGCCAGCGAATAAAGCTGCATCTCAAGTCCGAAGAGGTAGTAGAAGATAAGTGCCACCGCTATATTTACAGCCAGGCTGGTAACTATCAGAAAAAGATATTTCAACTTACGAGTAATGAGCCATACAAATACAAGCAGGATGAGTACCGTCAAACCGGTACGGAAGTAAATCTTGTCCAGTTCTTCCCGTATGTACTCGGTCGCATCATAGCTGGTATGCACTTCATATCCGACAGGAAGTACCTGCCGAACAGCTTCCATCTCGTCCATCACGGCACGGTTCAGTTGCAACTGGTTGGCAGTTTCTTCCGCAGTAATGGATAGATAGACGGAATTCAGCCCATTGATGCGGTAATAGCTTTGCGGCTCCTCCTCCATACGGACAGCCGACACCAGTTCGTCCAAGCGGAGCAGTTTCCCGTCGGTAGCCGTCACGGTGATGGCAGCAGGATTAAAACCAAGGGAGTTGCTCTCCGGCACCAGTGCCAGGCGTATCCATTCCCGGCTACCGTTACCTGTATCCACATTGTGCGTACCCAGAAATTCCTTCCGGTAATGCCGCTGTACTGCCTCGCTGATGTCCGATAGGGTCACACCCAGCAAGCGCAACTGTTCACTGTCATATTCCAGTCTCCACTCCATGGGCGTGGCACCGCTGAGTTCCACCTTATAGATACCCGGAATATTTGCCAGCCGCGGCTTGATATGCTCCTCGGCATACTGCTGAATCAATATCGGAGTGGAAGGGGCATTCAGTGTGAAGGACATGAAAGGGCGTGAGGCGTTCTCGTCGGGCACTTTCATGTGAATGGTGGGATAGCTGACACCTTCGGGCAATTGGGGCCACGTCTGCCGGATGATGGTGGAAGCTTCGAAGCGGACTGCCTCGACATCGGCATGCTTGTCCAGCTCCACAGTAATGTTGCCGTAGCCGTTGCCCGAAGTGGAGTTCAGCCGCTTCACTCCGCGGATACGCGCCAGCATGGATTCCAGCTTGCTGGTCACTTCCATCTCCACCACCCGCGACGAAGTGCCAGGCATGCTGAAACCCACCGTGAAGCCGGGCAGGCTGCGTGACGGATTCAGCTTGACGGGGAGCAGCGGTATCAACGCCACCCCTACCAAAGCAAGGCAGACAAACGCCACTATGACGGTGAAGGAAGAAACTCGTTTCATCAGTTATTATAATCAAATTTTTCCGACAGCGAAAATCCGCTGGCAAAGTCGTGCAACGTCAGTTTCCGTATCTTGTAATAATTCAGCCAGTAGTCCTGCAAGGCGGAGATGTAATTGCGTTGCGCTTCCTGCTGGCGGTTCAGCGAGAGGGTCAGGCTGTTGATGTCTGCCTTGCCGATAATGAAGCGCTGGCGGGTTTCGTTATACGCCAGGATGGCAAGGTCGAGGGCCTCTTCGGCACTGGCGACGAGGGCTTGCTGGACGTTGAAGTCGCTGACGGTCATGATAACCTCCTCCTCAATGCTGATTTCACTTTGCCTGGCAGAAGTCTTCACCACGTTCAGATTGTTCCTCGCCATGTTGTATTTGCCTTTCCTCACGCCCCAGTCCACCAGTGGAATGGAGACACTGACCGACACCATCTCCTGCTGCATGGGATGCCTGTATGCTTCACCGAATTTCTCCGCCACCTGGTTGAAGCCGACGCTGGCGTTGATGCTGGCGTTGAAGCGCGATTCCTTCTTCGTCTTGTCTACTGTCTGCTCGGCTTCCAGCACTTCCTGACGAAGCCCCAGAAATTCCGGATTGTTGGCTTGAGCGGCCAGCAAAGCCTCATCAACCGGTATGGTCAGCGCCCTCGGACGTCCCGGAAGCGACACCCTGATATCCGTGTTCTTCTCCATATTCAGGAAAGATGCCAACGAAAACATGGCGCGCTTCAAGGCACTGGCGGCATTCTGCAAAGTATTGCGGGCGTTCACCACGTCGAGTTTCAGCGTCAGCAGGTCGGCACGGCTGATGGCGGCTATCTTCAGGCGCTGCATACCGATGCGGTAGAGGGTATCGGTGGAGACGGCATTGTCCTTGGCCAAGTCATATTCCGCCTGTGCCATGGCAAGCGCAAAGAAATAGGTAGTGGCCTGCTCGGATACTCGCTCTGCATTGTAAATATACTCCTTCTTCACCTTTTCGTACTTCAGCGGCTCAATCCTGCGTTCCCAACGGAAAGGATTGTAACCGACCAGACTCTGCGAGTAGCCCAAACGAACCGGAACACTGGTGAACTGGGTATACTTGTTTCCACCGAAGCTCCGCATATAGCCCAGCTCCGTATCCAGATAGAACGTACCGCCCGTCAAGTCGAAATTCTGTCTGACGGCAAGATTGCCGTATGCATAGAAGGATTGCTGGCTGCGATAGATGTCAAGGTCCTGTTCGGAGTCGTAACGCTTGGTGATATCGCGGTTGTACTGTGCCGGAGTCATGTTCAGCGTCAGGCTGGGAAGGCGGTTTGCCTTATAGGTGCGGTATTCCCAATAACCGGCCAGATACATGTTCTTGGTGCGGAAGGCTTCCAGCGAACTGTCATTCGCCAGGGCAATGGTCTGCTGCAAATCGAGCGTTATCCGCTGCTGGGCAAAAGCGGAAAGGGCTCCCAGACTGAACAAAAGTATAAGACTTAATTTCTTCATGCTCTTTCTTTTCTATAAATAAACCAATATATCAACGGGATGATGAACAGACTGACCAGTGTCCCCACGAACATCGCCCCAATCATTGCTATGGAAAGCGGCTTCTGCAGCTCCGAGCCCATGTCGAACGAGAACAGCAGCGGAACCATAGCGAAAATGGTGGTGAGCGATGTCATGATGATGGGCCGGAGCCTTCTGCGCCCCGCCTCGTGGATGGCCTCGAGCAACGGCATACCAGCCCTCCGTAATTCATTAATGGCATCCAGCTTCAAGATGGAGTCGTTGATGATGATACCGCACGTCACAATCAGTCCGATGGCAGACATCAGGTTCAGGGTATGCCCGCATATCCACAACAGAAGCAGGGCAAACGCCACATCTATCGGAATTTCCAGCAGCACGATGAGCGGCTGCACGAAGCTTTCGAACTGGGCGGCAAGAATGAAATACATCAGCAGGATAGAGATGAAAAGAATCACCACCAACTCGTCCAGCATCTGGCGGTTGGAGAAGAAACTGCCGGAGAAGGCCGTATCCCAGTCACCCGTGGCATCTGCCTCCCGCTTCACCTTTTCCATCAACTCCGGAGCATCGTCCACTTCATAGAAACGGAACGGTATATATTCACCGTTGCGTCCTGCCGTAATCGTTTTCAAATCCTCGGCCGGACGCACCTTTACCAGCTCCCGAAGCGGAATATACTCCACTTCGCCCTTACTGTCCGGACGGGTCTGTATCAATGTCTGCAGCAGCACCTCGTTCACTGTCCGCTCCTCGCCCACAATGCTGATAGGCAGGTATTGCTGGTAGGAATGGAGCATAGCTACGCTGTTCTCCTTGAATGCCGTCCGCAGCGTACGGTAAAGCTCGTCATACGAAACGTCATAGAGCAACAGCTTTTCCTGCAGGATGCTTATGTCAAGCTGGTTCTCGAAAGCGATACCTACGGGCGCTGTCCCCGTAAGCTCCGCAAACTGTTGTTCCAGTCCGCGCAATTCTTCCGCCGCCGGCGCCTTCTCCTTATTGCGGGCATAAAGTTCCGCCACCACATCGGCCTCCCCGGTCACGAAAAGCTTCTCGAACACGGTTTCGGGTGGAGAAAAGGAGACTGTCGCCAACGGATATTCCCGTGTCAGCCACTCGCCCGCCTGCTTCTGCAAGGGAGCAATCCCGTCAGGCGAGGAAGTCTTGAAATACAATTCTGCCTCCGAAGAAGAGAGAGCCTGCTCACGGTTCAGCAGATAGTCCTGCTGGCCTATGGCAGCCGTCTGTTCCACAGTCTCGTCCAGCAACTGTCCGAACAGCACATTCACACGATGCCGGTTCTCGTCCACATGTATGTTTTCGTTCCATTCCACGTGGACTATCAGTTCATTCTGGTCTATCTGCGGCATACGCTCCTTGCCGACGGAATAGAACAGAAAGACACAAAGAGGTATAGAAACCACACAGAATACGCTACTTACCGTCTTGTGGGAAAATACCCAGTCGATGCCCGCATCATAAAAACGGTCCAGCGTATGTTCCTTCAACGGATTGTTGATGCGGATGCGGGAGAACCACGACCTGCCGCGCAACCCTGTCCGGTAGACCAGCATATAGAGGACCGGCAGCAGCATGATACCCGTGAAGTAGGAAACCAGCAACCCTACCGTAACAGAGAATGCCTGGTCATAGAACAACGCCCCTGCAATGCCGCTCATAAATATCAGCGGCACAAATACGGCAATAGTGGTCAGCGACGAACTCAGCATGGGCGTAATCACCTCACTCGTTCCCGTCACGCAAGCCCGCCGCAACGAATAGCCCCGTTCGCGATACTGCGAAATGTTCTCCGTCACAATGATGCTGCTGTCAATCATCATACCCAACGCCAGGATTAATCCCGACAAAGAAATGATATTGAGTGACATCTTGAACAAGTAGAAGAACAGGAAGCAGATGACAATAGATACCACCATACTCAACCCGATGATGAACGGTGATTTGATGTCACCCAAGAAGAGTACCGCCACAATGCAGATGAACAGGAAACCCAACGACAAATTTTGCTGAAGATTGGAGATGGTATAGTCCAGCAACTCCGTCTGGTTACGGCTGATGCTAAAATCAATGTCGGGATATACTTTCTTGAAGTAGTCCATCGTGCTGTTGATGGCAAGCTTCATGTCTTCCATATTCTCGTCCGCCTGCTTGATGACGGCAAGGGTAACGGCACGCTTGCCATTGCTCATGGAGACACCTTTCTCCTTGGCAGGAACAATCTCTACCCGGCAGAAGTCTCCCAAGCGGATGATACGTCCTTCCTTTCGCAGCAGGATGCCCTTCACGTCCTCCTCTGTCCGCAGCAGGGTGGAGAACTTAATGTTGTATTCGTAGTAGCCGTCGCGCACGGTCATGCTGCCCGGCTCCACGTTGTTTTGCGCCAGCACGTTTTCTATGTCTTCAATGGAGAGCCCCAACACAGCAAGCTTACCCGGGTCGGGCACAATCTGTAACTGGCGTTCGACCAAACCCGTGACATCCACCATTGCCACTTCTGCCAACTGCTCGATGCGACGCTTTATGACATTTTCGGCAAACTCGCACAAATCAAGAAACGCGCGTTCGTCCACCTTGCCGTATGCACTGTCGTTTTTTAGGGTCAGATTGAGGTAGAAGACAGGAATGTCCGTCGCACTTGCCTTTATCACCTTCGGGCGTTCGGCATCCTTGGGCAGATAGTTCATGGCGGCGTCAATCTTCTCGTTCACTTCTATGAAGGCAAGGTCGGTATTCGTACCGAAGTCGAAGCCCAGGCGGATGATGCCTGCACCATCGCGCGTCTCGCTGTCCATGTCCTTCAGTTTCGCCACCTGGATGAGCTGCTGCCGCAGAGGTTTCACCACCGTATTCTCTAATTCACGCGCCGAGGTATTCTGCGCCGACACCTGCACTGTAATTTCCGGGATGGCAATATCGGGCAGCAAGGATACCGGCAAGGTGAAGTAAGTCACCAGCCCGACAATGAAGCATGCTGTAAATGCCATCAGTACGGCAATAGGCCGCTGTATCAAAAACTTTATCAATTGAACTATGAATTTTGAATTACCACTTATCACTCATTATCTATCAACCACCTTCACCGATGCTTCATGTGCCAGATTCACATTTCCCGTCACAATGACCGTATC
Organism: Bacteroides sp. AR20; assembly: GCF_964250605.1. Lineage (NCBI taxonomy): Bacteria > Pseudomonadati > Bacteroidota > Bacteroidia > Bacteroidales > Bacteroidaceae > Bacteroides > Bacteroides sp. AR20. The sequence continues at coordinate 10,324 of NZ_CAXUGK010000042.1, read as the reverse complement.
GCCTTCTTTCAGGGCATCGTCGGCCATACTATAGCTTTCCGCATTCTCCAGACCGGTCTGCACATAGTTCCACTGCGCCTTTCCGTCTTTCAGGGTAAACACCACCTGCTTGCCCGAACGCAACACCACGGCACTCTTCGGGATTACAAGCTGTCCGCCCAGAGAGCGGTGCACGTTCACCCTCACGTTCATCCCACTGAACAGCCGTCCCTTGCCATTGACGGCAGCCTTCACCTTAACCATCCCCTTGTCATCCACCAGAGGATTGATTTGGGTGATGCGCCCCTCCTGCCTAAAGCCGGCATCCGAATAAGGGGTAACAATCACCTTGTCGCCACTCTTTATCAACGGCAGTTCGCTTTCCAGCACCGTGAAGTCCACCTCCATACCTTGAGTGCCGATAATGGAGCAGAAGGCTTCCGAGGTACTTGCCTCGTTGAACGGTTTGGAGAACAGGTTCGCCACTACCCCGTCAAAAGGCGCAACCAGCGTGGCGTGTTCCTCTTCATACGCGGCAAGCTCATACTGGGCGAGGCTCTGATCGTAACCGCTCCTCACGCGGGCCAGCTTCATGATGTCAGCAGGTACTTTGGAGGCATCCCCCACCGGATAGCCTTGTCCTATCAATACATCCTGCAACTCAAGTTCCGCTTTTTCCAAGGCATCCTTGGCCTGCGCGGTCTTGTTCTTCAGGCGGAACTTATCCAGTTCGGCAAGTTTCTGCCCTTTGCGCACCGGGTCACCGTTCTTCACGTAGATGTGTGCCACTACACCGGTGGTCTCAAAACGCAAATCCGCCATGGCACCGGCGGTTACTTTTCCGTTGCTCACCAGTTCATGCTCAAAGGTCGCCCGCTTCAGGACTTTCACGGTCACTTCATTGCTTTCACTTGGCAGGACGGTTGCCACCCCTTCCTCGGACTCTTTTCCCTTTCCGGCATCGGAGCAGGCGGCAAGCAGGGCAACGGCCATGCATAGCAGGTATCGATAGTTCTGTGTCTTCATATTCATACTCAATTATAAATTGATAAAATTAATCGTTTCAAAAAAACGAACCGATATTTGCATGTGGACACTTTTTTCATAGCACTTTAGTAATTAGTTCGCTCATTATTAACGCTTTACGTTTTTATTCATCTTTTTTAATATGGACAAAAATAAGCTGAATCTTTTTTATTTCCTCCCTCATCTGTCGTATTGCCGTAGAATGCACTTTCGGCTCTTTCGTCAATACCATCCACTTCATTTTTTCAAACTTGTCCGGTTGCCTGAAGCTTGGTTCCGCATAAAGCTTCGCAAGCAGATAATAGGGATAAATACGTCCCGGCAAACGATGGGTGGAACGGATAAACCAGTCTTCCGCTGACAAGCAATCACCCATCTGCTGATAGTTTTTGCCTATCACATTCAGTATCATGGGGTCACAACTACGCTGTAAAGCTTCTTTCAAAATACGGTTGGATTTACTGAACTGCTGCTGCTTGTGCAATCCATGCCCATATTCGAACAAGAAAGATGCCCGGTCCCTCAACAGAGGATAAAGGCGCCCGTACTCTTTCTCTGCCGATTGATACGCACCTGCATTATACAGCACCCGCGCATTCATCCACTCCCGACAGGCCTGCTCCACTTGCAAGTCATTCTTCAGGCGAAAACCGCCAATGATGCCTACTGATACAGCCAGCCCCAACCATTGCCAACGGTCGGCACCGGACAAGCACGCCACAAGCAATCCTCCAAATGTAACGATAAATACCGGAAGTTGTAGCGGATAGGAGGAAAAAGAAAATATCATCAAGGAAAGAATGGCCCCACAGATACCATAACGTCCTTTACGGACTCCCCTATACAAACACAGCACGACCACAACCAATAGACATACAGCCAAAGGAATACCCAGTTCGACCGCAACCTGCAGATATTCATTGAATGCATATTCCGGACTTCCCGCCACACGTTCCTCCCACGGTTCATAATCACCTGCTGCAAAATAAGTTTCCTGCGCATTTCCGTAGGCTGCTGCGAAATTATGAATCCCATATCCGGTCAACGGCTTTTCTGCAATGGCACGACAAGTTATCTTCCACATGAAAAGACGGCCACGTGCAGAATCGGGTTTCAAGACAAACAGTAAATAGCCCGCCAATAGCAAGACACAGAATCCACCGACCACTACCATCACCACACGCTGCCTTTGCTGCTGCCATAATAATCTGAACTTATCCGTCCAATCCATATGCCAAGCATATACACACAGACAGGAAACTCCTGCCGCCAACCATGCCGAACGGCTCATTCCTGCCGGAAGCACACAAAGGATAAGCAGCATCACACCACCAGCGACCATAGTTCCAGCCTTATCCATCACCTTTTTCCATCTTCTTCCATCATTCCGGTCAGAGCAGAGAATCTCCCCCCTCTTGGTCAGCCATTGATGCAGACAGACCGGAAGTATCATGGCCAAATAGCCGGAATAAGGCCCCGGATTGAAGAAAGAACCTGTCAATACATACAAGGAATGGTTGGACACAGCATAACCATAAAGCTGCCTCAATCCCCAAACAGCCTCAATGCCCCCCAGCATTACCAATACCCACGAAACCGGTATAAAAAGAAAATACCTTTTTTCCATCATCAATCCAGCCATCAACAGACATCCTGCAACTACCAATGCACTTTTATCGAAATAGAGCCATTGCCCTATAACATCAGCTACAGGAAGTCCGGAAGAAACGTTACATGCCAAAGACAATAAAACTATACAAGCAATGTAGACCAAACTTCCAGTCAATAGATTACGTACATTATTCATTCTATCTATCAAATATTCAATAGTATTCTATAATTCACCAAAAGATTTGTTTCCCGTCTTTATATTCAAAAATCCGTTCATCTTTACCGGCTGTGTGATTCTTCAGATAAAATAAAGCACCTTGAAACCCTGAATAGACAATAGAATCTGACACAGCCATTTGCCGCCCGACAGAATTCCATTTTCCTCCACCCCAATAAAACAATTCATACAAATTACCTTTATAAATAAAATTCACCTCATTACGAGGAGTATACACCACCTTCTCCACACGATGGGGACTTCCAAAGTCCATCCCGGTCCATCCTCCATCCGGATGTATATAATCAAATGAAGTATCCGGATTACCGTCAAATGCGTTCAAATATTCATGTGTATTGTCTTCAAAACTTCCCGGAGTACCTATGATTTCCCCATATAGAGGTATGGTATCTTCCGTATTCTCATAAAAAGCCAGTTCCGAGATATTACAGAAACATCCGTCAGCACCCTTATAGCGCATATACCGATACGGTTTATCAGACTTCAACCGGGCCACAGTATATAGCCGATACGGAGCCTCCTTTATCAAAAGTAGAGTATCCTTCCACCCAAAGTCTGCCCGGTCGCTTCCTTCCACTACTCCCCCAATCATCCGGTCATTGAAAAGAACACTCAAAGTAAGATGGCACTTCCTATACAAGACCAATTCCTGCTTTTCAGCTTCCGGAACAATGAACCGTATCTTTCCGGTTTCACGCTCCAGAAGAAAAGGAGAAGATACTGCAGCGTATTCCTTTCCGTTCCAGGCAGCCAGCGTAAAGACCGCCCCGCCTCCCACATCCTCAAAACGAGCCTCCCGCTTTTTAAAGAAAGTATATCCTATAGGTTGCCATTGTAGTCTGTTGGCAAGGCACAAATACACCATATCCCCCTCACGAAACTGTCCGGAAAGCAAAGAATCCGGAAGAGCTACAGTCCAATTCCTGCTACCGGTATAAAGTGCAGTGACATCGCGGAAGAACGGACGTCGGAATGCCGGGTAAACATCGGAATATTTCCCCAGTTTCCGTACCGCCTCCTTATCAATACTATAGGTTGCCCGGTACATTTTTCCCCTCGAAATGCTATATTCTTCCGCTTTGCTCCATACTTCTTCATAAGGAAGATTTGCAATGTATGTCTTTCCTTCCTTATCCAAAACAAAATTCCAGAAATGAGAGGCATTGTTGTCTCCTAATACCATCACCCTATCTACTCCGCACGGAATGCCCAATGCCCGCAACACATATATCATGGCATCCGTAAACTCTCGGCAACTGCCCGTATGCCATTTCAGTACATCCGGTCCCAAATGAGGCCCCACCGGAAAAAGAGCCGTATTCCGGTAGTTCGCTTTCCGCAACGTATCCATCAACAACTGGGCGGCAACCTTAGGATTATCAGCCTCATCTGTCTTCCTGAATTCATCCAAAATCGGGCTATAGCACTCATAAATTTCTTTGCGCCAGAGAGAAAGCGGCTCATCCCCTATTCTATAAGGCAATATATATTCGCAGAAAGTATCAAAATCAACATGCTTTCCCCAAGGTTGCTCCCGCCAGACTTTGAATGCCCATTCTATATGATTGACCAAAAAAGCGGAATCCACCGTCATAATGTCCCTCTTATAAGTCAATTGATTTATAGAAAATTCTCCATCTGCTCTTTTCAAGGAATCAATCAACTCTTGCACATGCCTGGAATAAGGAAATGAAACGTATTCACTGAAATACTTCCTGTAATTCTCCAAGGCCTTTCCCTCGTAAGCACCATGAAAAGGCATATTCTCTATCAGAAAACAAGCAGCACGATATTTGTCACCGTCCTCTTCCTTGTAACGGTCCAGTACCTTTTGCAACTCCGCACGGTTATCACCGGCAAGATTCAAAGCTGTGTCCAACCACTGATTTTCCGAAGAACAAGCCATAAACAGACCTGCTGTAAACCATACCCATACACACCAATGTTTCATATCACTATTCCATTTTTTTCTATTCCAATCTGAAAGACAATCCAATCAATCCTTACAATCCGATACAAATACCTGCTTACCATCTTCCATATGAAATATCAGTTCTTCTTCTCCACGGGTACTGTCATGCAAATAGAGCAAAGCTCCCGATGGTATCCCGTCATATGGCAGAAAAGGTTTTTCTGCCATTTTCTTCCCCAATGAGTTCCAACAGCCCTCTCCCCAATAGAAGAGTTCATAACAATCCCCTATCCTGACAAAGTTATCATCGTTACGGGGCATATACATAAAATTGTCTATAGTAACAACCTTTCCAAAATCCACCGTTACACTTGCACCGGGTTTTGATGAAATGAAATACGACAACGGCTCATTATCATAGACCTGATGGGCAAAAGTACCCACTGTAGCCGGAGCATCTCCCCAACTGTCTATAGGGACAATTTCTTCCTCTCCTTTATAAAAATGCATTTCGGCAACTTCCGCATATCCCTCTGCCGAAGAACAAAAACGGGCATAGCGACCCCTTACCGGTTTCTCAAGAATAACGTGATTATAATTGATACCGGGCGTATCTTTCACAGTACACAACAACTCCGCATTTTTAAAATCCTTATCACAAGCCGCCTCAAAATGCCCGTCTTTTATCCCTCCCATATAGTTCCTGATACGTTCCGAAAGAGGGTATTTCCGATACAATTCAGCAGAATAGCACTTGGAGGTATCTGCAACATAAGGATGTATATCCTTGCCATCAAAATAAAAAGGATTTCCAATAGGGCGATACTGCCCGTTTGCGAATGCCAACAATATATAAACCTGCCTCGAAGCCAAATTCCTGAAAAGCGCTTTTCCACTTTCTACCTTAGTAAAATCTATTCCCCGCCACCCATAAGCACTGAACAACCCCACATAAACATAATTCCCGTCCATCCCTTCTACCGGCAGTTCCAGATTCGAATCAAAATAATTATCCGACACTTTTCTTGCAAACACATCCTTAAAAGCAGCCGGTACGGACCGGTTCCGCATAAAATCGCCATCCATGTCCCATTGTCTGCCAAAACACCGGCGGTAAACCACGCTCGGGCGCCGACTGTCAATATAGAAACTTCCCCGTTCCGGCTTCCGGGAAGGGAAAGTAAAAGGAAGGCAGACACCCGTTACATCCCTCACCACATTCCACACATGCCCTTTCCGTGTTTCCGCATTGAAAGTATAGAAATCATAGGCTACCGGGACGCCGATGGCCCGCATCACATAAATCATAAAATCACAAGCATCCTGACACTTGCCGATACGATTATGCAGCAGGTACTCTCCTCCCAAATGCGGATAGTTAAAGACCCATGTAAACCGGTAAGGGTCTTCCTTCTGCAAATACTCCCAAACTACGCTAATCGCCTCCACTACATCGATACCCGTATAAACCTCGTCCAGCAAAAAGGAATAACGGTCATGGTATATCTGCCTCCAGTTGTCCGGAGTCTCATTTCCGATACGATAGGGAAGCAGCCATTCACAGAAATCTGCAAAAGAAAGGGAAGCATTCCACGGACGCTTTTTCCAACCATCAAAAGCCAAATCAATGTTATTTATCAAGAATTCAGCCCTTATATTCAGTACATCCGGTTTTCTCTGCAATCCGGAAGGGGTATAATAATCCCAATCCGGTACGGCAGTATCCTTCAGCATCACCCCATAAGCATCTGCCGAAGCCAGCACTGTTTTCAAAGAATCCAGTTCTTCACCTTCAAGGGCATAGTGATAAGGCATATTTTCTATCAAGAAACAAGCGGCTTTATATTTTTCAGGCTCATCTTTATAATATTCCAGTACCTTTTCCAGTTCGCCTTTGTTGGTTGCAGCACACTCCAGTGCGTACTCCAATCTGCCGGAAGCATTGCAAGCCTCCAATATCCCGGCAATCAATAATATCCAGAGCAATTTAAACAGAACTTTCATCTTAGTCTATTCTTTTAAAGATACGTTTCCATCTCATTTTTCCAGTATTCGGGCTGACGGACTTCCATACCAGCCATGCCCTTCCCACTATAAATGGTTCCGGCAGTAATCCCCAGTAGCGGGAATCTTTTGAATTCACCATCTTGTCACCCGAAACGAAATAATAGTTCTCACAGAAGCGGTAATTGTGTATCACACTGTCCCCCAGCAGAACCGAATCTCCATGCAATGTCAGTTTCTTTTTCTGTTCCCACTCTATCACGTTCCGATACAGCAACCGTGTTTCCGGATTCATTCCTACCACGCTGCCTTTGGCCGGTATATAAAGAGGCCCAAACTCGCTGATAGTCCACCCATTACAGCCACCATCGGGAAAGCTCTTAAGAACAAGGCCCCGCTCCTCCGTCATTCCCGAAGATATCAATTCATCCAATTCCTCCTGCGCCTGCACATTTCCTGCGATACCATCAAATCCGGACACACGATAATGCGTATTCCTTATCTCCAACGTATCCCCCGGCATGGCGATACAGCGCTTCACGTAATACAACATCACGTCCAGCGCAATGCTGTCCCACCTGCCCGGATAAGGAAAATTGAACACCAACACATCATTCCGCTGATAATTTCTCCATCCGGACATACGTTGTATCTTCACCTCCTTTTTCTCCACGGCATCAAGCACATTGAATAGGCGTGCTCCACCCGAACATTTATCCACCAGAATACAATCACCCGCCAGCAACGACGGTTCCATCGAGTCCGACGGTATCTTGAAGGAGGTCACCACAAACACCTGCAATACTATCAGTATCACAACAAGCAGGCACAGACAGAATAATACGTTTGTTATTCCATTCAACCATTTTTTCAATTGCAGCCGCTCCTTCATCCCATCAATCAGTTATTTTGCATCCCCACTAATCTTCAAAACCAACGGAGAATTTTCTGTATTGCAATATACCGTTATCGTCTTGTCGAAGTGCTCCGGATGTTCGGCTTTATAAACCACTTCCAAAGCTATTTCCTTACCCGGTAATGCCGGTTCCTTTGAATAAGCTACGGTAGTACAACCACAAGAAGTGGCAACATCTTGTATAACCAATGGTTTGTCACCCACATTCTTCAATATAAAAGTTGCTTTTTGTTCCTCCTGCCAATCAAAACGACCCAGCGAAACAGATATATTGCTGGCATCCACTTCTGTTTTTATCACTTTACTTTCATCTCTTCGTTCTATCTTCTCACCTTTAATAATCTTCAGATAGAGTTCTTTCACTTTAGGATTATAAATTGGATTACCAATAGCAATAACCCTATTATTTCTATCTAACAAAAAAGTTTGAAAATTCATATTAGAAGGAAATTTATTCAATTTATTAAACTTATTATTTTTATCTATATATACCGAATGATTAAACCGTTCTCTCTTTAACAAAAGCCGTATTTCATTAAGCTTATATGGCTGAAAAACAAACTGAAAATGCACAGTATTCGGAAATATAGAATCAACATTTACTGCAAAATCTTGCCATTGTGATAAACCCAATTTACAACTCATACAACCTATCGAATCTATATAGGTTATTATCTTATACATACATATGGAATCTGCATTCAAAGTATCTCGACCTTGCATAAAAAAATGCATATCATTAGGATACAATATTTCACGTCCTTTCCACTCTTGCATTAACTTTACGAGTATTTCTCGATCCTTATTTCCACAAGAAATAAATAGTATAACTGACAGAGAAATATATAAAATACGATTCATAACTACAAATTCAACGAATATTTAACCAATTCTACTTCCTCTTTATCCATTAAAGCATATATTGTATCATCTGAATCTGATACACAAAAATTCATAATTGGAAAATCTAAGACAAACTTACATATAGGAGTGGCATCCCAAGCTAGCTGATAAATAATTTTTCCATTAAAAGCCTTTACACCAACTTCCTTATAACTATTTCCTGAATACAGTAGATAAACATACTTCTCTGTAGCATAAGCTTTAATAAAAGCCATTTTATTAGCTACACTCATTGGGGCCGACCTAGTTGTACCTGTATCTTCTGTTTTATATTCAGGGTATCCTCCTACAAATTCAAATGATTTATCTATATTATCTTTATTTACAGAATACAATGAAAATATAGGTGCTGACCCTATAGCAAAGACAAATCGATTCAATGATTTATTAGAAGATAACGTTCCTTGATAAGCCATTCCTCTTAAACGATTTTTAACTTCTTTTTCTTGTTTATCACGATAAGGATACTCGTAGTAATACCTACTTCCAATATGCTTACCAGTAAGACTAAACATATTATTTTCATAAAACCCTAATCCTAAATATGTATCATATTGAGTTGGGCATATATTTAAGCTCATCAGACTATCCTGCATCAACACTGGAAATTGAATGTTTCCTTGTTTAATTTGCCGTAGATTCATTTCCACTAGGTTCCGCTTATAAACATCATATACCCCAATTAACGAATCTCCATACAAAGAGCACAAAGAAAAAACCTGAAGGAATTCATTATTACCTTCCCCTCTTTTTCCAAAATGATATACAGAATTATTATCTCTTAAATCTATTAATGTAAATATACTATCATTTATATCATCATAGATAACAACCGATGAATCAGCATAATGAATAATATATGGTCTCCCTAAAATTAATTCATGATTTAAGACATTCGCAGAAGTAATTTTACGCATCTTTGTAAATGAAGCATCAAATTTTCTCATTTTTTCATCATAATTTGTACATGATGAAAATGAAACTACTAAAATTAGAACCAATAAATATTTCATAATAAAGAATAAAAAAATATTAGTATATTAACATATAATCAAGAGAATTCTCTTCTTCGTTGTCTTTTATTTTGAATAACAAAGAAGAGTTCTCCTGAATTACTTTCTGTATTTATCCAATAAAATGAATTACTAGAAATACTGACGATACCCTCTTACAAAAAAGCCATCATAATCTACAAAACATGTACGATCTGTTTGAATACAAAATGGACCTATTATAATCTCTGCACCAGACGCCATAGCATCTACATTCTTTAACAGCAACTCACATATCTGCTCAGTATCTTCTACAGTATGCAATCTTTCTACACTGATTAAAGAAAACAGAACAACAAACAATATTAATATTTTTTTCATACTATTTCTTGATTTATATTTATTAATTAAACATAGTGTATAAGCGATTGTCCTTTACATCCACCCCATCCCCAATCTTTACAGATACCAATTGCATATATAGCACAACCATAACAATCACCAGAACCTTCACCACCATCTGCTAATGCTTCTATATTAGCCAATGCCAAATCAGACATAACATCTGTTTTCTGATTTGCATAAACTCCATATCCTGCAATCGCTGCAAATGCTGCAACAAAAGCTATCTTAATCATTTTCTTCATACTACTCTTCAGTTTTATTACTTGAGTTCAACTTATAAATGCAACTTTTTGGGTGCGGATAATAAGCAATAAAAACATTTATTTTTCAGAGAGGAA